>CAJXAC010000004.1 GCA_913050035.1 uncultured Gammaproteobacteria bacterium | reverse complement strand
TTCCGTATTTGAAAGAGGGGGACAGTTTGGAAAAACGCGATGGAATGAGAGCGCTGTTAGCGGAGCACAGCTACTTTAATGCCTACATAACGTTAACGAACTGGGATTGGTTCATAGAAAGTCTATTCCAGGAAGCCATAAAGGACGGCGTCACTATTGATATGCAAAGGATGAGCAGCTTCTATGTTCAGACCTTGATGGAAAGTATTAATCACTACGACCAGATGGCGGTTCGACATCTGGGTCGTTCACCTAAGCATGTACTGTTGTTACATGAAATGGATATATCGGCGCTTTTTATTGGTGATTTGGTTGACGAGTTAAGACAAAACGGTTGGAACATCATATCCATAGAGCAAGCCTATGCTGACGATATTGCTAACTATCAAAGCAAGAAACTATTTAAATCTAATCCTGGTCGAATTGGGGAAATTGCAACAGACAGAGGGCAGGTGGCACAGCTTCGGCATGCCAGTTTGGATGAGGAGTATCTTAAGGAAAAATTCCTTAAAGAAGTGATTAACTAGGTCTTGGCTGCAAGTTCTCCGTACCCGGTATGCGCGATATTTCTGGTCATAAAATATGAGCTGAGTTAGCGGGCTCTGAATTGAATAAATAATGTTTGGCTTTGGATCAGAAAAGTTACGATACAAAGAGAAGTGCACGCGATTCGCTCCGCGTTATTCAGATATTGACGCGGAAGATTCAGTTAAACGACTGGTCACCAGATCTAGAAAGGCTGGGCGATCTTTCCAGTTCATGGCGCAACGAATGGTATTTCCTTGATCGCCTTCTAAGGTTTTTCCGTCGGGCGTAACCTCTATCTTCAATTCCTCCATTTCAAGCCAATGTTCTGCGAACCCTAAGTAGATCGCGACGAGGTCATAAAGTATCGAGCTCTGTTTCTGTGGATCCATCTTTTTAATCGCGCCGCCGTTGCTAATGGCGCGAAACCAAGCCTCATGGTTGGCGATGCAAATACCTGCGGGACTATTGGGGCCTTCGCGTTCCGCAACTTCTTTGATTAGGGCGAAACGGTCACCATCTAAAATGATATCGCCACAAGTATCGAGAGGCGTGATCACCTTCTCCCACTCTGCCTCGAACACGGCGCGGCAAGAGAGGGTATGAAGCTTTACATTGAATTCCCGCATGGGCTTAGGAGCGCCGGCATAGCCTCTGCGAATGCTTCCGTGCATACCCACAAATTTAGCTTTTCTGGAGATAGCAGGCTCTCGAGACAGCGCAGCCGCAATATTTGGCAGCGGACCGATACAAATAAGAGACACAGTTTGCGCGGACGCCATAATAGTTTCGCAAAGAGCGCCAACGCCGTCGTGAAGAACTTGACCGGGGTACTGGTCGAGGTCGTATTCTCCAAGCCACTCCTGATGAGTATGCGGGTTATCGTCTAAGGGTATACCTACGCCAATAGGAATATGAGTAGCCCCCAAATTCTCCAGTAACTTGGCGGTCAGGCGCGCTCTATATAGCGTATCGCCGGTTGTTGTAGTGATTAATTTTACGTCCAGCTCTGGACAGCGCAGTAAAAAAGCTAACGCCCAAACGTCGTCTACATCGTGCCCAATATCAGTATCAACAATAACTGGAATGCCCACGACCTAGTTTCTCCGACAGAAAAAGAAACCCAATATTACCCGATAACAAAATCGGTCAAATTGTATCCACCCATTTTTTGGGAGCTGCGGCATTTGACAAAGGAGGCGCGGAAAATTACCTCATCAGTTCGTTCATGGGCAGGGAGAGCTCTGGCAAGACTAAATGATCGGAAGTAGGATTGGCGCTAACGCATATAATCGATTGGGGAGAGAGAAGTGAACTATACGCGACGCATAGAGCTTTCAGGGTTGCCTCAAAAGGGCTTTATTCGAGGCTTGCTATTGGCCCTTGTTCTGTTGGCTGGACCAGCATCAGCTAGCGAAACTAAAGATCTTCCATCATCAAAAGCAGAAAAGGTCGGCATGTCTTCTGATCGCATGGAAAGGATGACTGCCTTGGGCGAGCGGTATGTCAAGAATAATCAAGTTGCAGGCATGGTTAATCTTGTAATGCGCAATGGCAAAGTCGTTCATTACAAAGCGCACGGTGCCCGGGGTTCTGATGACGATAGACCCATGCAAAAAGATGATCTGTTTAGAATTTATTCCATGACCAAACCGATCACTGCAGCGGCCGCTATGCAACTCTATGAACAAGGGAAATTCCAACTAAGCGACCCGGTCGCCAAGTTCGTACCAGAACTCAAAGACGTGAAGGTCCTTAATGCCGATGGGCAGTTGGAAGATCAGGCTAAGCCCATGACCATGCACCAGTTGCTTACACATACAACTGGTCTCTCATACGGATTCGCTGCCCAGACTGATCTTGTTGACCGAGCTTATCTAGGTGCAGACATTTGGGCTGCCCAAGATTTAGACGAATTTGCACAACGAGTTGCGCAATTGCCGTTGAAGTTTCAGCCGGGCTCGCGATACCACTATTCGATCGCTGTAGATATTACGGGTTTAATAGTGCAGAGATTAAGCGGGCAATCTTTTGATGTTTATCTGCGAGAAAATCTATTCAAGCCGCTAGGGATGGAGGATACGTTTTTTGAGGTTCCCGATAATAAGATGGCGAGGTTTCTGCCCAATCATATATTGGATCCGCAGACCGGTGGACTGATGGATGTCTCAGAAGTTCCCGCGGACAACCCTTTTGCAGCGTTCTTTAAGAGCCGAAAAAATGTTGCGATGGTTGACTATGAGAGCGTCAGTTTGTTCTCCGGTGGCGGCGGCCTAGTTTCAACCGCAATGGACTACGCCCGATTCGCTGAAGCGATGAGGAGTGGTGGAATTCTCGAGGGGAATAGAATTTTGAGTCCCAAAACCGTTGCCTATATGGCACAAAATCATCTTAATCCCTCTATGCAAATGGGTGGCATCGGTGAACAACCAACCACTGATGGGAATACTTCTGGTGTTGGTTTTGGGCTCGGGTTCGGGGTCGTTACTAACCCTGCATACGCGGGTGTAATTGGTAGCGCTGGAGAATATAACTGGGGAGGCGCTGCAGGAACCGTCTTTTGGATCGACCCGGTCGAGGAGGTTGTAGTTGTGAGTATGATCCAGCTTATGTCCTCACCTTGGCCTCTGAGATCCGAGCTCCAGGTCGCAACTTACCAGGCCATAGTTGAATCGTATGAGAATTGACTTCCATGTGGATGACGCGGGCGTAGTGAGAGTGCCAACTGGCCAGCCAATAATCAGATCGCAGGTCTTCGGCAGACGAGTCTAGTAGGGTCTGGCCATTTTTGGGGGGTGAGTAATGAGCGTAAGTATAAGGCTTGCTGGGTCGGCTGATCTGTCGAAGTGCTCAGAGCTGCTGAACATTCTTGTTGGCGCAAGCGCTAATGACCATGGGTTATTTGATTCCGGCACCTTCAACGAGCTAATTTCTAAAGCTAGGGGTTGCTTGGTTGTTGCTGAGGAGGACGGTGACCTTCTTGGGATGGCCTCTATTTCTTTTAATTTGGCTTTGCGCTACAACGGCGAATATTGTCAGTTAGAAGAGCTGGTGGTTGACCCGAAGGCTCGGGGCAAGAATGTCGGCGGGCTGTTGCTTGAGGAAACTATCAGCTTGGCAAAGGCCAGAGGGTGCAAAGAGTTTGGCCTGTATCTGCTTGAATCGACTAAACACAATGAGCCGTTCTACGCGAAATACGGATTCATCAATGTAGGGCTTGAGATGCGCCAGACTTTGTAGCCCATGGGGTAAAGTATTGACGGGGCAGTAAATGCTGAAAGCAAAAATTAACACGAGAGCAAACCATGAGTAGCGACACGACCACGAACAGTCCAAATTTCATATCGCTGGACGAAGCAGCGGCAATGACCGAAGGAACCCGAATTACCTTCATTCCCGGCGTTCAGGCGTTGTTTGCAGAAGCACTGAAAAACATATGTTTTGTCAAAGGTATTCCCGTAATTAGGGCGTTGCACCCGCTTATGGGCGTTGACAAAGAGACCGGTCAGGACCGCCAGGCTCGGTTGTACGAGCTCACCAGCCAAACCGGTCTGCCGACTATGTTTTACGCTGAAGAGCGGCCGCGCAATGTTTGGACCGAACAGCTTGCACTGGCGGAAAGAATTGGCAGTCCTAGCAGTCCGTCGTTGATTCCAGAAAGTTTTGCGCAGCGAGTAGACATGTTTGGGCTATGCGCGGTGGTGTTAGCAGAAGACGGTATTGTGTGGAATATGCGCATTCTTAATGATGGCCCTTTGGGTCGTAAGTATGGATACAGTGATGCGGCCAGCGCTGCAGCCCCAGCTAAGATCGCCGAGGCGATTGCGTTGATCGACAACCGTTTGGCGCAGCAAGCCGAGCGGGGCTCCTCATATCTGGTTGGCGATGCGCTGTCGGCTGCCGATATTTATTGGGCAACCATGAGCATGAGTGTCACCGCCACACCGCCTGAAATTATGCCGGTTACTCAGCAAAACAAAGGCATGCTAGGTTTTTTTGCCGCGAACTCGAAAATCCCGGAGATCGCCGATGTGCTTTCCGAGCGAATCGAAGAGCATCAGCGGTACATTCTTACGACCTATTGCGAAACACCTGCCGTATTAGGGGGCGATCCCCTTTAGCACGCGTGTTCCGCTCGATATCAGTTACTTTTAAATTTAAGGGAGCTTTGTGCGTCGAGCCGGATTGGACGTCGAGTTGGGAAAATTCGCACGGCGGTATTGTTATGAAAGGGATAAACCCAGAAGAAGTTTGGGGGTAGAGGAAAGCATCTGGACGCGAAACTCTATCACGGTGGTATACGCAATTAACCAATGGATAGCATAGTAAAGTGAACTCGCAACGACATACACAATTGGGGGGAAGCAAATGATAAATTTTGATGTAGAGCCAGAGTTTCAGGAGCAAATTGATTGGGTTGAAAAGTTTGCGAAAGAAGAAATAGAGCCGTTGGATAATTTTTTTAGGATTGGTAAAACGAAAGATGGTGAACCCCTCACTAAGGAGGGGTGGAATGCGGTTCGACGGCATATCGAGCATCTAAAGCAGCGGGTAAAAGATCAGGGTCTCTGGGGCTTTCATTTGGGGCCGGAACTTGGGGGGCCGGGTTTAGGTCAGGTAAAGCTCTGCTTGTTGAATGAAAAATTAGGCCGGACTCGAATGGGGCCGACCTTATTTGGCTGTCAGGCGCCCGATACGGGCAATATGGAACTGATTGCGCATAACGGCACTGAGGATCAGAAAAAAAACTACATGCAGCCGTTGCTAGAAGGCACAAAACGGTCTGCCTATTCTATGACAGAGCCGCACGCTGGCGAGCCGGGAGAATTCATATGCTCAGCACAGCGTGATGGCGACCAGTGGGTGATTAGTGGAGAAAAATGGTTCACGTCAAATGGCGCTAACGCGGACTTTCTGATCGTCATGGCGATCACTAACCCTGATGCCCCTCTAATGGAGCGCGCTTCTATGTTTTTGGTTGATCGCGATACCCCTGGTGTAGAAATAGTCCGCAATGTTCACACCATTGGGACGTCGCTCCAAGAGAATTACAATACAAGCGGCGGCGGCGGGCACGCGTACATTCGCTACAACGATGTGAGGATACCGAGAGAGAATCTTCTTGGCGAGGAAGGAGCAGGTTTCGTTGGTTCTCAGACTAGATTGAGCGGTGGTCGTGTACACCACGCCATGAGGGCAGTTGGGACGTGTACAAAAGCCCTAGATATGATGTGTGAGCGAGCACTTAGTCGGAAGTCCAAGGGGCAGTTGTTAAGTGAGTTGCAGATGGTTCAGCAGGACATAGCCGACTCATATGTAGAGTTGACGCAATTTAGGTTGCATGTGCTTTATACGGCCTGGCTGATTGATAAAACTCAAGCTTATAGCCGGGAAATCAGGAAGCACATCGCTTCAATAAAAATTACTGCGGCAAAGCTCAACCATGACATCGTATATCGCGCGATTCATCTGCACGGCGCACTAGGAATGTCCAATGAAACGCCCCTAGCTGATATGTGGATGGCTGCACCACAAATGGGTATCCAAGACGGGGCAACCGAGGCGCACAAATCGAATTTGACTAAGCTGTTGCTGCGCGACTATGACGCGTCGCCGGACTTGTTTCCAACTTATCACCTGCCCAAACTGATTGAGGCTGCGCAGGATAAAATTGAAAGTATCATTTCGGCCTAATCGGTTGCTGCAGTGACCTCGTTTAGTTGGCCGAGATTTCGCTTATTTTGATGTTGCGACATGTTCTGGCATGCTCCTTATTGGCTTTAGGGCGCCGATCCGTAACGTAAGGCGCAAGTGTTTTGGAGGGTCTAATGCAAGCTTCGGCAATAGCACCAGACGCGGAACTCATTGGTCATGCGCAGCAGTTACAGGCAGAGCTTGAGCGGCGCAGTGGTGAAATCGATCAGTTGCGCCAGTTACCCCAAGATTTGGCAGAAAAATTAGCTGCTCTGGGCTTTTACCGTTTAGTGGTGCCTGAGCGGTTAGGTGGACTGGGTACCTCACCCGAGGTGTTTTGCAAGATTTGCGAAACCCTTGCCATGGCCAATGGCTCGACTGCGTGGTGTGTTTTTATTGGCGCCACCTCGCAATACTTATTCGGCGCGTTGCCGCCATCTCAGTTGGCAGAAATGCTGGCAAATCCCAACGTTATTACCAGTGGTGTCTTTGCCGACAGCGGCACGGCGCATGCGGAATCCCGCGATGGTGTTGACGGTTATCGGATCAATGGCCATTGGCGCTGGGGATCCGGATGCCGCAATGCTGAGTGGATCTCTGGTGGCATCCATGAGGTTGATGAGGCGGGCGAACCGGTCCAGCGCGCAGCACCGCTGACTCGGGTGTTCTTTCGGCCAGAAGAAATAGATATTCAGGACAACTGGCACGTATCGGGTCTGCGAGGCTCGGGTTCTAGTGATTATATTGCTGAAGATGTCTGGGTGCCCGCCGAGCGCATGGCTGGTGACGTGGAAGATTCGATTCATGCGCAACTGCCGATCTATCAATTTCCGAAATTTGCTTTACTGGGTATACCGATTGGTGCGATCTGTCTGGGTATGGCTCAAGCCAGCATTACTGAAGTACTTAACGAATCGAAGAAGAAAACACCCCAAGGTAGCCGTCGCGCGCTGTCGTTGCGGCCGTCCTTACACATCGATGTCGCAGCAGCCGATACGGCGTTGCGCGCGGCCAAATCTCTTTTTTACGAGACAATTCGCCAAGGTTGGCAGCATGCCCAACTGGCGCCGGGCTCCTTGGAAGACCGGCGTCAGATGCGTACCGCGACCGTGCATGCGGTGAATACGTCGATCGATGTCATTGATCGTATGTACACACTACTGGGCGGCACCTCGGTGTTTGAGACGTCGTGCTTACAGCGTCACTTTCGCGATGTTCATGTGGCGTCGCAACACATGATGGTGGGCGAGCCGGTAATGGAGTTGGCTGGGCGGGTCATGCTTGGACTCGACGAAAAGGCTTTTGGTTTATAGCCGTATAACGGTTAGCAGTAAACGAACCTAATTAAGGGGCGCTATGGAACTCAAATTTGGTCTCGCAACGCCGAGTAACCTCTGGGCATTAGACTGGCAGGCGCGGCAGCAAACCCTCGCCGGTATTGTGAATTCGGGCTTTGATCATGTGTTTATGGCCGACCATGTGTCTTTCCGCAATGGCTCTGGCACTGACGGCTTCGTTGAGGTGGCCTCGCTGTCTCAGTTGAATCCGGACATTGGTGTAATGATCAGTATTTATCTGCTACCGCTGCGGCATCCGCTTCCAGTAGCGCGACAATTGGCAAGCATGGCAAGGATTGCTCCTGGACGAATGATTTTTGGCGTGGGAATCGGCGGTGAAGATCGGCACGAGTCAGAAGTCTGCGGGGTTGATCCTCGCCGCCGTGGAGTTCGAGCCAATGAATCGTTGGAAATTATCAAAGGTGTGTTGAATGGCGACTCGGTTACTTTTGCGGGTCGCGAATTTGCCGTCACTGACGCGGTAATAAAGCCCACGCCGCGCATTCCGATTCCCGTATTAGTGGGCGGACGGTCAGATGCGGCGCTCACTCGAGCGGCTAAATTCAGCGAGGGTTGGATCGGTGTATGGTGCTCGGCACGCAGGTTTGCCGATGCGGTTGAAATAGTGCACAACGAAGCCAGCGCATTGGGGCGCCGCGATGTAGCTTGGTGTCATGGCTATCAGCCATGGGTCGGCGTAGATCTGAAAAGTTCGAAGAAGGCCTATGATGCAGTAAAAACCGGTATGGAGGGTTTCTATCACATACCTTTTGAAAAGTTTGAGCGCTATACACCGTCGGGAACGCCGGCTGAGGTTGCTGAGCAATTGGCACCGTATATCGAGTCTGGTTGCCGGCTGTTTAACTTAAAGATTTGCGCGGAACATGCCGAAGAGGAAGTAGCCTTAGGTGCTGAAGTAGTAGCGCAACTAAGGCGTTTTGCCCCGGCGCAGTCCGCCTAAGCTCAAGGTCGGCATATGCGCTTGGTGGGACATGCGCCCATGATTTTGGCGCGGCGATTATTTGGACTACCGGGATTCTTCTGACAGAGACGGTGCGGGTTTTATACAATGCGCGTTATCCCCTGATGTTTCTCAACCGGCCCACGGGATTGGCCGACCCTCGTATGTTGGAGTTCTAATTGCATTATTTTCGACCTTGGTACCCATATCTTATTAGCTGGGCGGTGATTCTTGTTTCGAGTTCTCTTGCTTTCATTGGCTTGGTGAATGGCTTAGCGCAATTATTGCTCTTTGCTCTGGTGGTGTGTTTACCGATTTGGCGCACCGGACGTATGAGCTATGTCGATATCGGTTGGCCCTGGGGTTTGGTGTTGATGGCGCTTCTGGCCTACGGATTCAGCGACGGTTATTGGTTGCGCTCGCTGTTGATCAGTCTGTTACTGGCGGTGGTGGGCTTGCGCATGGGTATAGGCGCGCTAAATTTTTGGCGGCGTGGTCTGCTGCAAAAGGAATTCCCTCGTTATCAATACCTCCGCGTGCGTTGGCAGGCAGAGGGCAAGAGTAATGTCGGACTGGCGCGTCAGGTCGATGCTATCTCTCAGGGGCTTGCTAATGCGTCATTTTTAGCCTTGCCTATTTTTATGCTTACAGCGAATGGCAGTCAGCAGTTCGCCGTGCTGGAAATCGTGGGCTTGAGTATCAGTGTGGTGGCGCTGTGCTTAGAGTCTTTAGCAGACCTACAGAAGGTAAACTTTTTGCGCGCGATGAAACGCCAAGGTAAACACAATCAGGTTTGTGATGTTGGGTTATGGCGTTACTGCCGACACCCGAATTATTTTTACGAGTGGATGGTGTGGAACGGGTTGGTGATTGCCGCTGTGCCGTCTTGGTTGAGCCTGCAGGGGTCGGAGCATGTGTTAATTTGGGTCTTGCTGGGTATTGGGTTGTTGTTTGCGTCCACGGCGATGTACACAACGCTGGTGTTTACCACCGGTGCGGTGCCGTCGGAGTATTACTCGGAACAGAAACGAGCGGGTTACAAAGATTATCAGCAGCGCACCAATCGATTCTTTCCAGGGAGACCGCGGCGATCCAGTTAACGCCGACTATACAGTCAGTACCAGGATGCTGATGGAGTAGATCAAAAAGAGCGCCGACCACAGCGGGAAGCGCTTGGGTGCGCTGATCACCAGTGCCATTAAGCCAATCCCCAAGGACGGTACCAATAACGATGGTATTACTGCGTCGTTGTTGTACATGATTATGTTGACGTAAGGTCCAACGAAAAAATACAGCAGCATGGATAGTGCGGAAAGGCGTCCAAGGTTTTGGCTTTCTTGCAACATGTCTAGGGTCGCTCCTTCGGGGCTGGTCAGAGCCATCTCCGCGGCGCCATAGAGGCAGGAAGAACCGAAAACTAAAATAATGAAGTCGAGGAACGTCCAATCCTCGATTACGCGTAAGCCCCAACCTATCCACCAAAGCTGCAGGATATAAAGCATCACACTGAAAGCCCAAAGGGCGGATGACCAATGAAACGTCACTCGATCTCTGGCGCGAACTAATGCGGCTGCGGTGCGCAGTAAGCGGGTAATCGCCAAACCCAGAATGATTGATACCGCAATGAAGATGTATTCATGCTGGGTCATTGGGCATCCTGGAAAGCGCGAAAAAAGCCAGGGCGGCGACAACAAATTCAAAAGCAAGCGCGCCGTATGAGTACAGGGTGACTGGAGCCGGGGTCATCAACATGCCGCTCAATCGAGCAATGGCAAGGCTAATCATAGTCAGCCCCAAGATAATCAGACCGGATCGATAATAGTCATGCTTGAAAAACGCCAGTAAACAAAACAGACCGATCCCTGTTTGCAGGCCGCCATACATGCCGCTGACCTCTGCGAAGCCATCGCCGCTGAGTATTTCGATTCCGGCGATGCCGGCGGGAATGGCGGGCGAATACAGGCTTATGCCGCCATAGGCGAGGAATGTGAGTGCTGAGGCACCAAGGAGTATCCGTCCAAACAAAGTAGTCATTGTCCCAATATTAACCAGTAAAGCATGTTGGATCTGCTGCTCGATGGGGAAATCATGCACAGCTAGGGGTAGGCTGGGCGTGAAAGCGCGTTACAAATGAGTTCGATCCTTCTAATCTCGAAGCGCTTACGCGGTAATGTTTTTTGTTAATAGAATAGGGTGACAGGCAGAGCGATGTGGAAATACCAAGGTAATACGCGGCCGGACTTTGCGCTGAGTCCGGGTCCGAATCAAGAGTCGGTATGGGACTATCCGCGCCCACCTGCGCTGATGTCGGACCAAAGATCGGTGGAAGTAAGGAGCAAAGACGGCATCCTGATCGCCCGCAGTAATGGCAGTATTCGTGTGCTGGAAACGGCCAGCCCGCCCACATTTTATCTGGCGCCGGAAGCCATTCTTGAGCCGTTAACCATGCTTGAGGGTTCGAGTTTCTGTGAATGGAAAGGGCGTGCCAGCTATTTTGCGTATCAGAATGTGCGACTAGCGTGGCGCTATGACAATCCCTCGGAACGATTTGCGCGTATTGACGGGTGGTACTCGTTCTATGCTTCGTTAGCAGACTGCTTTGTGGACGGCGAAAAGGTACAAGCGCAGCAGGGGGACTTTTATGGTGGGTGGATTACCCCAGAGGTGGTTGGCCCATTTAAGGGGGATCCAGGTACTCTGGGTTGGTGATATAGAAGGTGACAGGTGTTGGCTATACCAGTGATCGGCTGGATGTACCCACGACAATCAACAACTAACGGAATCGACCGATGAAAGTTACCCGCTCAATGGTGCATGCTGACCTACAACCGTTTTTCAATCGCGTCAGTCGTTTCGAGACCCTGATTAAGCACAGGTGGTTAACAACACTGGCGAATAAGTTGCTGAAGGGCTTGTTGGCGGGCAAGGATCGGCCTGGATTGCGGTGTGATGAAGTACATATTCCCAGCAGTGATGGGCGCTGGCAGATCCGCGCTCGAGTCTATAAGCCCCTACAACAAGAGGGCCCTTTACCCTTGTTACTGTACTTTCACGGCGGCGGCTACATATTGGGTAACCCGGAAATGTCCGCTGAACTGATCGAACGATTCATCAATACCAGGCCCTGTATTGTGGTCGCACCAGACTATCGCAAAGCGTATACCGAACCCTACCCAGCAGGCTTTAACGACTGCTATGAAACGATGCTTTGGGCTAACGACAATGCAGTTCAATTGGGAGCAAGAGCGGATGCGGTTATGGTGGCTGGGCACAGTGCCGGTGGTGGGCTCGCGGCGGCAGTGACGCTGAAGGCGCGAGACACCGGAGATGTAAATATCGCTTTTCAGATGCCCATTTACCCAATGATCGATGATGAGCAACCACAGGATGCTGAGCGAAATATTGACGTGCCGGTGTGGAATACCCTGACCAACCGCATTGGCTGGCAGGCCTATTTGGCGGCTCTTGAACAGAGTGGGAGCGCCATACCAACTTATGCCGCTGCTGCTCGGAACAGTGATTATGCGGAGTTTCCGCCGACCATTACCTTTGTCGGTACGTTAGAACCGTTTTATCGAGAGACTCAGGCGTATGTCCGGTCGTTACGCGACGCAGGAATCGAAGTGCGCTATGCCGAGTTTGAAGATTGTTTCCATGCCTTTGATGTCATTGCACAAGGTACTGAGATCGGTGCAGTAGCGCTGAACTTTACCTTTGACAGTTATGCTGAATTTTATGATCGATTTTTGAATCAGCAAGATCGATCTATTGAAACTTGAAGGAGCCAGGTAAATGTTTGATGGACGCTATAGTTTATGGGGTGGTGAGCACAGTCTCTTTACGCGTAAGTTGCAGGCGATGCTTAACTACCTAGACGTTGACTATGAGTTTTGTCTAAAAACTGAGCATGCTCGTGCAGAAGTGGAGGGCCGCTTGGGTACTCACTTTATCCCGGGGTTACAAACCCCCGAGGGCTGGTTTATCCACGACACCACGCCTATCGGCCTCATGCTCAATGCTAAATACCCCGAGCGTCAGATTATGCCCGTGACACCGGTACAACGGATTGCCGCACATCTGCTCGAAGATTGGGCAGATGAATGGTTTGGACGCTATGCCATCAGCAGTCGTTGGTGTTATCCCCATAACATCGAGCATGTTGCTCTAGGTTTCTACGCCAATGCGAAGGGGAAATTCATGCACGAGGGTCTAACGCCTGAAGAGCAGGCTGAGGCCGTGCAGCGTATTACCGAAGTGCGCGACAATTTTGGTCTGCGCGCCTGTGCCAACCGTGGGTGTGGGCCAGATCAAGCGGCGGCAGTGAAAGCAGATTTTCAGTCGTTAATGGTGCATGTGGACGCCCATTATCAGCAGCACGGATTTTTGTTAGGTGAGCGGGCGAGTCTTGGCGACTTTACCTTTGCTGGGCTGTTCAAGGCGCATATGGCGGCAGATCCAGAGCCCAGGAGTTGGGTGGAGGCCAGTGCGCCGGCTTTACTTGAGACTATGGAGCGGCTGTTTCAAGCGCGATCTGATGATGGCCAATATCTGGCAAATGACGAATTGCCGACAACGTTAGCGCCGCTGTTTACCCATATGCGGGACACTTACCATCAGTTTCTGTTGGTATCCCGGGAAGCATTGGCTGCCGGCGAGAAGTGGTGCGAAGTGGATCTTGGTGAAGGCTTGGTACGTATGCGCTCGCTAAAATACAGTGAGGTATCACGTTGTCATATTCGCGATGAAATCGAAGGATTGTCGCCTGCGCAGCGGGCTGACGTTAATCGAGTGCTTGGCCCAATGGGCGTGCTCGATGCTTATCTTTTACCCCCGGTTTTGTAAGGCGAGTAGAACTTACATATTTAGAATCGGTGGTGCTTTCGCACTTAAATGCATGGGTACTCGCTTGGGAGCTTGACGTGTAAGTTCTTTAACAAGGGCGCGCCAGTTCTATACCGGCCGAGTTGCTAGGGCATATCACGGCAGCTCGAGTCCAGGCTGGGGATTTTTTTCAGCGCCCTAGACTATTTCGTTAAGCGCACGGATCGGAAAAATTTCCCCACTAATCCTTGCGCTGCCCGGCGCTGCAAGAAATAGGGCGAGGTCGGCAACATTCTGCGGATCTGGCGGGTACTCGAGCGGCGGAACCGGAGAGCCGTCTTCTCTGTTTTTTGCTGGTAGCCACTGTGCGACTCCTTCTGTAGCCGTTAGTCCAGGTGCGATGCAGTTGATATTGATGTTATGAGGCCCCCAGCAAACTGCCATAGATTTTGTTAGGTTGATAACTCCTGCTTTAGCGGCACCGTAATGGACGAAGGACGGCGAGTTCTTTACGCCGGCTACCGATGAGATGTTTATGATTCGACCACTATTTTGTTGAATCATGCGCTGGCCGGCTGCCGCGCTGCAATAAAATACGCTGTTCAAGTTTAGATCGATAGCCGCTCGCCATTGCTCAGGTCGTAATTTTTCTGGTGGTTTTACGAACATTGCGCCACCCGCGTTGTTCACTAAGACGTCGATGCGACCGAATTGCTCGACTGTGTCCGCGACGAGGTGCTCGACCTGATCTGGGTCGGTTACGTCGCAGGGTATTGGCAGGCAGGTGTTATTCTTCCCTGCGATATGGCTGGCCGTTTTCTTTAGCTTGTCCTCATCCCGACCCGCTATGACTACTCGAGCACCCTGATTTGCAAACGTGCTGGCCATCTGACTACCGATACCGCCAGCGCCTCCAGTGATAATTACGACTTGGTCTTTATGCGGATTGTCCATTGCTGTGTTCCATTATGTTGGATGTGAATTCTTTGCATGGTTACGAGATTTTGGCGGCAACCTCAGTGATAAATTTTTCCATTAAATCTTGTTTCACCGTGTCTGCACCGATCAAGGTCCCAAGGGTAAAATCGGGAATAATCAGCTCTTTAACGCCAATTTCTTTTAACGTGCTAACGATTTCAATTACTTCGTTGACATTACCAATTATCGCCGGAGAGGCGAGTTCTGCCGCGCGTATTTTGTTTAGGTATTTTTCATTGTCGCTAAGAAATAACAGAGCAACGGCAGAACGCTCAATTTCGTGCGGATCTCGTCCTGCGGATTCGCAGTGCTGGTCTAAGATATTCATTTTGTGGCGTAAAATCTGGGCGTCTCCCCAGACATTCCATTCGTCAGCGTACTGGGCTGCGATTTTTAGGGTGCGTTGTTCGCCGCCGCCGCCAATCATCAGCGGTATCTTTGCCTGCTGGGGTTTGGGTTCTAAAGGCGCGTTCTTGAGTTGGTAATGCTGGCCATCAAAATTGAAATAGTCGTTTTGAAAAAGGCCTCGTAACACCTGGCAGGCTTCTTCGAGCATATCTAAGCGCGAACTTACGGTGCCGTACTCAATGCCGTAGGCGTCATGTTCGTTTTGCTGCCAGCCTGCGCCGAGCCCGAGCACCACCCGTCCATCGGCAAGGTTGTCTAAGGTAGCAACCATATTGGCGAGCACTGCCGGATGTCGGTAGGTATTACCCGTAACAAGGGTGCCAAGGCGCACTCGTGGAATATCGCGGGCGAGGGCCGCTAGTGTGATCCAACTCTCGTGTACCGGTATTAAAGCATCTTCCTCCGGCAAAAAATGGTCGGCAAGCCAAATGCCGTCCCAGCCGGTTGTTTCAGCGTGCTGGGCCAGAATCCGGGTCGATTTGTAGTCGCTGCGTGGATTAGGCCAAAAGCCGAAACGCATCTTTTCGTTCGTGATCAATTCGCTCCTGCCTGTAATTCAATATAGTGACGGTAGCGCCCGTTTTTTGTACTCATCAGGTCATGGTGGGAGCCTGATTCTAGTATTTGACCATCTTCTAAAAAATAGATCTTGTCTGCGTGGGTGATGGTTGAGAGTCGGTGTGCAATGATCACCACTAATTTTTCTGTAGCGGCCTTATGTAAGGCATCGACGAGGTAGGATTCGGTTTCAGGATCGAGTGCTGATGTGGGTTCGTCGAGAATTAGTATCTTGGACTTTTTCAGTAAGCCCCGGGCTATTGATATCCGCTGTTTCTGACCAACGGAGAGTTTGCTGGTTATGGTGCCAAGATTTGTGTCGTAGCCTTCTGGCAGCGCCATAATGAAATCGTGTGCGCCGGCGGTTTTTGCTGCGTCGTGTACGTCTTCGATAGCGGCAGCGCGGTTTCCATATCGGATATTGTCGGCGATTGAATCGGAAAAAAGCTGGGTTTCTTGAAAAACATAGGCCACCTGCTTTCGTAGACTGGGCACTGAGATGTCTCTAACGTCTACCCCATCAATTGTGACGTTGCCGCTAGTGGGCTGTAAGAAACTTGGTATCAGATAGGCGAGGCTGGTCTTCCCCGCGCCGGTTGGTCCTACTAAGGCGACAATTTTTCCCAACTGCGCTTCAAAGTTAACGTCTTTTAAGGCAACACGGCCATCAGGATAGGTGAGTGTGACGCTGCGCATTTTTATGCCGTGCTGAATTTCCGGAATAGCGATACCGTCTGCAAATTTTTCGCCTGGCAGGTCTAGCAGATTGAACACTCTAGCTAAGCCGGCAATGGCTACCTGTAAATCCGTGTATAGGAAGCCGAAGGAATAAAATACAGCACTAAGTACGAAGAAGTAGTAGAACAGCACGAAGTAGTCGCCAGCGGTAAATGTGCCGTCGATGACATAGCCGGCGATGACCAAAAAGAAAATTATTTGTCCGGTAAGAAAAGCCAAAGAACCGGCATGACCGAAGAGTAACTTCACCAGCACCTCGGCACGGAACTTACGAAAAGATTCGTTACTTGCGTTGGCGAACCGCTCGCTCTCGCGTTTGTTACCGCCCATACTCTGAACCGCAAGTACGTTCGCCATGCCCTCTTCGATGTTGCTGGTGGTTTCGGATCCAGCGAGGCGGCTGGCCTGACTTTTATTGCGCGCAAGCCGCGCGAAGGGGATGACAAACATAAAGGTCAGTGGCCCTACTAAGACGCCGACGATAATCACTTCCGGCGCGCTCCCGAAGCTTGTGAACATGACGTACAGGGTTAGTGCGACCATCAGCAAACCGCCGTAAAGTCCTAAGGTTAATTCCCCGTAAATGCCCGAGGCGCTGGTGGTGTCATAGATCACCCGATACACGCTGTCGCCAATGCGCTGGTCGTCCAGAGTGGTCATGGGTAAGGATTTAATATGCTCTGCCAGCTCGGAACGCAGTAAGTGGTTTAGGGATTGGGACAGTCGCATGTGAATATTGAAATCTAGAATGCCCAGTAGTCCGCCCATTTCACTATATGCAGCATTAGACGCGTTTTCTGTCTGTGTAGCGGTATCGTGACCTTGCGCCAGTTCTGCGGATGCGGCACCCAACGACCCTGCCGCGGCACCGGTATAGCGCCCGGTTGCATTTCTACCGGTCCCTCGGTTGGGGGTCATCCCCATCAAAATTACCATCATGATGCCGACCACCAAGATCCAAGACATGATTTCCTGAGATGTTTTGTCCGAGAGGAAAAACAGGATAGGTTGCATGTAGTCGGGGAACCCGCTGCCATCGGCGTTGATGGGCTCTCCGAGAATGACATGGTCGACAATAATCTTCAGTGGCCAGGGTAAAAGCAGAATACGCAGCACGTGCTCAAAGGTAATAAAGCCGAGTTTTGTGAAGATACGAGCTTTAAACAGGCTCAGGTATGAAAGTAGTTTGGCAAAGACTCGTATTGTTTGTTGAAACGAGATCTCGGGATCACTTTTTTGCCTTACGGGTGGGGTGCTGCTCATAGCTGCTGCTCGTTAAAGGTTCGCTGTGAAAGCCTTGCCTCGGTCTCAACAAAAGCGCGGTAGAAACCACTCTCGATCGACATGAGTTGGGTATGCGATCCCTGCTCGAGCAGTCTGCCTTGGTCGATATACAAGATAGTGTCCGCTTGTTGAATAGTGGATATGCGATGCGTAATCAGAAATACCGCTCGCTTCTGCGCCCACTCTGTGAGGCGCTGGAGAACGCGATGCTCGGTAGCAGCATCAAGGGCTGCGGTGGGCTCGTCGAGAACAAGGATCGGTGCGCCTTTTACAAGGGCGCGCGCGATTGAAAGACGTTGGCGCTGGCCGGTGGATAGCTTGCCGCCTCGATCACTCAATACCGTGTCTAACCCTTCGGGTAAGCTGGCAATGTATTCCTCTACGCAGGCGACCCTCACGGCTTCCATAAGCTGCGCGTCGGTAGCCTCTGGCAGTGCATAGCGAATGTTGTCGCGTAAAGATAAACCAAATAAGACGTTTTCCTGTAAAGCGACCGATACATTTGCGCGCAAACTCTCTAGGTCTAGATCTCTAAGATCCACACCATCAATTGATACCGAGCCAGCGTCGGGATCGAAAAGCCGGGAAATCAAACTCATTAAGCTGGTTTTGCCGGAACCGGTTGGCCCGACAATTGCGGTCACGGTACCTGGCTTTACGCTAAAGCTAATGTCCTGCAAAACAGGTCTTTCGGGTTCGTAAGCAAAGCTTACTTTGTCAAAGCGAAGCTCGTGGTGAAATCCTCCTAGTGCCGGGGCATTAGGTTTGGATTTGACGTCGGGCTCAATGTCGAGAATATCGAATACTCTATTCAGGCCCATAGCCATGTCTTGTGCCCGGGTCCAGCGGTCGACTAAGTCACGGATGGAGACGCTGGAAGCGCCTAAATATTCCTGAGCGGACTGATATGCGGAAAGATTCCAGCGTAAGAAACTTAGGCCGACGAGCGCCACTAATACACTGGCGTAGGTTTCGCGCTCGCCAAATGCCCAGATGGCGGTCAGGTATTGCCCATATAACAGCGCGCCCGCGGCGATTGTGAAGGTGACAATCCCAATAACCGCCATTAATGAGCGGACGCGGTATGACGCATTGAACGCATTGATGGAGTCTGACTCGAAACGCTGTTGCTCTTTCTCCTCTGTGCTAAAAGCCTTGATAAGCCGGGTACTTGCAAACGTTTCCTGTACGCGTGATGTGAAATTCGAATTAGCTTGGCGGCTGGCCAAAGAATTGACTCGCATGCGGGGTGAAAACCAGCGCGCCCATATTAAGGTGCCAACTATAATTGACAGCGCCATCAGCCCTAAAATTGGATCCAGCGCAAACAGAAAGATGATGCCGGTAAAATAGGTGATCAGGACCTGTAGCGCTTGCGTAATTTCGCCGATGACAGCCGTTACTTGAGAGCTGTCCTGATAAATTCGATATACAGAATCGCCAACCCGATGATTGCTGTGGTAGCGCAGGGATAACTGATGCCAGCGGCCTACTAAAGCAACGCGTAGATCCTGATTCACCCTTTGCATGATGTAGATGTAGTAATAGGGTAGTGCGAAACCAAGCGGCAACTGCGCGAGCCAGCCGAGTACCAAAAACACGGCATAGACCGATTTCAGGCTGTGGCGCTGCTCCGACGAGAGAGGATTGAGTTCTATATTGGCACTGTCTTGGTTGGGCGAATCAACTGGTTTGGAGCCCTCTATTGGGGTACCCGCGAGTTCAGGATCTGCGATTAGATCCGCAATAAACGGCGTCAGCGGTTTCGCCTGCAGAATCGATTGGCTGACTACGTCTACAGAAAACAATGAAATCAAAATCAGCAGTAGTGTGGATGCCCATACTCCGACAAAGTAATAAATTAAGTGGCTTCCAAGGCGGATTCTGAAGCGCAACCTGCCGGCTTGAAACTGGTATTGAAACAACCAAATCCCTGCGCTGACGGCGCACATGATCGCGATATAAACATTGTCGAGTAGGCCCTCGACGACGAATACCGCAAATAAAAAACTCACAGCTCCGATAATGAAAAGACTTGTCGAAAGAACCGCATAAACTTTTTTCTTGGCAACGAGCAGGCACCACGAAAGGACTGCCATTGCAAAAGTGGTGATCAGCAAAAAATCATATAACCAACTTTCGTTATAGGGCAGCACCCCAGTAACTGGGCCAAGGGCAGCGGTTAGGGTGGCGAGCGGTGGTATATGCTTAAAACTCCATCGTGTCGCCTGGTTATCGGTAGGCGCATCAGGTGCACTGGAAGGCGTCTCGGATTCGGTGTGTCCGAAAGGTGTCGGGCTTGTTGCCGCGTCGCTGCCTGAAAATGACAGCTCACGCCAGTATCCAAGAATATAGGGCTTCAGGAATGGCCAAGTTCGGGCAAAAATCATGGCAATGGCGACGAAGCCCTGGTCTGCGGCAGGACTGTCTTTTTGATCTTCGTTTACGGGGCCTGTGCCAAGAAATGGCAGAGCCTTGGCCCGGTTTGAATTGGTCATGAACGCCCCCGACGTTACTCGGATCAGCCTATAAAGCCGCGTCGCGGTGGGTCAACGCTTGTATTTATTAGTTCACCCATAAACTGCTTAGCGATTAGCTGCCTAGGTCTAGCTGCACGCTATTTATGGGCTGTAATTCCGCCACAAGGTGAAGATCGGAGTCGCTTGTGCAAAACCTTGCTTGTTTCAATTGTGCGGCGAAAATGGGGGAAATCTACGGCTCGAGCGTTGCGTTCGCTTCGTGAAAGTTCTTACGCTGTTGGGGTAATTGTCCAAGGAGGTTGGAGATGGTGCAGATAACGCCAGACTATGCTGAGCGTGTTTACGCAGGGGTATTAGGTAAGGTAATCGGCGTCTATTTGGGGCGGCCTTTTGAGGGATGGTCGTACGAGCGGATTCAGCAACGGCTCGGCGATATTGAATATTATGTGCACGACAAGCTCGACGTACCGCTTATCGTCACGGATGACGACATAGCTGGCACGTTCACTTTCATTCGCGCGCTGGAAGATCACGGAACTAACCCAGACATCAGTCCAAAAGATATCGGCGAAAGTTGGCTCAATTATCTCATCAAGGGCAGAAGCGTATTGTGGTGGGGTGGCTTAGGCCAGTCCACTGAGCACACCGCCTACCTGCGTCTCGCCAACGGTATAGACGCACCGATGAGTGGGTCAATGGAAATGAATGGGCAGGTGGTAGCGGAGCAAATTGGCGCGCAAATATTCATTGACGGATGGGCCATGGTCGCCCCGGGTGATCCGGATCAGGCTGTAAAGTTTGCCGAAGCCGCGGCTAGAGTAAGCCACGACGGGGAAGCTGTTAATGGCGCGAAGGTTTTAGCCGCTATGGAGGCTATGGCTTTTGTGGAAAACGACATTCAGAAGCTCATTGATATTGGCCTGAGTTATATTCCTAAAGATTCGGTTATTGCTAGGATGATCGCTGACTTGCGTGCCTGGTATGCCGTAGAGAAAGATTGGCGTGCCACAAGAGAGAAGTTGGAAGCAAACTATGGGTATGACAAATATGGCGGCAACTGCCATATGGTGCCGAACCACGGTTTGATCATTCACTCGCTACTGCACGGCGAGGGCGATTTTTCTGAGACTTTAAAGATTGTTAACACCTGCGGTTGGGATACAGACTGTAATTCCGGCAATGTGGGCTGCCTTATGGGCTTACTGGTGGGCTTAGAAGGCATCGATGCGAGTGCTGATCGAGGTATTGATTGGCGCGGCCCAGTCGCCGACCGGTTGTACTGTCCGACCTCGGACGGCGATCGCTGTATAAGTGATTGCGCGCGCGAAGCCAAACAGATCATCAACATGGGCCATACGCTTGCTGGCGAGCCCAGTTTCGAACCGAAGCAAGGTGCGCAATTCCATTTCAGCTTTCCTGGCTCTGTTCAGGGCTTCCAAGTTCAATCGGGCACGGCGGAGTTGAGCAACTTGCAGGGTGGGTCGTTGCGCATTGTCGGTAAGTCAGGAGCGCGAATAGGCACACCTGTATTTGCACCATCGATAGAAGTCGCTGAATACTTTGAAAAGGCGCACTACAAACTTATGGCTTCGCCAAGGATATTTTCGGGTCAAAATGTGTCTGCGCGTATTAGCGAGCCCGGTGCAAATCTATACATCGCCTACTACGGTGAGGATGACGAGGTGGATTATATTGATGTGGACACCACTACCGGGGATGCCACCAATCTTTCACTTCAGGTTCCCAGTCTACCTGGGCCGATTTTCGAAGTGGGCATTCGCTTAAATAAAGACGTTTCCCTCCATTTAGATCATGTCGGTTGGCGGGGGAATCCGCAGGTGACATTCGAGCGGCCCAAGCATAAAGGACTAATGTGGAGGCGTGCCTGGGTTGACGCAGTTGATCAATTAGTAGGTTGGACGGAGATGTTCCGGCTCGTGCAAAACGAGGGTCTTGGCATGATTTCTCAGGGCACCCGTGAATGGACTGACTATGCGGTCAGTGCTGATGTAACGCCGCATCTTGTCTCGCGCGCTGGTGTCGCGGCACGGGTGCAGGGCTTAACTCGATTTTATGCGCTGCTGATCACGCGCGAGCAAAAAGTCCAGTTGGTGAAAAGCTTGCACGAAGAAAGCGTATTAGCCGAGGCCGAATTTAATTGGTCGTTCGGCGACACTTTGGATATGACGTTGCGGGTAGTAGGCGATGAACTGGTAGGTGAGATCAATGGTTCAACGGTGTTAACAGCGCGAGATTCGTCGCTGGACAGCGGCGCGATCGGCCTGATCGTCGCAGATGGCCGCAGCGCAACTCACAAAGTGGAAGTTGCGGCGGCAGATTAGCAGTATGGCAAAACGTGAGGTAGGCGCGGCGCTTGACGCTGCCGCCGATCAGAGCGCCGGTGGCATAGGAAAATCTGGAGCGGAGGTTTTATGTTAGAAACGCTGTTTTCCATGCGTGGCAAAGTCTGTGTCGTGACAGGGGGTTCTACCGGACTGGGCAGCTATATGGCTCAGGGTTTTCTCGAAGCAGGGGCTGAGCGGGTGTATATCACCGCACGTTCCGCGGATAAGTTGCAGGCTAAAGCGGAAGAACTTTCCGCGATCGCATCCGGCGAGTGTCTTCCCGTTGTTGGCGATCTATCAACGCTGGAGGGGGTTGAGGCATTGGCGGCCAGACTCCGTGATCAAGAGTCTTTTATCGATGTGCTGGTCAATAATGCAGGACTAGGAACAGGAGGACCTTTCGCCCAGATGAGCGCTGATGACTGGGACCGAACCATGGACATTAACCTCCGGTCGCCCCTGTTTTTGACCCAGGCGCTTCTCGATTTGTTGAAAGGCCGGGCGACAGTGGATGCACCCTCGAGCGTTATTTTTATCAGTTCGGTGGCTGCCAGTGAGATATATGCACACGTTATGGCGTATTCCACTAGCAAAAAGGCGGTGGAGCACCTGACGCCGCAGTTGGCTTTAGCCTTTGCCGATGAGCATATTCGCGTTAACGCCATTGCACCGGGCAGGTTCTATTCAGAAATGACCCGTGGTGCCTGGCAGGATCCGGAGGCCGAAGCCTATAAAGCAGAATTGCAGCGGATTCCGGCCCATCGTTATGGTGATATCCACGACATAGCAGGCGTCGCCATTATGCTGTGTAGTCGCGCAGGCGCGTACTTTACCGGTGAAGTGTTGAATGTTGACGGTGGTCATCGGCTGCGTCGCTAATCGATTCAGGTAGCTAAGCTGTTGCTTGCATTGGGCTGAAGCCGATATAAGCCGCGTCTGCCTTTAGATTTGTGCTCAGTTGCCGTGCTTTTAATGGAGCTCTTGCGTCTTCGGCTCTACGAACAGCTTTAATGTGCGCGGCCAGTTTGGGGCGCCGACGCGGCTTTCTGCGTTGCGCTAGCTTTAATCCTATAAGCGCGTTATTGCCAAAATCGCTCTGATTTCAGCCAGGCGCGAATTGGATAAAGCTCTCCGGTTAGCGCATCGGAGGCCGGAGACGCCAGAAATAGGGCAAGATCCGCGACGTCTTCCGGATTCGGTGTTAGTTCCAGTCGCGGTACTGGATTGCCTTCGGCGTCGGTATTTGCGGGAATAATCCCGTAGCCCTTAAGTTCCTCGGTGGCGATGAGGCCGGGTAGAATGCAATTAACGTTAATATTGTGCTGTGCCCACATGTAAGCGAGATTGTTGGTAAGGCTTATGACGCCGGCCTTGGCAGCAGAATAGTGCAACTGATGCGGATTGCCTTTGCTGCCGGCGGTTGACGAAATGTTAATGATTTTACCACCCTTTTGTTTGATCATTTGCCGGCCAGCGGCCATGCAGGGCAGGAATACGCCTGTTAGGTTCTGGTCGACAATGGTGCGCCACTCATCTAATGGTGTGTCCTCAGCAGCGTAGCTACGTCCCCATCGCCCGGCGTTGTTTATGACCACGTCCACCGAGCCAAAAGTGGCAACTGTCTCATCGATCAGAGAGTTCACCTGTTGCTCGTCGGTTACGTCCACCGGGATGGCTGCCGCGCTATAGCCTTTTCTTTGCAGACTGGCGGCTTCTGCCGCAATTTTGTCTTGGCTGCGGCTTGCAACAATAACGTTGGCGCCGGCAGCGCCGAAGTTGGCGCACATGGCACGACCAAGACCGCCGGCTCCGCCAGTCACTATTACGGTTTTATTGTGCAGTGAAAAATTCGACATGGGTTACTCCCGTAGCTTGTGTGCAGTTGTTTGTGGTTGCGGGATGGATGAACTCTTTCTTTGTTTGGCCGTATGCTTTTCACCTACCAGGCCCTAGTATCCAGGCTGGACAGTAGTGGATTCAAAACCTCGTTGAGTAATTGTTGGCGCCTTTCGACGTGGTCGGCATGAGTGACCAGGTTGTGCAATTCGTTGGGATCCTCAGTGAGATCGTAAAGTTCGATGGGTTCCCGGGTTTTTGCATCCGCCGAGAGTTTATGTCTGCTGGTGCGCAGCATAACGAAAGCTGATGGCGGTAGACCCAGTTCACTCAATACCGCAGTGCGTTGGGAATGGTTTGAATCACCTTCAAGAATTGGCAGAACTGACTGGCCGTCGCTGTCCTGAAGTGGTCTGGCTTTGCAGATATCAATAAGCGTTGCAACAATATCCAAGTGGCAAGTGAGGGCCTGAGCGGTACCTTGGCCTCGTCCGTTTGGCGAGCGAAACAAACAGGGTACCTTGACAGCGCCCTCATAAAAGACCTTTTTTGCAAGTAATCCGTGATCGCCAAGCATTTCTCCGTGGTCCGACGAAAAAACAATCCAGGTGTTATCCAACAGATTACGCTCTTCTAATGTTTGCAAAATCCCGCCAACACAATCATCGATTAGGGTCACCTTGCTATAGTAGTTAGCCTTCAGCAGTTGGTTTTGCGCAACGCCCATTTTATTGAGCTTGTTCGGCGCATGTTTAAGCAGTAACTCCACATGAGAGGACAGTGGGCCGGTCCGTTGGTCGCGAATCGAAAGCGGCATATCGTCAGGGTTGTATAAACTGCGATACTCAGGGGGTGCGTCCCAGGGGTCATGTGGCCCCCCGAAATTCACTTGTAAATAAAAGGGTTCGGCGTTGTCGCAGTCGTTGATCCACTCTTGCGCGAGACGGCCAATAAAGACGTCGAGGTGATCTTCGGTGGGCAACGGGGTGGGCGGTAGTTCCCATGGGTATGGTCTGGTTCCACGTAAGTACATTTCGAAATATTGCCGGTGCGCATCGAGTAACCCACGAGCGGCCAAATGGTCGGTGTATAACGAGTCAGTTAATAGTGACTCGGATGGTCCAGTAGTTTCTCTGGCGTCGACAAAACCCCAATCTTGCATTTCTTGTTTATGCTCGCCTGCGTGCCCGGGACCGTGGCGCCAAAGGTGAGTTTTGCCGACCACGCCGGTGCGATAGCCGGCGTCTCGAATATTGCGCACGTGGCTTTGTCCGTGGCGAAGTTCTGGATCTGCAAAGGCCCATACGCCATGCTGATGAACCTTATATCCGGTCATCATACTTGCGCGAGCAGGCATACAGACTGGTGAACTGGTGAAGCATTGGCTGAAGACGGTTCCCTCTGCGGCAAGTTTGTCCAGATGCGGCGTAATCGCTACTGGGTCGCCTGCGTGGCCCATTGTGTCTGCGCGCTGTTGATCGCTGAAGATGAATACTATGTTCGGTCTAGGCATGAATCGCTCGGTTCTATCCAGTCACTATCCCATAACGTATTTACCGCGGGCAAAATAATGCAATCCGGTATGGCGATACATTACCCCAAAATTGACTGTGCCGACCTGCGCGGGTGCTTGCCGAGATTTACGAGGGGTGGAAAAGAGTCTAGCTGCGGGGTAAACGGGCGGGCTATCTTGTTGCGTTAGGCGGTCTGAATGTGTTGCAACATATCTTCGGCAACTTGCCAAAGCTCATGGGCCAATGTTCGATTAGCGAGCAGGTGGTCGTGCTCGAGTTCGACGAGCTTGCATGCAGCAAAAAAACATCCCGACTCTTTTGCTGCATCGGGATGCGTGGCCACATAAACTTGGGTAGAGGCCCCTTCCTCAACGGTACGCAGGAACCCGCGAGCCATTAGTGCGGCTGCTTTCGTCCAAAAGGGCGCTGCATGGCTGATGTTGGTCAGAATGCTGCCGGGATGCAGTGCGTTCGACGTTAGGTTAGTGCCCTTCAGGCGGTCTGCCAATTCCAACGAAAAAAGCGCATTGGCGAGCTTCGATCTGCCGTAAGCCTCTCCGGCATGGAAAACACCCTCGCCACGCAGATTGGCAAAGTCGATGCCGCATGCGGGTGCCTGTTTGTAGGCTGAATCGCTGCTGACATGAACAAAGCTCCCCACGCCCCGCTCTTGCATGGCTGGTAATAGGTATTTGATTAGCGCGAAGTGACCAAGAAAATTAGCAAAGAAAACTTTTTCGACACCATTTACCAGTTCAAGAGAGCCAAAAGGATATATGCCCGCATTGCAAATAACAGTATCCGGCACCAGATCTGCAGCCAACAAAGTGTTCGCACAGTCGCTAATCGAGGCTGGGTCGGTCAGTTCTAGGGCCAGAGGTGTGATTTTGCCCGCCATATTGCGACTGGCGAGTTGCACTTTTTCTTCGGTTCTTCCTGTTGCTAAAACATGAGCGCCGCGCAATGCGAGCACTCGCATGCTCTCGCGGCCTATGCCGGAGGTGCATCCAGTGACGAGCACCGTAGTCTCGGATAGATCAAGGTGTGCGGTCACCTCTTCAGCGGTAGTGTTTTTGGTGAATTGATTCATAGAAGCAGGGCGTGATGATTATTGAAGCAGTGCCGTTGTAGATTGGTAGCTACGTATTAGCTAAAACCGGTCGGTCACGATGAGGATCCCCGATCACTGCTGGCCTGAAACGCTAATCTAATCTCCCGGTATAGAAACAATTAAAGCCTCGGCGTTGCGTGCCGTTATGGTTGGCCCCTGACCAATGCACGGTTCGAGATTGAAACAGCAACATGTCGCCAGCGCTCATAGCTGCTTCCACCAAGTCAGGATGATTGGAAAGGTCATTGGGCTGGTTTGGGCGCAGATGGGCGAATTCGGCTTCGTGCTTGTGAGAGCCTTTAAGGAAGTGAATGCAGCCGTTTTCGCGATTGGTATCGTCCAGGGCGACCCAGATCACGCCACCGTAAACTGCGTCGATATGCGGATAAATCTCTTCATAGTTTTTGTTCTTGGTAAAGAAGCTTGCGGTTGCAGGAATGGGCTTTGTACCGAGTAGTTTTTGCAGCAGTGGGACTTGTGGCCCCTCATTAAGCAGTTTTTCGAAGAAGTCGTCTGCTTTTTCCAATCCCTTGGTGATATTTGTGTAGGTCGGCGAAAATTCAGTTCGATTGCTTAAAATCCTCTCTGCACGCCAGCAAATTTCTTCGACCTGCTCGGGCTTGAAAAAACTTCGAGCGATCGCAAAGCCGTTGTCTCTAAATGATGTTGATAGCGCGCTGAGCTCTGCTTCCTGCATGTGTCGTTTTTACGCTGGCTTGTAGTATCTATTGCAGCGCACTTTATATGTCGGCTCGAACATTTACACACGGCCATATTGCGTTTTCCCCCAATTTCTAGCGCTCGACGCGTTCTGCACCACTGGGTAAATTCTCAGCCTGGTTGCAAATTTGGGTGACTTTGAGGGGCCCATGCGAAGGCTCGTGCTTGAGAATGGCTTACGATGGCTGGGCGGCGGATTAAATGGGAGTCGTGGTTTTGGAGTTAGGAATACTTGCCGATGATCTCACCGGGGGCATGATGGTCGCGAGCTTGCTTGAGGCCGAGGGTATCCGGTGTCCATTGGTAAGTTCAGTTGAAGCATTGGCAGAAATTGACCCGACCACAGCAGAAGCTGTAGTCGTTGCGAGAAAAATCCGACTAATTGAGCCAGATCTGGCTGTGCTCGAAGCGCAGGCTGTTGTCGCGGGTTTACAAAAACTGGGTATTCAACGGTTCTACTATAAGTACTGCGCTACGTTCGATTGCACTGATCGAGGCAATATTGGTCCCGTCGCGCTTGCGATGCTGGAGGCGAGCGGCGGATCCAAGACGATATTTTGCCCCGCTTTTCCGCGGCATACGGTTACTGTCTTTCAGGGCAGGATGTTCATCGGTGCAACCCCGTTAGAGGATTCGTTTAAGAAACATGATCCGGTCACACCGATGTTGAACTCTAATCTTGTTGAAGTACTTGAACCCCAAACTACTGAGCAGGTGGGTCTAATCCCGCATGGTGTTTTGGTACAGGGCACTGCGGCCGTTGAATCCCATCTAGCCAAAGCGGATGGAAAAAAACTTTTTATCGCGGATACAGCGGACGACGCGGATCTTGAACGTATCTGCGAGTTTGTCCTAGATTGGCCGTTAACTACCGGGGCCGATGCGCTGCCAGTATTTCTCGCGCGGGCATGGCGACAACGCAATGGCACGGAATTGCAAAGCTCGCAAAAAACTTTGCTGCCGCCGTCTCCCGGGCGGGAAGCTGTGATTGCTGGTAGTTGTGCGGGGCCGACGCTGCGGCAGCTGCAGCGATTTGCCCAACAGCACCCCCTGTTGCATATAAATTTGCTCGATGCAGGAGATCCTGCAGCTTTTGTAGAACGCATATTAGCTTGGGTAAGAGCGCAACCAGAGGATCAGCCGCTGGCTATCGCTACCTCGGACGATGTTGCAGACGTTGAAAAAAACCAAGCAATGCTCGGTCGCGAGGGCGCCGCGGCTCTGGCTGATCATATCATTGGCGAGGTCGCACGAGGATTGCTTGGCATGGGTTTCAGGAAATTCGTAGTCGCTGGAGGCGAAACCTCTGGGCAGGTTATCAACTCCTTAGATATCGCCTCGGTTGAGGTGTCTGCATTCGATGAACTAGGCGGCGGCTACTGCCATCAATCCACGCCAGAACCTGTCTCATTGGTTCTGAAAGCAGGTGCATTAGGGCAGGATGATTTCTTTTTCCGTGCTTTGGAAAGGATGCGACTGGCGGAACGCAATTAACTTTTGGGGGTTTAATGAGCGGGCAACACAATGAAGCAAATTTGCGAGCTCAGCTCGCTGAGCAATACCAACAGCTAGAGTCGATTGGGCTTAACGAATTATCGTCGGGCAATGTGAGCTGTCGTTTCGGCGATAACATGCTGATATCGCCCTCTGGAGCTACAGGTTCGAATATTGCGCCTGAGCATGTTGTAGAGGTCACTTTGGACGGCGAATGGAGTGGTGAGCGTAAGCCCTCGAGCGAGTGGCGGATGCACGCGGCAATCTACAAAGAGACCAAGGCCGAGGCGGTAGTGCATACCCACTCAGATCATTGCGTGGCGTTGGCCTGCCAGGGTCGCGGTTTACCGGGCTTCCATTATTTGGTCGGTTCGTTTGGCGGCTCAGATGTACCCTGTGTTCCGTATTCAACCTTCGGTACCGAGAAGTTGGCGCAAGATGCAGCGGCGGCTTTGCACAAACGTTCGGCTTGTTTGCTAGGAGCGCATGGCATGATTTGTCGTGGTCGAGATCTCGCTAACGCGGTTTCTCTTGCCCATCGTCTGGAAATTATGTGCCGCCAATATCTGCTCGCCTGTCAGCTAGGCGAACCGTATTTGCTTAGCAAAGAGGAGTGGCGCGAGTTTTTCGACCGGGTAAAAAAAGTCAGCTATGGATCGTTTATCTAGCATATAAGACGACTTAAATTCTTTGCCGGTAAATGGGTGAATACCGTGAGTGCTGGGTTGCCGGTCTAATTTGATGGCGTACTCTGGCTGCGGATACAAGGGTGAGCGTTACCATGATTTCATTTGACGAGTGTCGAGTTGTTGATTTGAGTCCTCGGATCAAGGCTCGGGTACACCGCGTAGATGGCACGATTGAAGAAGGCACAAGAGATCCCTATGGCAAGCCGTGGGTAATGCAAGAGGGGCGATTTCCGGGGGATAATTCGCTCTTCACGCTCTATTCGGCGCCTAAGGATGATGCAGTCTGGCATCAGGAACGTATGACATCGCATCACGGCGCGCATGTGCAAGCTGGTAAAGGACACATAGACCACTGGTCTGGTATGCCCAAAGAGATGCAGGGGCTTTGGGAAATGCCGCTGGAAACGTTCGTTGGGCCGGCTTCGGTAGTAAGCCTCGATCACCTTGAGCCGAGGGCCGATGACGAATCTGCGCGTTATCCGCTAGGCGAAGGCTTTAGAATGCAAAGTCAAAAAGGCGATTTGCGTGGTCAAGAAATATTGCCCGAGCATCTAGAGCACGTTAACCAAGGTGACATACTCCTGATGACCAGTTGTTATGAAGGGCTGGAACAGCCTTGGCTGTCCGAGTCGACGGCGCAATGGTTAATTTCAGACAGGCGAATCAGAATGCTCGGGCTGCAGGCAACTGGGGTGCAGTGGCAGTACGCACTTAAAGCGGCTGCGCCAGCGAATTCGCCCATCAGGAGGATGTTGTTAGGCGCCAACATCCCGATAGCGCATCCTCTTGTGAATATCGACGTATTGCAGCAGCAGCGAGTGTTTTACTTTGGCTTGCCCTTGAATACTCCAAAATTGGAAGCCAGTTTTATTCGAGCGATAGCCTTTGAAGCGCCAAATGTGTAACACGCCTCGCGCAGGGGCAGCGCTGAAGACAAGCATAGATAGCTCTAAAGTTATGAGGAACAGGGCATGATGGAAGAAATGTTCGAAAGTTTAGGCAGCGCTAAGATCGTTGATCTGACTGTAGAGCTGGTTTCGCGATTGACGCGACTGAACGGCTCAGTAGAACAAGGCACCCGCGACGTATACAACATGCCCTGGATCGTCGAGGAGACGGTTAACGAACGTGACGGCACTATTGAGCACCTTGTTGGCACGAACGAAGGTACAGTGGCGGAATGGCCGATCGGCGGGCTTAGTGGGCATATGGGAAGCCATATTCAGCTAGGTGTTGGACACAACGACAACTGGACTGAATTGCCTGAGGGCATGCTTGGAATCTGGGATATGCCGTTGCCGACCTATTTCGGTGAAGCCGTAGTGTGCATGCTCGATCACCTAAAAGGACAGCCCATTCTCCCGCAACATCTAGAAAATGTTAGAGAGGGTGATATTGTTCTGCTCGGCAGTAAATGGAGTGGCGAAGACCAACCTTGGATCGAGGGGGATACGGCATTTTGGTTGGCGGAAGAGAAAAAGATCAAAATGCTCGGGGTAGGTGTGCCCGGCATCAGCTGGGAGACAAACACTGATGCACCTGAGCCGAACAATAGCCCTACCCATCGCGCCATGACGGGTAACAACATTCCTATTGTATATCCCTTGGATAATCTGCAGGCATTAACCCAGGAACGTGTGTTCTTTCTCAGCCTGCCGCTGAACGTCGAGTCGATGGAGGGAACTTGGGTTCGAGCCATCGCGATCGAAGATAAGGGCTAAGATTTACGTCGTAAGCGCCGCACTTGCACCTGAGTAGGATTCGGTTAGGTGATAAGACTATTGAGGGCGTAGTTATTCGTCGTCGTGGATCGTTACTACGCCGGAATCGCCCTCTACGGTAATGGTTTGGCCGTGCTTAATTCGCTTGGTGCCGTCGCCAACGCCAAGCACAGCAGGTATTCCGTATTCACGAGCAACAATAGATCCGTGGGCAAGAATACTGCCTACATCGGTAACCAAGCCGACAGCGTTAGCAAACAGCTGGGTCCATGCCGGAGTGGTCAATGGGCTCACGAGGATGCTGCCCGCAATCATATTATCGAACTCGGCAGGACCAAGAATAACGCTGGCCTTAGCGGTTATTGATCCTGAGCTGACAGGGAATCCACGCATAACCATACTGTCGCCATCGTTCTTGATCTGCGTCTCTTTGAAAGAGATCGACTGCATGTCGCTGGCCTCTGCGGGCAGTGTGCCTGGCGGGTGGTGCAGCTTGCGCGCCTCCCTCAACGCCTGTCGCTCTACTGCGAGGCTGCCGAGATCTGGTCTAGCTTTACCAGCTTTGCGCGCAATCAGCGCCTGTTGCAGTTCTTCGCTCACCAAAAAGTAAGCATGATCTGCTGCTTCCAAAGTCCCGTCGGCCACCAAACGTTGACCTAGCTCGTTGACCATGGGTCGCAAAATAGACCAGGTATAGCCAAAGCGAAACGCAACCTCTTCGCGTATAAAGTTATATTTTAGGGCCAGCCACAGCCGAAACCGGAATTGCCAGTAGCTTAAGCCGCTCAGCAGGTTGGAGATTTCTGCAAGTTTTTTCTCGCGGATTTCCGCAGTTTTTTGTGCCTGATTCTTTGGATCATAGTTGCGGTCGCGGACCATGCCTTTAAGCGTTGCAAATAGAGCGGATGGATCCTCGACTTGCGTCGGTTCGATGAAATCCATGCTATAGCCCTGATGACCATAGGCCGTTAGATAGTTGTCTAGGGCGGTGACGACATCGGCGCCCTCTGCATCGTTGCGCAAGGTCTGCAGCAAAAATTGCGATGGTATGGTGAGCACGACATAGCTTAGGTGTGCGCTGGCACGAACAAGTTTTGCAATCTTGAATAGGTCTGCATTAGCCTGCATGGCCTTGGATTCGATACCCGTTAGAAACTGGCCACTGATGAAGTTGTGTTCCGGCAGAGTTTCCCGCAAAAAACACTGCAGTTGGTCGTCTGTTGATTTTGCTACCCCGAAAGTGTGACTGGAATCAGCTGACCAATAGCGGCCTTCTTCAATGCCCATTTCCATAATGGCTGCGAGCAATGTGTCGTCATCTGCTGCTTCGACATCAAGCGCTCGCCACTTTTCTGCAACCCCCTCGAGGCGGGGTAATGTTTGTTCATACCAAGACTTTAATTGGTTGTCGTTGATGGTGGTGTTGTTGAAAGCCATATAAGTTGGGTTATTGCTTTCAGGTAATACGATCAAAGCATCCAAGTCGTCTTGTTTATGCTCGGCATACCAAGCCTCATAGTTCGCCCGATCGACATCGCTCAGGTGCGCGCGGAATGGTTCTAAGTCTGCGACGGCAGCGTCCGTAGCTGCTGCCTTGCTTTTTTGCAGTTGCTCTGCAAAGGCACTGTACTCAGCAGCTTCAATTTGTGCCTCTGATATACCGCGGTTTTGCTGCTGTTGTGTACGCTGATCTGCTTCTTTGATGATTTGCGGAAAGTCAAATCGTTGGTAGGCGTAGCCGTTAACGGTGACGAACATCGGGCCTCCGCCAACCATTAGGCTTTTGGGTCGTGGCGATTCAAGCCCCTGAGTTAGATAGAGATCCTCAAACAGTGGTGAAATGGGCTCCGGCATGTTCTCAACGATCTGCCTTCGGCTAACAAACCTAGCAGGCGGCGTAGGCTCCCATATAAGATCAATAGGTTGTGCCGGTAAGTTCGTAATAGGCCTAGACTGCAGCAAGTGTAGCTCACCATTGTGAAACGCCCACTCGATATCCTGCGGCAGCCCGTCATACAGTTGTTCAATCTTGAGCGCGGTCTCGCAGAGTTCAAGTAGTTGGTCGGTGCTGATAGAGGATTTGCCGCGGTCCTCTTCGGCAACAGATTCCATGCGCACCCCGTTGTCACCGTCAGACACGATTTGCTGCTCTTTGGGGCCTAGAAGCTCTTGCTGAACGCTTAAAGTTTCGCGATCGACAATGTAAGTATCTGGCGTAACCTGGCCGCTCACCACTGCTTCGCCTAACCCAAAACTGCCGTTTATGATGATTTCAGAGCGCTCTCCAGATGCCGGATTCGCGGTAAATAGAATGCCAGAGACTTCGGATGGCACCATTCGTTGCACGACAACAGCCATGGCAACGCTGTCTTGATCAATACCGTTTTGATGGCGATAGCTGATGGCTTGAGCGGTCCATAATGAGGCCCAACAATTTTTAACTGCCGCAACGACGGCCTCCTCACCTCTTACATTCAGATAAGTTTCTTGTTGGCCCGCGAATGAAAGACCTGGCAAATCTTCCGCGTTGGCCGATGATCGAACAGCGACTGGGTGATTGGCATCCATGCCGCCAGCTAGATCGCGATAAGCTGATTTGACTGCATCAATCAGGCCATCATCCACGGTCGATTGTTGGATCAGGTCGGCGATCACCTTGGAGCTTTGATCGAAGACTGGGTATCCGGCTTTGAGTTGGGGCCTTGCACTTTCAACAATTTCAGTTTGTAGCTGATTATCTTTGATAAATGATCGGTAGGCGTCAGCGGTTACAATAAATCCGCTTGGAACATTGAAACCCTCGCGAACCATTTTTGATAGAGACCTGCCCTTACCTCCTACTCGTTCCAAGGCGTCTTGATCTGTCGTGAGTGGTGTGGTGAACATTAAGACCGGCTCCAGGGTAATACAAAGTCTGCGCTCATTATCGCTTGTGCAAGACAAGCAACAAACTGCGGTCGGTTAGAAGATCACCCATTTAGGGTTCCAAGATATGGGTTACCTCTGCATTCAATAAGCTGCGACATTACTGGAAATCGTTTTTGCGCTGTACTACAACACTGATTCAGAAAGAAGTGTTACGGCAGGGGGCCGTTATGAGCAGACTGTATGCCGAATTACACCGTCCGCAATTCCATTTCACTGCGAAGCAAAATTGGCTGAATGACCCCAACGGGTTAGTTTACTGTGATGGTGTTTGGCATCTTTTCTTTCAGCACAATCCAAACGCGCCGATTTGGGGTGATATGACCTGGGGCCACGCCGTAAGCCGAGATTTGCTGCATTGGGAGCAATTGGAGCATGCGCTGCATCCGGACGCTATGGGTACAATGTTTTCAGGGTCAGCGGTTGTTGACCACGACGACACAGCTGGTTTCGGCGCCGGTACGCTGCTCGCCTTTTATACCGCCGCCGGTGCTGCGGTAAAACCGGCACGGCCTTTCACCCAATGCCTCGCATACAGTCTAGATAAGGGTAGGCATTGGACTAAATTTATTGACAATCCTGTGGTTGATTGGATCGAAGGTGATAACCGCGATCCAAAGGTCATCTGGCATTCGGTCAGTCAGCAGTGGATTATGGCTTTGTACCTTGCTGACGATCGCTATGCGCTATTGGCGTCTAAGAACGCTCGTCGATGGCAAAAAATTCAGGAGTTGGCATTGCCCGGCGACACCGAATGTCCTGACATGTTCTCTCTGTGCGATGAATCCGGCGCTGAACGCTGGATCTTTTGGAGTGCTAGCGGTCGTTATTTGCTTGGAACTTTTGATGGTGCAAAATTTTCGTCAGAGACCGAGATGCAGGTCTGTGAGCGTGGATTTAATGGTTATGCGGCACAAACTTGGAGTAATGCACCGGATGGTAGATGTGTGCAGATATCCTGGATGGCGGGTGGCTTGTACCCCGAGATGCCATTTAATCAACAGCTATCCATCCCTGTGGAACTCAAGCTCAAGGGAGCCGGGGCCGAGACAGTATTAACTCGCCAGCCGGTTACAGAATTCAATGCGTTGCGTGGCAGAGCCGTAACGCTGGAGAATATAAGGATAAGTCCTGGCGAGCCCTTCATTGCAGATACTCGGGCTAAGCTTTTTGATGTGTCGTTCAAAGTGTCGAGGGGCTCTAGCAAAGCCTTGTATCTGATGGTGCGCGGTCAGGTGCTAGCATTTGATTGGGCGACGGGGTGCGTGAAATTTGAAAAGGGCAGGCCGCACAAGCTCGGCCTGGTAGAAGAGTCGGTTGATCTGCGATCGTCAGCAGCAAGTGATGCCCGACTGTCGGTCCGCCTCATTGTTGATGTCACGTCGCTGGAGATTTTTGTCAATGACGGCGAGGCGTCGGCCTCATTTTGTTATTTGCCCGATGGTCATGTTGATCCCTTAATATTTTATGGATCTGGAGATGAGCAGACCCTAGAGCAGTTTGAATTGTATGAGTTGAAGTCCGTATTTGAGTAGCCGTTCCGGCCTTTTGCTCGCGCAGAAACTGCTAAGTAATAGGCAGAGAAGCTCGGATACTACAAGGTGAACCGATGTAGCTGGCACTTTCATTGTGTTGGCTTCGCGCTGGCACGCAAAAATGGGGGAGCTTTTTCATTGTGCTGTTCCAATCGTTTGAAGCGATCAATAAGCTAATTCTATGAAAATCCTGCTGATTAGTGACATACACGGTAATGCTGAAGCACTGCGTGCGGTCATGCAAGCCGAGAGGGATGCTGATGCGTCGGTTTTTCTTGGCGACGCTTTCTTGTCGGGGCCGCAGGCGAATGAAACCCTAGAACTATTGAGCGCTCTGAACCCAATTATTACGATTCGTGGGAACCACGATGATGAAGTTCTTGACCCGAGTACGTTCCGCAGTTGGCCTGCTGAATGGGTCGCGCTTAATGATTGGATTCTGGCCGATCTAGATGACTCGGCGGTCGCCAAAATTAGTACATTTACCGATGCCGGTTGGTACGAATTTGGGGGAATATCCGCCTATCTCCATCACGGCGATCTAGGCAGCAGAGATTTAGCGGCAGTGCCAGATGCAAGCGACGAGGTTTTTGAGCTTTTGGCGGGCGGCACCGACGCTGAACTGGTCCTTTTTGGCCATACCCATGTGCAATTCACCCGCGACATTGGTAGTCGAACGTTTATCAATCCAGGCAGCGTAGGCCAACCGCGATGTGGGGTTTTACACGCGTGCTACGGTGTGTTCGAGGATGGGGTCTATGACGCTCGCCACGTGTGCTACGACCCAGCGCCGTGGTTAGCAGCACTCGACCGGATAAACGTGTTAAACGATTTTCCGGACTTTAAGTCATGGTTGGTTGAAGGATTTTTGAATGGTTATGGCATCGGCAAGCGGGAGCCTTGGACGCGCTATGCGCGTCAGGGATACAGATAGGCAGGGCTAAGACAGAGCGAAGGGAGTCATGGTGGACGCTGATGCGAACTTGGTACACGAAGATCCGGTAGAGTCCTCCGCAGAGTCTGGGTCAGTTAAAGAGGCGTTCAAACTGGCTTGGCGCTGTTGGCCATACTATCGGCCGCAAGCGAAACACCTCGCTACCTTCGTGCTAATTAACTCGGTGCTCGGCGCGTTCCTATTGGGCGCTGCGTTTATTGGTACTGATCTGATCGAAAACAAAATTATCTTGGGCGAAAAGCTAGAGCCACTGCAGGCGACTATGTTGCTGCTTGATGAAGACTTTGTTTCATCTGCGGGCGCTGAGAACGGCCAATTAGGGTTGGAGCAACGCAAGGTTGTGCGCGAACGAGTCATTGTCCTCGCAGGTGTTTTGGCGGTGCTGTTGTTAGGGATCAGCGTCTGTGTTTGGTATTACATGACCTGGATCTTTCAGCGTGTTAATCAGGATTTACGTGTGGAGATGCTGTCGCGAGTAGAACATCTGTCGCTTCGATATCACAGTGATTCGAAAACCGGCGATGCGATTTATCGGATTTACCAGGACAGTGCGACGATTGTCAACGTATTGCTTTATATGGTGATCTCGCCACTGCGTGTGGTCGCTTGGGCGACCTTTGGGATTATAGTCCTACTGCTTTTTTCTCCTGTCTTAGGGTTTTTGTTGGTGGCGGCAGCGGTCCCCACCATCATGTTAATGCGGTTTTATATTCCTAAGATTCGTGTGGCTGCGACGTTGTCACGAGAGTACAACAGCGATCTGACTTCAAGGATCCAGGAGACGCTGGCCGCCATCCGGGTAGTAAAAGCAAGCGGTGCGGAAACCCGACTGATGGAGCGTTTTCAGAGCGATTCACAGAAGGCGTTGGATGCCGCTTTTGATATGCGCAAATACATTGCCTATCTGACCGTAAGCGTTGCGGTTGTCGGGCTCAGTTTTGTGTTCATAGCCGACTACTTTATGGCCACTTGGACGATTCGTGGGGATTCGACTTTTTTGGGAGGCAGCATTGCGTTGGTAGGTTTTGCGGTATGGAACCTCGGTGCGTTTAAGGTCGCGACTGGTCGAGGGGAAGAAGTATCGGCGCAGATTTGGGAGCTAGCCTTTTACTGGTCTACCGTCCAGGATCTCGTTGCCGGTTTAAAGCGCGCATTTTTCTTGCTGGATTTAGAGCCCGAGGTTGTTGATGTGGAATCGCCTCAAGCGTTTCCAGAAAAGCTGAAAGAAGTGCGCATCGAAAATATAGAGTTCGGTTATCAGCCGGATCGCATGATTTTGAAGGGCGCGTCGCTATCGGCAAAAACGGGTACGGTAACAGCAATCGTTGGCGCGACCGGGTCAGGCAAGTCTACGCTCATGTCTATGCTTTTGCGTCTGTATAATCCGGACGCAGGCGCGGTACTTGTTAACGAGGTCGCGTTGAGCCAGATGTCTGCGGAGGATGTTCGCTCAAACGTATCTATCGCGCTGCAGCAGAACGTATTGTTTGCGACGAGTGTCGCAGACAACATTCGCTATGGAAGGAGTGATATTGATCAAGGTCAGGTCACGGCTGCAGCACAGGTCGCTTGTGCGGATGAGTTCGTTCGGGCGATGCCTGATGGCTATGACACAGAGCTAGGGGAGCGGGGCGGGAAACTTTCTACCGGCCAGCGCCAGCGCATTTCCATCGCGCGCGCGGTTTTGCGCGATACACCGATATTGATTCTTGATGAGCCGACGGCATCGCTGGACGCGGAGACAGAGCGTCGGGTCATGGCGAATCTTGGTGAGTGGGGACGGGAACGAGTGGTGTTCATTATTACCCATCGACTTTCGACCATTCGTAATGCAGATCAAATCGCCTTTCTTGAAGACGGGGTAATCAAAGAGTTGGGATCGCATCAGCAATTGCTTGCGCAAAATGGTGCATACGCCGAATTTGTGGCCGCGGAACTCGGTACCGATGAAACCAGAGGCGAACAAGATGGGTGAATCAACACGTTACGACGACCGTATTGATGTCGACACTGATCTTTCCCTAACACAAACATTTGCCATGATCAGCCGGTCCCTAGGTTTGCTGACTAAGGTCAAGAAGCTGTTTGCGTATAAGTTTGTTTTTGCCACGGTTGCGTTGTTGCCGGCGATTGTTTTGCCTTGGCTATTAAAAATCGTCGTGGACCAAGTGATTCTGCAGCAGCCTATAGATGCCAATGTGCGCTTTCCGCCCTTTTTAAATCCGTTAGTCCACTTTATTGAGGGAATGACGCCGAGTGACATTATGATCTCGCTGACAATCTTATTCCTAGTGCTTCTCGTCTTCTTCGGTATGCGCGCTATGCCCAGCATTCAGACGGAGCGTGATGGAATACCTGCAGGGCACGACGCGGCGACGCAATCGGAGCAAGCGTTATCGACCGGCGGTAGTCAGACCAGCGGCTTGTGGGGGTTGTTAGAAACGCTGCTCACCATTCGCATGACTCAGCGACTAGCAAATAGTCTGCGCACCAGTTTGATGGGGAGGTTGACGCGGCTGGAAATGACCACGCTGGATGATCAACGTATCGGTGATTCAGTGTATCGCGTGATGTATGACGCACCTATGCTGCCTGAAATTTGCTACAAGCTTACCGTGGCGCCGTTTTTGCTTCTCTTTAGTGCAGTGTTGTCGCTGTGGATGATGCAATACAGTTACGGCGCCATTGCGCCAGAGATTGTATGGCTCGCTGCAGCGCTAATGCCGATGACCTTAATCCTCACGGCACCGCTTTCCGGCATTGCCCGTCGAGTCAATCAAGAAAGTCGTGCCGCGGGCGCATCAACAACAAATCAGATGGAGCAAAATGTAGACAATATTGGCGCCGTGCAGTCGCTAGGCGGATCGCAGGTTGAATCGGAGAATTTTGCAGACAAGAGTAAAGAGTCGTTCAAGAGGCACCGTATTGCTTTTATGGTAGACCTGGCGGCTATCGCGCTGTCATATGCTGCGCTCATTATTTCGCTGGGTTTGGCTTTTGTACTTACTACGGACAGAATCATTGCCGAGAGTTTGTCGCCTGGCGACTATGCTGTGCTTACCGGATTTTTCTTTATTTTAGGAGGAAACGCGCGGCTGGCCGGTAAATATTGGATTGACCTGCAACGAAATGTTGCGGCTGTACGACGTGTGTTTTTCTTTATTGATTACACTTCAGAACTTGATACCGAATCTGATCCCTTGCCGATAATTGAAAAGAGTGTTGAGCTCGAGAATGTTAGCTTTGCTTATCCTGACGGTAGGCAAGTATTGAAGGATGTAAATTTAACGCTGCCGCTCGGCGAACTGGTCGCCATCGTTGGTCCTACCGGTGCTGGTAAGACAACTCTAGCTTATTTGCTGCCTGGTTATATCAAGCCCTCCGCGGGTAGGATTCGCTTCGACAACATAGATCTGGCGGATACCGGTGTAAACGAAATTCGCAAGCAGGTTACGTATGTTTTTCAAGAACATATGCTTTTGTCCGAGAGTATTCGTGACAACTTGTTGCTGGCGAATCCGCAGGCTACCGACGAGCAGATGCTTGAAGCTTGTCGGCTGGCGGGTGCCATGGAATTCATTGAGCAGTTTCCGGACGGTATCGACAGCGTGATTGGCAAGGGTGGCGATACGTTGTCGGTGGGTCAGAAACAACGTTTGTCTATTGCGCGAGGTCTTGTTCGGGAAACGCCCATTCTAGTTCTCGATGAGCCGACCGCCGCCCTTGACCCCAAAACCGAGAATGCTCTGGTTGAAGCTCTACGCAATACCGCGCAGGGACGATTGGTCGTAGTGATCGCGCATCGATTGTCGACGATACGAGAAGCTGATCGCATTATTTTTCTTGAGGAGGGGCAGGTGCGCGATGTGGGTAACCATGCGTCCCTTATGGCGCAGCCTACGAGCGCCTATCGAAAGTTCGTTGAGTTGCAAAACGGGTAGGTCAGTGATGGTTGTTGATGAAGTTATAGATATCGGTGAAATCGTCGCGGAATATGGGCTGGCTTGTCATCTCGAGGAACTCGATGAGGTCGGTTTAACTGTGGTGGATCAGGACACTCTGCGGCTTCCGGACACTTGGGTAGATCGATTACGGGACGCAATTTTGCGAGTTGGCGAGGCCCGCGCAAACGCCAAATTCGAACTGCACAAAAATCCTGCGAAGGCGTTCACCGGTCGCCCGAGTGAGATCGGTCATATGATTTTTTCTCATCTCATATACGAGGATCCAGTATTTTTAGAAGTGCTAACGCATCCCGTAAAGAAGGCACTAATGACGCACCTGCTTGGTGTTGGGCATCGTGTTGCAGTTAGCGATGGGTGGATTAAGTGGCAGACGCCAGATGCTTGGCCTGCTGAGGAGACTACGGGTTTTCATGCTGATCAGAGTGCGGTGCCGGCCCCGTGGAATTGGCAATTACCGCATATCGCAAACATGAACTGGACGCTGACCGACTATTCTCGCGACGATGGTGCATTAGCCTATGTGCCTGGAAGTCATCGTAAGGAGCGCTTGCCAGAACTCGGAGAGGCCCTGCCCTTATCGGTGCCGGTTACCGCGCCGAAAGGCTCGTTGGTGATATTTAACGGCGGCCTTTGGCATGGCTCGTACCGGAAAACAACGCCGGGCCTGCGAGTTACCATGATAGGCCAGCATTGTCGGCCGTACATGCTGCCGTTTCAGGATTTCAAGGGTCGGATACCTGAACAAAGCATTGTGGCCAGCGATGATTCCGCTTACCTGCGCAGCCTGTTGCGAGAGGATGAGGTTCAGTTGCGAACAACAGCGGGGTTGTTTTGACGCCATAAGCCAACACTTTTACCGTCAGTCCTGGCATGGTCGGGTCAGCACTGCTTAGGTATTGATATTTGCCACCCACACTTCCGGTGACGACAGCCACTTTTCCGTAGCTTCTTCTCGGCGTCCATCCCATCCGCCGGCGACGTAGAGCTTGTTTTGGGCGATTGACGCAGCTGGAGAAGAAATTGGTTTGGGCAATTTACTTAAAAGTTCCCATTCGCCGTCAGCCTTAAGAGTTAACACGTCGCTGCAAAAACTCTTCTTTTCACCCGCAGGAGTGTGGTGTCCGCCGATCATCCAAATCGTATTGTCATAGACAAAGGTGGCACCTTCCGAGTGGGAATGACCATAGGGTAGTGATGGGCCGGCACGCCATTGCTGAGTTGTTGGGCTGTAGATGTCGACGTTCGTCTGATCCAGTTGCTGCGAGTCGTGATTGAATTGCCCCCCAATGACGTAAATTTCGTCATTCAGTACCGCAATTGAGAGCTGGTTGCGCGCAATAGGCAGGGGTGCTGCCTCAACCCAGTCGGTTCTGTTTCCCTTTCGCCATGTCGCGAGATCCAATACCCAGTGATCGGGCGAATCCGTATCACGGTCAGCCATCAGCCCGGAAATATAGTGCAAATTATCACCTAGGCGCGCCAGTCCGCCGCCTGCGCGTGGTCCTGGTAGAAGCGGTGCGGCGGTATAGCGATCAAGCTCAATGTTGTAATGCCAGACCTCAGCAATAATGTGATCTTTACCGGGGTGGACCTTGTCCTTCATGCCGCCGGCAAACCAAAATCCTGACTCACCGGGAACCAGATTGACGTGAGATAGGGCACTGGGTAAGTCTTGAAGTTGGGTCCAGATCTCAGTTTCGGGATCAAAAACGTGCAGTCGTTTGCTCGACATAATGTAGTTTTCGTAGCCGCCGAGCACATATAGTTGGCCGTCGATGAGAAGACTGGCAGGTTCCCATTTAGCAACGGGCATATCAGCAAGTTGCTGCCAATCCAATGTGTATGTTGCCTCACTCATACTCATACTCCTGTAAAATCTCCGGTGAAAGAGGCTTCGCTACTTTGGAAATTGTCGGTCCATAGCGGCCAATAAATCGTCGCACCGTGCTTCTAGCATTTTTCTAGAATCGGATCCGTCACAGAAAATGTACAGCTCATCACTGCGGATACCAGCCAGCACCTGTTCACCGACAGTATCCGCCGATACCGCAATTTCCTGTAGCCAAGGCATTTTTTCCCTACGCGCTTGAATTTCTTCGGTTTCGTTTGGTTTTAGGTCCGGATAAAAAATCGGGGTGTCCACGACATGCGGGCACAGCACGGATGCCGATATGCAGGTGCCCTCAAGATCGTTACGTAGAAACTCTGAAAAACCCACCGCCGCAAACTTGCTAGTGCCGTATGCGCCTTGAGAATGGTGCCCCTGAATGCCGCTAAAAGAGGCCGTGTTAACAATATGGCCGGGTTCACCGCGCTCCAACATGTCAGGCAGGAAAATTTTCACTCCGTTGATCGGCCCCCAGAGATTCACTTCGGTGACGCGGCGCCATTTTTCTTCCGCCGTTTCAAGTATTTTGCCGCCGCCGCCAATACCGGCGTTATTGCACAACACGCTAACAGGGTCGAAGGTGGTCTCGATTTCTGCTTTTGCGCGCTGCAGCGAGACGATGTCGGTGGTATCCACCTCAATCGCTAGAACGGTATTGGTTAGGGTGCGCAGCTGTCGTTCTGCCTCAATCAGCCTATCTGGTTGAATATCTGCAATAACTACGTTGGCCTTTTGTTTTGCAAATGCCTTAGCTATGCCTAAGCCAACACCGCTAGCGCCGCCCGTTATGAAAACTGTTTTCTTTGCGAAATCCTGCATTGCCTTGTCTCAATTAAAGATCTGCGACTTTGTTGTGCTCGATTAAATCGAAGTCAATTTCGGCGCCGAGCCCGGGGCCCTGATGAGCATGCACTAGGCCATTTTTGTCCACCTCGATGTCCTTAACTAAACCGTGTTTTTGAACCTCGTCTGGCAGCAGCACCTCAAAGTACTCGCAATTTTTTACAGCCATTATCAGATGCAGATTCGCTACGTTGTTTAGCGAGTTGCCACCATGATGCACTTCGTAATTCATTTGAAAAGTTTCGGCGGTATGAGCGGTTTTAAGGCACGACGTTAAGCCGCCCTTAATTGCAACGTCGCCGCGCAGATAATCGGTGGCGTTTTGCATAATCCATGGGGCGTAAGCCGTTGGCCCAGTGTTGGGCATTTCGGTGGCCATTAGCGGAATTCGCAGATCCTGCTTCAATTTCACGTAGCCGTTGATGTCATCGTACGCAAGTGGATCTTCGTACCAATAAAAGTCCAGTGCCTCAGCCGCTCTACCGACCCGCAGCGCGTCTGGATAATCATATGACCAAGTTGAATCCAGCATGATGCGATAGTCATCGCCGACCGCGCGCCGAACTGCTTCGCAAATTTTGATGTCCCATGCAGCAATGGCTGGCGGGTGTATTTTGTACGCGCTCCAGCCGGCTTCCTTATAGCGAACAGCTTCCTCGGCGTATTCCTCTGTGTGCTCGAAAACGGCTGAGCTTGCGTAGGCCGGTACGCTTTCACGGTATGATCCCATCAATTTGTGAATTGGGATGCCTGCTGCTTTGCCAGCAAGATCCCAGAGCGCGACGTCTATGGCGCCAATGACTCTCAAGATCGGACCCATTGCCCAGGTAGACATGCGTTGGAATATTTTTTCGCGGGCTAACGGATCCTGGCCGACGAGCATTGGCTTAAATCGATCAATAATTACGTTTGCGTCGTTGCCCAGAGAACTCAACGCATTACCCAGAAAGGCATGGCCCTCGATACCTTCATCGGTGATGATTTTCACCAGAGCCATATGAGTCGAAGTGCCAGAACTTTTTACATTTAACGTATAGCGAGTTGGCGGAATGTCATTCCATTCCCATACGGTGACTTTGACATCAGTGATCTTCATAACTAACTCCCTTTTTTGGTCTCGTTGAGGCTCGGCCTAAACGGCACTGTGTGATGGTGCTGTTCCCGACACTGTGGCGGTCTAATTTTAGATGATTGCGCATTAGGTGTTGTATGACCTGCTAAGCGTGCGATTGACGCCTACCCTTCACCGGTACGATACCGGGGTAGTAGGAACCGTCGATAGTGTCGCCGTCGAGTCTGCCCTCAAAATCGACGGAAAAGTCCCAATCGCCTTTGTCGATTGCAAAACTAAAAGTCAATTCGCCGGCGCTAAAAGAACTGGCTGTGATCGTATATGGACCCAGCTTGTTATCTAGCAAATAAACGGTTCCCTCGCTGAGATTGAGTAAATGCGTACCCCAGCCGGTCTCTAATTCCCAGATGCCCGCCGCATCTCCGGAGAGGGTAGTGGCGGTTTGCTCTGTATTGGCGCTTTCGATTGTCTGCGCGACGGCCAGTGTCCGCTTGGCTAGATTGGATAGGTTATTTGTATTCTCTCCGCGTACCGCGGAAATGAGTTGGTCGTTTAGTACGCGGGTCCACTTCTCGGGCAGCGCTTTGGCGCCGAATCTAACCCCGAGGATCGAACCTACGCTAGCCGCATTGCAGTCTGTATCCCATCCTGCAAGGGTTGTAACAATAATGCCCCGCTCATAATCTGAAAAACCAAAATAGACCCCAAGGACTACCAGGGCTGCGTTATTAATAGTGTGAACACCGTGGTAGTGGCCGTATTGCTTATTGATCTGACTCCAGACGTTTCGCCAATCTGGTTTGTTCGCCGATAGTTCTTCCAGACACCATATTTGTGTTGCGCGGACAGCAGCAGCGAGCCGGCTCTCTTCGGGTATTTCATTCAGGCCCGCACTCACAATGCTTTCAGCATCGCTCGCACCAAATGCCGCAGCAATCATCGCAGCAACGAACATTTCGCCATATATGCCGTTCTTATCGTGGGAAATGCTCGCGTCGCGAAAAGCTAACTCGGCGGCTTTCTCAGGTTGCCCGGGCATAACGTAACCGAAGATGTCAGCCCGGATTTGGGCGCCGATCCACTCGCGGAATGGGTTGCGAAAGAGTGCAGAGTGCGGTGGCCAAATGCCCAGGGCGAAATTCCGATACGCCACTTTTTCTGCAGTGTAGGTCAGCCCGAAGGGCATCTGTGCTCCCCAGGTATTTGCAATAGTTCGAGATGTTAATGCCGCACCTTTACGCTCCAAGGCCAGCAAGCCGAGGACAGTAAAGTCCATATCGTCGTCTCGATCCATGCACTCTATGTTGCCTCGTGTGCTAGGTTTGAGTGCTCCGGCAATCATGTTCTCTGAAAATGGGATGTAGTTATCGAGTGGTAAGGCATTGACGTCCGCAAGATAGGTTTCGATTCGTTCTTTGCTCCAGCCCTCGACAGGTTTGCCCAGACAGCAACCCGCCGCTCTGCCAAGCCAGCCACCATGTATTTGGTCAGCGATAGTGTCCTGCTCACAGGAAATAATAGGATCCCCCCGATGTTGCGGACGCGCGGCCTGAATTTCTGGCAAGGTTGATGGCTCGATGTGCGGAAATGAATCGTCTACGGGCAGCGCCATCAGTTCATCGTAGAGTGCCCGAAAAGTTCTATCCGGTGCGTCGCTTTCAAATGCTTCAGTAACTCTCCGAGTAATTTCCTGGACGTCGCAGCCCTCTTCGCTGCGCTGCCGCAACTCTGTCTTGATCAGTGTTTTTTCAAGTGCGTGCATAGATGAGTTCTTATGAGACTTACAGGTAGGGCGGGGCTAAGACTAGAAATGGTGATACGGGGGGTCAACTAAGTCGCCTCTTACTTCACCCAAAACCGGATTGTTCGATAGCGGTAGTGGCAGTTAGGGATGAGTTGGGGGATTTTGATCGTGCCGCGCAACAGACTGACATAGTGCAAGCGCAGAAATTTTGGGGGAATATTGCTGGATGTTGCTTGAATCACAGAAGCGTGGGGATGAATATCTGGAGCGGGGGATTTGCACATGTTCGATATAGATGTAAACACATTAGAGCCAGTCGGCGAATTCGGTTCACTAGCTTGGTGCCAAGCTTGCGCGGAGTATGGCATCAAGATTCTGCAATCTGCAGACCTGCCCGAAGATCTTTCTTGGGCGTTTAGTGAAATTTACACTCACGCGCCCGATCGGTTTTTGAGTAAAGATCGACCGATCGCGGGTTACCATTTTATGGTTCACCAAGGTGTTATCTCAGGCGGCGATGGCGTCTCTGAACAATGCTTGAGCATCCCAGGTTTTCACGCCAAGTTGCGCTGGGCTTATCTGTGTAACCAGTCTCGCACTCTTTACGGCAGTGCCGGTCAGAAGCAGCGAGGCGAAGACGAAGCTCAATTGGTTGCTCATATGGAAACCTACCTCGGTTATAAGCCTGATATGGGTGGTGTCCCGGCGCCGGTGTGGCCGAAGCCTATAATTGTTGCGCTTAGCCACGGGGTAGAGGCAGGCGGTGGTCTTCACAATATTGCCGCGAGTATGCAAATGCCGTCCCCAGAATTCCAGAATTGGCCCACTACGGAATTGGGTGTACCCGATTTTCCTGCGATGAACGAGGATCAAAAGAATCAGTTCATTAGCCTATGCGGATTAAACGCTCGCTAGTTTTGGGTGAATTTGGTGCGGTTGTGTATCTTTGCTCGAATATTTAACCGATCTTTACACTCGGTTTCGGTGAGTTTTGCGGACTTCTGCAGAGTTAGATCGAGGGGTCTTCCACGCGAGTAAGGATGAATAGAACAGTTACAACTTGCTAGATATCTTCGATAAATCTGGGAGATAATTTGTGGTTAATAAGCATCAAAAAGTAAGTCTAAGTGATTTTGCGGATCGACTCTGTGCTGATTCTCTCGCTCAACCATTAGGCAAGGTGGAGCGCAAATTTGTGCACAGCATGCTCAAGGGTATTAGCGTATCGCGCTCGGTGAACTTAACGGAGATTGCCAGAGGCTTAGACGAAAGCATTAGCCTGCACGCTACCCACAAACGCCTTTCGCGAAATCTCTATGATGTGGAGCTAGTAAACAATATATCTGATCGATTGCTGAAGATTGGCAGCGAAAAAGTTAGCGGGCAAACGCGCTTAATTGTTCATCTCTCCGAGCTGCACAAAAAATTTGCTCGTAAAATTGAGTTTTTGCCGAGCGCGGAGGAGAGCGCGAGCGCGGGCTTCAAAGTTTGCGAAATTATCGCTAGCGACCCGGAGTCCAAAACCTACTTCCCGTTACTTACGCACGTTTGGTCGCATGAGGTCCCAGGATTTGTCAGTGACGCGGTAGAAGTATTTAACTCGGTGAAAAAAGTGTTAGCAGCTACGTCCAACCGAGGGATTATATTCCTTGATAATCGCAGCATCCCACGCGACACGTCTGAAATGATTTTTGCCGACAGCGGCATTAACTACATGATTATGATCGACGATCACGATATGCCCGTGCGTGTGCGTAACGAGTGCTTTTCTATCGGGGAAATGCTCGATCGAGTAGAGACCCGCTATGGCAAAATTTTGTACAAGCTAGTTCCTGTAGGCGTTCTCGGTTCGACACAAACCGATCTCGACCTATTTGTTCATGCAGGTTGTGCCTCGGTAAAAATTCCCTCTTCGGGGCGCTCGGTAAATTTTATTGCGCTGCGGACTAAGAGTTCGATCCTCGAAGAGCAAGCGACGCCGTTTCTTACGACCGAAACTGATTTGCGCTCACGCAAAGCGCTTATGGGGCTAGTAGATTCTTTTCTGTCTTTACAGGATGTTTTGGCAATGCATCGGGCGCTGCGCGAGAGCTTCAATCCAGAAAATTTCCGAGTGCTGAGCTACAAACGTTTGCAGTTACTGATGACGCTTCTTGAGGCTGTTATTGGTTATGAAGTTTCGGTGAGGGGTGTTGAGTTGCCTATCGATCAAATATTTACCCAAAGCCCCCACGATGGACAAATACAGAGAACCTACTTGCTCCCAGGGCGTGGGCCGGCAGCCGTGTCGCGATAGCGTTTCAGTGCTTCATGGTTAAATCAGAGCAGTCGATGATCAGTCAGGAGATGCGCAAATTTCTTGCGGGCATAAACGCGCAAGGTGCTCAGAAGACTGCGAGTAAAGGCAAAATGAGTACGGCTGAAGAGCGGGCGAATCTGGATGCTTTTATGGCCCCATTGAAGATTCCTGCACAAATTGTATTAGAGGATTTTGTCTTGGCTGGCCGGCCGGCGAGAAAGTGCGCGCCGCCCGAAGCATCAGATTACGTTGTGCTTTTTTTTCACGGTGGTGGTTATCGAGTCGGCTCTCTTAACGGATATAACTCGTTTATGGCTCATCTGGCGCTGGCCTGTGGAATTCCGGTATACGGGCTCGACTATCGCCTAGTGCCCGAATATACCTATCCAGCTGCGCTTGACGATGCGGTATCTGCCTTCATGGAACTAAGCCGTAATATTGCATCTGAGCGGATCCTCTTAGTCGGTGATTCCGCAGGAGGGGGTCTGGCCTTAGCCTGTATGTTAACGCTAAAGGAAAGGGGTTTGGCCGTTGGCGGTGCTGCAGCGCTGTTGTCGCCCTGGTTAGATGGCACCGCTAGTGGTGAAAGTTATGGCGAGCGGCGCGCCGAATTTCAAAACGCCATGAAAAGCTATGCAGGGGGTTTCCCCTTAGACACGGTCGGTGTGTCGCCTTTGTTTGGTGACCATAAGGGCTTGCCGCCGCTGTTGCTTCAGGTTGCCGAGGATGAACCTTTGCGCGATGACTCGATCCAGCTTCATAAACGTGCGCTTGCAGCTGGGGTTGATAGCCGTATCGAGGTATTCGATAACGCGTTCCATGATTTTCAGGTTTTCACCCAGCTTCCAGAGGCGCTAGCTGCGATCGACAAAATTGCAGCATTTTTTAGAGAGACTGTTGTCTAGGTTTTTCGCGTCAATCCGCTCTTGATGGGCTTTCTGAATCGAGTCCTATTTGGGGTAGACGCTGTCGGTGTAGATAGTTTTTTGCTATCACTAATGCTCGTGCAGGCGCCGGTATGCGTCGTCGCCAATTTCATTCGCCACTTTTTCCCCTAAGGCGTTCGCGCCGAGCATGGCATCGCGTAATGAATGCGCAGTAACCGCTGTCGGCATGTGATGGGCATTTTTATTTTTTAATGCAGATTCAATAATGATATTGACGGATTCCTCATCGTCCAGAGACAAGGACAGTTGGGCCATGTGTATTGGTAGACCAATTTGAGCAAAAAAGCGTGCCACCTTCTCTGCTTCATTGGATCTTTCCAGCGCCAGTTGAATAGCTGTTCCCATGGCAACCATTTCTCCGTGCAAATATTTATGGTGTATGGCGTCAATTTGGGTAAATGCCAGAGCCAAAGGGTGAGCCAGGGCAAGACCGCCGCTTTCAAAGCCGATGCCACTGAGTAGCGTGTTGGCCTCGACTACGCGCTCCAGAGAGTCATCGCAAACATTGGCTGCCACAGCTTGGCTGGCGGATTTGCCATATTCAAACAAGGTACGAGCGCATACCTCCGCTATTGCGCAGGAAGCAAGTGTTGGTCTCGCACCGAGCGGAGTTAAGGCCTTGGGATTGTTAAGACAAACTCTAGCCTCGTACCATGTAGCCAGAGCGTCGCCCATTCCTGCTACCAGGTAACGCTCACCCGCTGAAGCGATTATCTCGGTATCGACGATTACTATTGCGGGATTGCTTGGGTAAAACTCGACACCGTCGTTTGAGCCTTCGGGCGTATATAGCACTGACAGTGCTGAGCAAGGTGCATCATTGGATGCGAGAGTAGGCACGATCACAACCGGGACATTTAGTCGGTAGGCAATACTCTTGCCTGCATCGACTGGCTTGCCGCCGCCGACTGCAACAAGACAATCTATATTTTGCTCTGCAAGTGTTGCGGCATGTGCTTCGATTTCAGCCAATGAACATTCACCCGTGAAGAGTGCTGCCACTGATTCAATATTACTTTTGTGTAGCGTCTCGGAAATACGTTTTCCTTCGGCGGCTTGACCACGTTGCGATGCGAGTATTCCAACTTTGCGAACGGTGAGCAGAGAGAGGTAAATATCTAACTGGTCGATCACCCCGGGCCCCTGAATATAACGCTGCGGCGCAACCATCACTCTTGGCGTTGTGTTGCTGCGGTTGTTAAAAATTTTTGCGGGGAGATAGGGTTGGTTGCTCATGCTAACGGCCTATTTTTTGCTCTGCGGGCGGTGGATTTTAATAGTCATGATATTTTTGAATGCGCGCTAGTCTGCAGTGCGGGTTTTGGCGAGTTCTGCGCGTAATCGCTGCAGCTCGAGCTGTTCATCCTGCGCTCTTTGCCAGATGTGCTGTGTGGCTGCATGCGGTCCATAGGCGCTGGGCGGCATAAGCAACTGGCGCTGTTCGTCGGTCAGTTCAGGATAATTGTTGGCATTGTAATAACAGGGGCTCCAGGCGACCGCGTGGGGACAATACTTATAAAACAGGGTTCTGCGTTCGCGGCTCGGTGGGCCCTCCCAGGGAACCGTGCCGTGGGCGCACGCTTCGGTGAAAATAATAGCGTCGCCCGCAGACGCGGCTATGCGCTGCACAAAGTCTGGTAGTTCAGCTTGAGTTTTGCTGTGTCGCCAGACTTTGGGAAGTCCGATATTGGATTTGTGACTCCCGGGTACACAGGCGAAGCCACCGTCGCTGGCTTGAACGTCGTCAAGCTCAAAAGCTACGGCCACCAAACCGTTAAAAAATCTGCCGTTGCTATAGCGGTAAAAGCACTGTCCGCCATCGCTAGGGCCCACCAGATCTGCCGGCCCGCCCGCGCCCTGTCCACCGCCATGCAGATATAGGGTTTTCTCCCGATCGGGCATTTTGCTGTCGATCTTTGCGTAGTCATGGTCGAGGCGGTAGTGGTCTCCTAGTAGCTTGGTGAGATATGGCTTTATGGCAGGTAGATCTATCAGGTCAAGATATGAGCCTCCCAACTCCAGTAGCGAGGGTGCCGACCAGGCGTCGTCGGCGTGATTACCTAAAACGGTTCGATCCGAGCCTAATATTGGGGTCTTATTTTTGCCGTGATGCGCATCCAGTCGCTGCGACAAATCGTTGATCTGCGCGGGTGTCAAAGCATTTCTGACAACAACGAAGCCGCGCAGATCAAAAAGATATTGCTCTTCCTCGTTCATTTTTCCGCTATCTTTCGGTTCATAACGTTTGCTTACGTCGCTTTAGTTCTAGAGGTGACCGTTGCACTTGTTGGCGACATGTGAGGCATGGGGCTTCACCTCATTAAAAGCACTGCCGCAGCTGTTGCGTCGGTGGTTTGTTTGAGCATGACAAGATCCATGCTCGTAGCGCAAGAATTTAGCTCCACTCGGCCATCTTGGTCCAGGCGCTCGTCAGTTTACTCGGAGACGTTAATTTTTTCGAAGTTCGGCGGCCGGCGCTCGACAAACGATGCGACTCCTTCTTTGAAATCGTTGCGGGCCAGACTCTCGTCCATCCAAACGGTAGACTCGCTCATAGCCTCTCCAAGCTCCTTACTCAGATGCTTATAGATTTGTCGCTTCATCATCATTATGGACATTGGCGCCGAGGTTTGTGCAATCTCCCTAAGATATGCTTGAGCCTCGCTAACGCAGTCTCCGTCCTCGCATAGTCTGTTCGCGTAGCCGAGGCGAAATGCCTCCTCGCCATTAATTTTGCGCGAGCTCCAGTTCATGTCCAGAGCATTGGAGGGGCCAACCAGTTTGGGCAGCATCCAGCTTGTGCCGTGTTCCGCGATAAGGCCTCGTGGCGCAAAGGAGGTGACGATTTTTGCGCTTTTGTCCATAAAGCGCATATCGCAGAAGGTTGCGTAGCTGAATCCCAATCCGGCAGCAGCGCCGTTAATGGCAGCGATAAGTGGCTTTCTGAGGCCAAGAAAGTAAGTAGGCGACGATTGGTAATTGGGGTCGTTATCGGGGTTTCCGGGGTCAGCTTGAAGGTGTTCGTAGCTGTTACCTAGTCTTTTACCGGCTTCGCTCATCCCGCCTAAGGCGTTCATGTCGACGCCAGAGCAGAATCCGCGACCTGCCCCCGTAAGTACTGTGCCCACTACGTCTGGATTACTCTCTGATTGGCCCAAGGCGTGACGAATTTCGGCCTGCGTTAGATCAGTGAGCGCATTTAGCTGGTCAGGCCTATTGATGGTTATGGTTGCTACACCGTCCTCAACTGCATAGTTGACTTCTTCGTAGGCTACAGTCATGGGCCGTCCTCCCGTGTTATCTCTGCATCATTTTCAGCAAGATATATGATTGATTCGCTCGGCAGTAGCCGGGCTGACCGTAATTCCCCCATTTATGCGCATCATCATAGTGGCGGCGAATCCTGTTTTTGGGTGGCATGCTTAAAGGCTTACTTGAGACTTCTATAGGCCCTAAGTACGGTTTCAAGCGATCGCCTGTAGGAGTGGACGTGAGTATTGAAAGAGAGGTTTTAGCGGCCATGCAGGCGCACGTTGCTGCACGGATGAGTAATGACACTGATGCAGTTCTAAAATCATACTCAGATGAGTGGGCGGACAGTAAGGGCTATACCAAGCAGACTCTGAATGACTGGCATTTAGCTTCAGTCATTGGTTCAGCGAAGCTTGAGATCACTATTGACCTACGTACGGTAGAAGTTGTGGTCGACGGCTCCAAGGCCATCATTAGCCCAATCCTCACAGATTCTGCGAAGGGGAGGATTTCTCATAAGCATCATCTAAAGAGGGAATCCGACGGAGTTTGGCGGTTAACGTACACGGAAACCGTAGATTGGGAATTACGGTCAATGGACGAAGACATGCAGGCGCTGAAGGATGCAATCGATGCGACGGCTATGGTTGTGCGAGAGCACCGCGAGCAATTGCTCAATGATCGCTGGCGACCTGGTTATCACTTCGTTGTGCCAGAGGGCGTTGCGGCTCCATTTGACCCAAATGGGGCTATCTATTGGAAAGGTCGGTACCACCTTTTCTATATTTTTCAGGATAAACGGTCGGGCAAAAAAGCCGATCATTGGGGCCACATTTCCAGCACTGATCTGTTTCACTGGCGTCATCATCCCACAGGACTCCTAGATGGCATGTACAGTGGCAACTGTTTTCTAAATGAACACGGGGTGCCGACTATTTGCTATCACCAAGTCGGCCTTGGTAACGCGCTTGCGGTTGCTCTCGATGACGATCTTGATGCATGGGAAAAATTAGCAACGAATCCAATTACGCCACCGCCTAAGGCTGGCGCTCAAAATCAAGAAAAATATCGATCCTGGGATCCATTTGCTTGGTATGAAAATGGCTTCTATTACGCGATCTTCGGCGGTGAGTATCCAGCCATCGCAAAGTCCCCTGCCATGGGCGGGGATTGGCGCTATGTTGGAGACCTTTTCGCGCACGAGATAGACGGAGTTTCCCCAAACGAAGATGTGTCGTGCGCCGAGCTTTTTCGTCTTGGTGATAAAGATATCTTGTTGTGCATAAGTCATCGAATGGGCTGCCGCTATTACGTGGGGGAGTGGAAGGACGAGCAGTTTTATCCAGACATCCATGCGCAAATGAGTTGGAGAGACAATATTTTCTTCGCGCCCGAGAGCCTTGAGGATGATCAGGGCCGCAGAATAATGTGGGCCTGGCTGTTGGATTTGCGCGATCTGGGCACTCGTTTTGACACCGGCTGGTCGGGTGTTATGAGTCTGCCTCGTGTGATATCTCTGGGCGACGACAGGGGTGAGGAGGGGCGCCTGCGTATCGAGGTGGCTGAGGAAATCGAGCGGCTGCGGTATCGGCCTCATCATTTGGAGAGCATTGAGGTAGACGCGAATGCTGAAGTGGTAGTCGCCGGTGTTAGCGGCGATAGCCTTGAATTGGTCGTCGATATGGAAAGTGCTAACGCGACCGAATTTGGAATTAAAGTTTGTGTTTCACCCGACGGCGAGGAGCAAACGGTTATTTCTTTTGATCCCTTGGAGCGGGCACTAAGCATAGATACGCGGCTCTCCGGACCCGCAGACTCGCCCAAAGACATAGAAACCGCGCCTTTCTCTCTGGAAAAAAATGAACCGCTGCGGCTGCGTGTATTTATCGACAAGTCTGTGGTCGAAGTGTTTGCGAACGACAGGCAAGCGTTGGTGCGGCGCATCTATCCGGCGCGAACGGATAGCTTAGGCGTGCGTGTATTCGCAGTCGGAGGTGGCGCGGTTGTCCGCGCCTTGCAGTCTTGGCATATATCTCCTTCTAATCCTTACTAGAGAGCAGTATCTGGGCTTCGGGGCATCAGAGAGGGAGCAGACTATGCTGACGGGCGCAGGATTTGGATTAGCGGCGATTTCCGGTTTAGTTTAGAAATGCCTCAACCTGCGCCTCGGTAGGCGGGGAACAGCCGCTTCGTGACAGGTTAATAGCCGCTGCTGCGTTGGCATATCTTAGACTCTCCATTAGAGCGGAATCGCCAATGTAATCCGCAGGATTATGGATTGCCGCCAAATGGCATAGCCCTCTGCGCCTGAAACAGGCTAAGAAAGCCGCATAGAAACTATCCCCTGCGCCAATCGAGTCTTGGATATGAGTAACAATTGGCGGCTTTTGTTTAAAGGTTTTGTTGCTGGTAAACAAGACCGTTTCGCCTGCACCCTGTGTGAGAACGAATATCCCCTTGCCTTGTTCTTGGAAGGCTATCTCTGCTGCATGCACTGCGTCTGCAGCAAGCTGGAGTGGCGCTAAGTCTTCAGCACTGGCTTTGACAATGTCCGCAAAGGGCAGCAATGACCAAATGCCAGCAAGATAGGTTTCGACATCTACGCTGGCCCCAAGCCGAACATTGATGTCCAGGCTCACAGGTATTGCACGTTGCTGCATGATCCGCAGGAGCTCGCGTATTTTTGGTAGCTGGCTTGGGGTAATTGCCAGTGACCCCGTATGCATGAGTGTGAGATCCGAAGGCAGCTGACTTTTAATATCGGAGATAGAGTAGTCTTTGTCTGCGATACCCTCGCGGTACAACCTATAGGCGGGCTGGTTATCGGCATTAGTCGTTATCAGAGCGATAGAGGTGGGGCGCGGCGAGCGTTTGGTCATCGGGATATGCACACCTTCCATTAGGAGTTTCGAGTGCAGTGCGTCGCCAAAGCTATCGGAGGACAAGGGCGAAAGATAGCTAACGGATTCATTTTGTCGAGCAAGCCCGACCGTGACGTTGTACGGTGATCCACCGAGATGGGGGTGGTAGTGTCCTTGCGGACTCATAATAAGGTCAATAATGGCTTCGCCAAGAACCGCTATGGTCATATCAACATCTGCTACCGGTAAAGATCTTCGACATGTGCGGCCGCTTTTTGATATGCCTGATAATGCTCGGTATAAAAATCGACCGAGGTTTGTTGGGGCTTACGACAGGCATCAACGTCAGTCTTGATATGCTTTGCAGTCAAATCTCCTAAAGCCTCGCCACTTTCGCTAGCGAGTGCCTGCAGTGCTGCACCGAATGCCGCAGATTCTTGGTTTTGTAAAATGGTTACCGGCATATTGCAGACGTCAGCGACTGTTTGCCGCCATGTAGGGCTGTTGGCGCCGCCGCCAGTTAAGACAATTTCTTCGGGCTTTAGACCCTGCTCGATCAACAGCTCAAGGCCGGCACGCAGGCTAAAGGTAACGCCTTCGACAGTGGCGCGCAAAAAGTTTGATTGGTGCATGTTTTGGCTATCGAGGCCGAATAGACAAGCCTTAGCCGCAGGTATGTTCGGTGTACGTTCACCATTAAAAAATGGCACTGTCAGGATACCCTCGGCCCCGCGCGTCGAGGCTTGCAGAGTGGCTTCAAAAGCTACAATGTCGGTATCGAATAGATTGCGCATTAGCTCCGTGCCGACTGTGCAATTCATTGTGCAGATTAAAGGCAGCCAGCCTCCGCTGGACGAGCAAAAAGCAGCGATGCTGCCGTCTTCATCAACTACTGGTTTATCGGCGTAGCTGTAGATCGTGCCTGATGTACCTAAGCTCATGGTGATCACACCGCTTCTGATGTTACCGGTGCCAATCGCGCTCATCATATTATCGCCGCCACCCGGTGCCACCGGCTTCCCCGGAGGCAGTCCTAACTTGTGGGCAATGTTGGGTAAGAGGGTACCGATAGGTGTTGCGGATGTTTTGATATCGGGAAGCCTATCGCGCAAATCGACCTTTGGATCGATGACTCGAAGCATTTTTTCCGACCACTGGCGCGCACGAACATCCATAAAACCGGTACCTGATGAGTCGCCAGCCTCCATGCTCTTAGTGCCGGTCAAATAGAAGTTGATGTAGTCGTGGGGTAAAAGGATGCAGTCCATCTGAGCGTATAGATCGGGGAGAGTGTTGCGAAACCAGAGCAATTTCGATGCCGTATACCCGGGCAGAATAAGGTTGCCAAGTTCGCTCAGACAGGCCTCGCTGCCGCCGAATTGGGCCATTAAATAATCACACTCCGCCGTTGTCGATGTATCACACCATAGTTTTACGGGCGCCAGCGGCTGGCCTTGCCGATTGATAGGCACGAAGCCGTGTTGCTGCCCTGATACGCCGATGGCCACCACGCGGGCGCGCAGGTTTGGTTCCAGTTGATTTACGGCTGCGTGTAGGGCATCTATCCACCATTGCGCCTCTTGCTCCGCGATACCAGTCTTGGTCTGGTGCAGGGCTAGAGGTGCGCTCGCCACCGCGCTGCATTGCTGGGTGTCGATGTCATACAAAACGGCTTTTACATTTTGGGTGCCAACGTCTATGCCAAGCACTGTGGACATTTAACTTCCTTGGGTGGATAAACCGGCCTCAGTGGGAACATAAATCTATACCCCATCAGGCCAAAATAACAATTAGGCTATTGGGCCCTCTGGGCGCTGTGAACGAAAGGGCGGAACCTAGTGAGTTCCCCCAATTTCGTTCTGCAGGAACAGAGTGCTAGGGTTAGGGGTTATTTCCATAGTCGATAGATCCACTTGGCGCGCTCGGAAAGTTGTTGCCAGTCGTCTTCGTTGATGACTTCATCCGATGATCTCAAATTGTCGGGTAACAGGTGCTGACGGTAATAAACCAAGGACAGCATGGTGCGTAATGCGTCCGTAGTGTTGCTCATACCACGGTGCCAGGTCCTCATATCGCGTATGATTATCGAACCTGCAGGTGCTGTCGTTCGTACAGAAGTATGTTCAGACCAGCGGCTAGGCGCGATTTTCAGGGTGCTGATTTCGGCTTGATCTGCCTCAATGTGGCGATGCGATCCTGGCCATATTTCGGTTGCCCCGTTTGATTCTGTGAATTCGTCAAGCAGGATATTCACCACGATGAGCAATGGTGGCAGTGCCAGGTCTAATTCGGGAAATAGATGACCGCAATCGCGATGGACGTTTTGCGTTGTGCTGCCCGGAAATGAGGTATTGCAGCCGTAGGGCAGGCAGCCGAAAAAATGCTTGCCTAAGGTGTATTCGAGGATTTGAAAAACGATCTCATTCTCGATGATGGATGGGTCTAAGAACGGCGCTTTGAGTGGCGGTTGAAACCCGCCGTGGCCGTTTTGGCTGGCGAGTTGGCTTGGCTGGTCGCGATAGTTAGCTTCAAGTTCCGCGCAAAATAGCGATCGCATTGCCGTCACCCAGGACTGGGGCATCACCTCGTGCAGAATTACATAACCCTCACTTTTCAGATTAAGTGCTACGTCTTGCAGGGTCTGTTCGGTCAATTGTCCTGTGCTTTTTTCTTCATCATTAAGCTGCATTGCGCCCATCACTCCAAGCTCAAAATTTAGGTACGCGAAAAATTGTGGGTGATAATTTTTTGTCGTCAGTGCCGATACTTCAGTGTGTCTTTTACTTGATTTAAGTGCCACCTAGTATCGTCCTAAGAAACAAATTTAGCGAGATAGATCATCATGCAAACGGCTCAGCGCAGGTTTCTGTTGCTCGATAGCGCTAACGTTTCCAAGACCAGTAATATGGCGCTAGAGGTGGGTGAGGTAACAAAACATCCCGCCAATCCGCTGTTCGGAGAAGACCACTCCTGGGAGCGGCGTTTTGATAATCTTTACGGCAACATCAGTTTCGATCGTGAAAAGGGTTTGTATAAGTGCTGGTACAGCCCGTTTATAGTCGCGCACTCGGCACAAGGTATGTCGCTGTCAAAGCGTCTTGAGGTGCCGTTCGACGCGCATGACGATCAAGAAATGGGTGTCTGTTATGCGCAGTCGCGAGACGGCGTTAATTGGGAGAAACCAGACTTAGGTCTAGTCGAGTTTGCTGGGAGTCGACAGAACAACCTTGTTATGAGGAAAGTGCACGGGGCAGGCATTTTTCAAGATGACAATGAAGAAAATCCTGATCGACGCTATAAGGCAATCTTCCAAGGCTTAGGCGTTAGTTTCTCATCGAACGGTCTTGAATGGTCTGAACCTCAGAAAATCAATTGCCAGTTGGCAGGCGACACTCACAACAATGCCATTTGGGTGTCGCAGCTAAACAAATATGTGGCTTTTACTCGCGATTGGATCAAAACCGATCGCGTGCTATCAGGTGCAGAATCAAAACTAAACCATGGTTGGTGCAGAAGGGTTGCAAGAATCGAAAGCAGTGACTTCGTCAACTGGTCAGGTTCTGAGGTTGTGATCGATGGTGAATCTTGGGAGGCGCAGCCATACTGCATGACGGTCTTCCCTTACGCTGGCATTTACCTTGGTCTGTTGGTAGTACACGACCAGGTCATTGATCGTGCTTGGACGGAATTGGCCTACAGCGAAGATACTCGTGTTTGGCGACGTATAGACCCTGGCAATGCACTTATCGGCTGTAGCGAAACCGAGTTGGATTACGATTATGGTTGCGTATACGCCTGCTCCGGACCGGTATTTTTGGACGACGAAGTGCGTCTTTATTACGGCGGTAGTGATTGGTTGCATTTCGGGTGGCGTAACGGATGCTTAGCATTGGCAACCCTGCGGCCGGATGGTTTTGCCGGCTACTGCCAAATCAATACCCGTGAGGCGGGTAGGTTGATTACAAAGCTTCTGGCGTATCGCGGTGAGGAGATTCGAGTTACTGCTGATGTGGCGCCTGAGGGTTCGATGATGGTGAGAATTTTAGACTGCGATGGCGAAGTAATAACTGAGCGGAACATTTCGAGTTCGATAACTGACGCTGTTGTTATGCCGGCTTCCTTGGATGCCGCGAATGAGATACAAATTGAGTTCACGGTTGTTGCAGCCAAACTGTTTTCGTTTGTCTTGGTCAGTAAATGATCGCCGCTTCCATAGTCTGGAAAACCGCGGCGTGGAGTTTGGTGCGATTCTCTATGGCAATGCGAAACGCGGTGGAGTAATGAATAAACAGAAATTACAGTTATTAAGCGACGATCAGGTCCAGCGTTTCATAGCCGATGGGTTCGTAATTATTGATTCGAAGTTAGAAGCCTCTTTCCACCAAAAGGTGACCGAACAGATCGCATACGCGCTGGAATATGAGCTGCCTCATCCCGGCGACAACATTGTCCCGCGCGTACCAGCTTTGAATAAATTATGTGAGTGTCCTGCGGTACAGGGTGCCCTGCGGAGCCTGCTGGGCGATCGATTTGTATTTCTGCCGCATCGATTCCCGCACAATAGTGACCCCTTAGCAGCGAACGCTGCCACAACTTCTTCGGGTGCTTCTCTCGAACAAGAAGCTGCCGATGTGCGACAAATTGCAGCTTTTGAATCGCAGCCCATGATGGCAGAGGGCTCTATTTCATTCTCGGGCTGGCATCAAGACTCGCATGCGGGTTGTGGCCGGACACGGTGGCACACGCTCCGTGCGGCGAACGTTTTTTACTTTCCTCATGCCACCCCTTTGCACATGGGGCCAACGCGATTTCTTGCTGGGTCTCACCTCTACGCGACACTGCATGACCTGCGGGAGGAGCAGGCCGTCATGCAAGAAATTCCGGCTGGATCGGTGGTTATTGCGCACTTTGATCTTGCCCACGCTGGTTCGCCGAATAATAGCGATCTGGGTCGATACATGATGAAGTTTGTGGCGCTGCGAACCGAAAATCCAACGAAGGCGACGTGGGATAACAGAGATCAACACTGGCGCACTCCCAGTAATCTGCATACTCACCATAATTTGCCGGCGGTTTGGCAGTCGCTCTGGAATTGGATGCTTGGAGAAGATCGCGGCGGAACTAACGGCGCAGAACCCTCAAAATCTGAAATGGCGGCAATGATCAATGGTATGAAGAGTCCCGATCAGCAAGAGCGGTTATCGTACTTGTATCGACTTGCCGGGATCGGCGCCCCTGCGGTTCAGTATTTGGTTGCTGATTTGTTGTCGAATGCGGGTAAGCAGAGGCACAGCAACCCGTCAGGCAAGTCACTATCAGTCAGCAAGGCACACCACTTGGACCGGTTTTTTCTAGAGGGGCAATTCACCCCCGAGGACTCGGCTATTGCTTTAAGTGCGATTGGCCGGCCTGCAGTGTCGGCATTGATTGAGCTGCTAGACCATGCTGATCCGTGGATACGGATAAATGCGATTTATGCGTTGGGTGATGCTGGGCCAGTCATCGTTGGTGATCATGTGAATCGGATGGCTGAGTTACTAAACGACCCTGAACCTGAAGTCATCAGAGTTGCTCTCGATGCTCTCGCTGTATTGGGATCTTTTGATGCCGTCGCAATTGAGCGGATGAACAATCTGCTTGCGGGTGACGTGCCCGGGTGGGGCACAGATGTTAATACAGAGCGAAGGCTCTCCATGTTCGAGCAGATGCGTTACTTAAGTGCAATTGCCCTGCTTTCTTGGGTTAGTAGGACAGCGTCGCAACCGCAACACTTAGTTGCCAAAGTGGAAACGGCTCTCTTGCAGGCGTTGAACGATGAGAATGGCTACCCGCCTCTTATCGCTTGTATTGCTTTGGAACGCTCGGATTCGGTAAATAGTTTACGTGCAGCAGTGCAGTATCTTCGCGGCCGATGTTGGGATACGGCTCAAAATTCGCGCCCGATAGGGGCGTGGACGATAGCGCACGGTCGGGCAACGCTCGCACGCCTTGCTGCACTTGAAAAATTCAAAGTGTGAAATGTAGGAAGGTGGAGTTCGATTAGAGAGATGGTTTTGAGGGAAAAGTTGGGGCTACACGAGGTATAGCCCCATTCGCGCAAGTAGGTACTGCTCTATTTGAAATTCGGGGTCCAGCGCATAGTGATCCCCATCTCTCTCTGATTGGTCGGAGATCCCAAGAAAACCATGCCGCCGTGCCCGCCTGACGCGATAAATTCATTCAAAGTAATTTCATCTGTCAGGTTGTTCACATATAGCATTACCGATACTTCCTCGGCAGCGTTAGTCCAGGTGGCCGAAGCGTCAAAACGGTTGCTTGAGGGAATTTCATACAGGTCAACGTTTCCAATGGTGGGATACATTGATCCGTTGTAGGCCCAAGTGCCTAGCAGGCTCCAAGAGCTGCCCCCGGCCATTTCCATGTTGTACAACACGGAAGTCGCCGCTTTATGCTTCGCTTGGCTCGGTAGTCGATTACCCGTCTGATCAGAGGGCAACTCATACCAGCTTTGAGTCATTTCGCCTGTGGAAAAATCTAGATGATCGTAGAGTCCATACTGCGCATTAGGATCCCCCAGGATGACTGATGAGTGCTTGCCTACCTCGGAGTCGGTGAAAGCATAGAAGCCTAACAACGTCACGTTGTCTGTAATCGCGTATTGGTACTCTAACTCGAGGCCCCAGACGTTTGTATCTGGAATGGCAGCCGTGTATTCAGCAAGAGGCGTTTGATCGAACTGGCCTGGTTGGTAGCCACCGCTTAGCTCTTGAACAGCGTCAAGATGCATCGCGTCATAGTTCATCATGAATCCGCTAAGAGCCATCTGCAGTCTGCCGTCGAGATAGTTGCCTTTGATTCCAGCCTCGTAGTTGGTCAGTGTTGACTCCTCGACTACCGATGGAACACCATCG
>CAJXAC010000003.1 GCA_913050035.1 uncultured Gammaproteobacteria bacterium | reverse complement strand
AACAATCGAGCCACTTGTCGGCTTAATGCAAACACTGCCCCGGCCAACAACAGAATGGCGCACCAAAGCACAATTTGTGACGCAATTAGCACATCTGCAGTCAGTTCCACTGAACGGCACTCACAATAAAAGTGACTCTTCTAGACCCTACCATCACACGCAACACAGTCACTCTCGTACCGAGTTTGCGCAGAGTTGATTAACTATTGCATAACCCAGAGTGCCTAGTAAAAACGTGACGAGGGTCAGCGCAACACCTAATCCCATAAGCTCGTCTATCGGCGCATGCTGAGGTAATGCGAGTACGGCGAGGACAATATTACGCATAACCAGCCCCCAACCAATGGGGGTAGCCTCACCACCACAGCCGCAATCCATATCACGTCGTCCGCGCAATAGGTTAATCGCGATAGCAGCGGCATAAAGAAGTAATAATGACAGCGCAAGCCAGCGGCTTTCGCCAGTTGAGACCAACAATTCTAAAACTGCAGCAAGCTCCAGCAGCGGTAACACCCACCAGAACCGTAAACCAACATCAGGCACCAGCCGATAGCCCACCAACGCGCGGATAAATTCGTTAGGTTGGCGCAGTTTATGCGCCACAGCTGCAACAAAAACCAGCATTACTAAACCAGCCGAGCTGTAAAAATACACACTCGCTAACGTCTGCATAGCCTTTAGATAACCCCGTCCTCGCGCAGTTTCGCAACCTGCTCTTGGGTGTACCCCAGTTCTATTAAGACCTCGCGACTGTGCTGACCCTGCTCGGGTGCTGGCGCATGCTCACGAGTAGCCAAACCATCGATATTCAAGGGATGCTTGATCATTCGTTGCATACCGCTACCTGCAGGCGCTGGAATCGCCATAGCATTCTCAATCACCTGTTGATCTTGGGCCAAATCAGCAACCTGCCCTACCAGCGCAGCAGGAACACCAGACTCTGCAAATATGCCCATCCAGTCCGCCGAGGAGCGCTGCGCGATGGCTTTTATCAGTTCAGCTTTTAGCGCCTCACCATTTTCTAACCGCGCCTCAGAGGTGGCGAAACGCGGATCAATCAGTAAATCGGGCCTGTCCAGGGCAACAAATAACGCATCAACCTCATCATCAGTACGCACCATGGAAAACTGCAGCCATCGGCCGTCATTCGCCTCATAGAGTAAGCGCGTAAATTGACGCGATTGATTAGCAAAATAATTATTGAAATCGGCGTCAGCAAATACCCCTTGAGCGATGCATGACGCTGACCATACGCCATTCGCCATTAACGAGGTATGGACATGGCTGCCTTGACCCGTTTGCCCACGCTTGAGCAACGCGGTGACGATACCCGCATATAAAGTTACTGCCGTGGGGTGATCGCCCATGCCGGGCAATGCTGGCCCTGGTGGCGCTCCAGGTGCGTGCACAAGGTCCATTAGACCCGACCGCGACCAGTAAGCGACTAAGTCGAAGCCTTCGCGATCACGCTCAGGCCCTTTCTCTCCATATGCCGTTAACGAGGCATAAATCATAGACGGGTTAACCGTCGCCAGATCATCATAGGTCAATTGCCACTGCCGACGCATCGGCTGGGGCAGATTTGTGACATAGACATCGCACTCGCTTACCATTTGCCGGAGAATTTTACGCCCGGCCTCACTTTTCAGATTCAAGCTAATCGAGCGCTTGTTGCGGTTGTCCATATGCCATGTGTAATTGGTGTCCGCATCCGGTGACCCAGGCATATCAGCAAAGTTTCGATAACCGTCGCCGAGATCAGGGGCTTCAACCTTTATAACCTGTGCCCCGTAGTCCGCCAGCATCGTAGTCGCAACCGGAGCCGCAATCCAACTGCCAACGTCTAGTACCTTCAGATCGGCAAACAGTAACTGTTCTTGCAAGGCTCCACCCTCCTATGCCGCCCGCAACGCCGTTCGGCTAAGCGTCGAGTTGCGCGTTCCACTCCTGAACTTCGGGAACCGATGCCAATAAGTCGGTGGCATCACCCTCAATCGTCACAGCCACAATTTGATCACCCTGAATAATGGAATTAACAATTTCTTGATCCGCATCCCCTTGCACAGCACCAAAAATTGTATGCGCATCGTCTAACCATGGCGTTGGTACATGAGTAATAAAAAACTGTGAACCATTGGTTCCTGGTCCGGCATTCGCCATTGAGAATTTACCAGGCCCATCATGGCGCAAAGCGCTATTGAACTCGTCACCAAATCGATACCCAGGGCCACCGGTTCCGGTACCAAGTGGGCATCCGCCTTGAATCATAAAATCCGCAATGACTCGATGAAAAGACAAGCCGTCATAAAAACCTCGTTGCGCCAAATTGACGAAATTCGCCACAGTCATAGGCGTTTCCTCAGCATAAAGGTCCAACCGAATCGTGCCTTTATTGGTTTCCATTACAGCTACAAGCGACATCGCTTACTCCTTAAGTTTAATTTGTTAGACCTCTACTGCTGATCGCGCAGAGAATTCCCCACGGCCACACTGTATAACACTCTGCCCTGTGACTGAATCAGAAACAGCGAAAATCAGTCCTAGGATTGCGCCGATGCGGTACCAATAACAACGGCTGTTGAACAATGATAGGCATTCGTACTGGTTCCGAGGCACCAGTTAATATCATTGCTCTTTGCCGGCATATAAATCGGCTTATCTCCTTCGTTGGTATTGCAAAAACAACGGCCACAGCCAGATTTACCACAACAATCATTGTAAGAAATCACATAGTCGCGCCCGTCTACAGGGTTCGTGCAGGTACCGATCCAACTCACAGGCGAAATTTCAGTACCCGGTGGACATGAATTGACGGATCCGCCACAGCAACCGCACAAATAACCGTCAATTGCGCAATGTCGCCAATAGTCGCAGGCCAATGGATCGCCTTCCTCAGCCGCTTGGGGGCCCGCTGCATGACTGCGCCCTACCGGTAATACCGGTAGGGTTGTTGCGGCCACCAAAGCGCTACCAAAACGCGCCAAAAAACGCCGCCGCGATGAACGTTGCGCGATTTTACGGGTCGCTCGATCAATCCAATCATCAAATCGACTCATGCTCGCACTCCCAATCTATAATCCGCACTAACTTTTTCGGCTTGCACAAGATAAGCATCCATTAGCGTCTGCAATTGGCGGGAACTGGTTATGTTCCGCCGTGCTTGCAACTGCCACCCCTGGTTATCGCGCTGCAGCAAAACCAATGTGGGCGTATTAATTACCGCACATTGAATAGCTAACTGAGGTTCGACCAACATACTCGCCGCCGCAATGCCATGCTCAGCAGCATAGGCACCAACCGCTTCGGGCGTATCCCCAGCAAACACCCAGTAAGCACCTAGAGCCGCATGATTTTCTTTCAGCACCGAAAAAGGCGAATGCAACATACGGCACAGAGGACAGCCTGTAGCAACAAATAACAGACTCACTGTGTCTACCGAATGATCCACAGGTATGTCCAGTCTCTCTAGCTTAGTGCCTTCGCCAACGGACGCGGTCCGCAGCTCGCTTGCCACTGGCTGTGAACGTTCGTGCAATACACCAATTTGGCGCGCTAACGAAAACGTAACGATACTCAGTGCGACAATACAGATCGCGAGCAAAACACTCGATAGAACAAGCCAAGTCATCAGCGCGCGTCGACAAATTGCAGAATACCCGCACCTAAAATCGGCGCAGTGAGGCTATTTTTCTGGACTCCCGTGAGGGCATCGAAAAGGTATATTTCAGGACCTTCACTGGCAGCTGCTAATAACGGCTGGGAATCTTGAGATACCGCCAGTTGAGTGACCGGTCCAGGTGGCTCGATGACTTTATGCTGGGACATATCGTCTATATTCATCACCCAAATTTCTTGTGCCGGTTGCTTGTGTGAATCCGGGCCATCTCGATTCATTCCCAAAAACAAAAGTCCCGAGCGATGACTGGCGACAAAATGTGCACCACCGGGTCGCCAGCCCTGATCTAACTCAGACGGCTTAAGCAGCGCCCAACGCTTACTCGGATTGACCCCAGCATCCGAAGCCTCCACCCGATGCACTGCACCGTGAAAACTCACGAAATACCAATCGCCGTTTAAACGCGAGGCTTTTTCCGTCAATGGATCTTGTTGCGGATCGAAGAAAACATCGGTGAAGCGGGTTTGCTCGAGTTCGCCCTGGGTCGTCAAAATGGTCTGCCGCATCCGGCCATTACCGCATAAACTAAGAAACGAAAGATTGCCGCTCGGATAAATCATGGCGCATCCATCCGTGCTAATTTCTGCAGTAACCTTGCGCGCGCGTACATCAACCACCGTTACCGTCATGGCTGGTGTCATATTGAACACATAAACAAAACGACCATCGTCGCTGCGCCCACTGTATGCACGATGGGCAGCCCCCGAGCCCCTCTTTGCTGGAATTTCAACCTCATCAATCACACTCAAAGAGGACACATCGTAAAAACTCAAAACATCCGTGCGCTGACCTCGGGTGGTGCGGGTATAGTAAGTTTCTGGGGAATAAATCGTGGAAAAATCCGGACTGTACTCAACAGCATTACGCCAACCGCCAGCAGAAAGCATGCCCAGCATGTGATTGCGGTCGGCATCAATCACATAGATTTTAGAATCCATGTTACCCGAGAAGTTGGGATCGTTAAGAATCAGCCAGTGCGGTGACGGTTGCTGTAAACGCTGGACATAGATCGTCTCTGGTTGCAGCGGCGCAATAGATGTCTTACTGACCGGTTCGGATAGAGACGCCGCAAAGCACATTGAGCATGCAAACATTGCGACTGACGCATACAGCCAGACGCCCCATGAACGGCCTTGTCGTCCTATATGTTGCGTCACTTTTTGCCCCCCGCAATGAAGATAACTAGTGCAAGTCCCCTGCACTACCCGCAATGTCAGCTAGAGACTCACGCTACAGAGGATGCACTACTACCGGCATTTTAGTGTATCCATGAACAAAATTTGACGGCACAAGCTCAACATCGCCTACCACTTCAATCATATGAAAGCGCTGCTGAATCTCTTCCCAGAGAATACGCAATTGGAGCTCCGCCAAACGATTACCCATACAACGATGTGGGCCAAATCCAAATGACAGATGCTGCCGAGCGCGCGCGCGATCAATAATAAACTCGTTAGGATTTTCAATGGCACGCTCATCGCGATTCCCAGACAAGTACCACATGATGACCTTGTCGCCCTGCTTTATAGTCTGGCCATTAATTTCGTAATCACGGTTAGCAATTCTGCGCATATGCGCAAGCGGCGTCTGCCAGCGAATGATCTCCGACACCATGTTCGGTATTACGCCTGGGTTATTGCGCAACTTGGCATATTCTCCAGGATTTTCATTCAGGGCCAGCACACCACCCGTCATCGAGTTGCGTGTTGTGTCATTACCCCCAACGATCAACAGAACCAGATTGCCTAAATATTCTTCAGGCGCCATATCCTTGGTTGCCTCACCATGCGCGAGCATAGAGATAAAGTCATTCGACAGCCCCTGCTCCTGCCGCTCTTGCCATAGGCGCGTAAAGTACGCCAAACATTCCATAAGCTCTTCTTGGCGCTGCTCTTCAGTTTCGACAACACCAGTCTCCGGGCCGCCGGTCGCGACATCCGACCAACGTGTCAACTTGCGTCGATCTTCAAAAGGGAAATCGAACAACGTCGCCAACATCTGAGTCGTAAGTTCAATCGATACTCGATCGACCCAATCGAATTCCTCGCCCAAAGGAAGATCATCCAAGACCTTTTGTACGCGGCCACGAATCGTGCTTTCTAGGTTTTTTAAGTTCGCCGGCGCCACCGCACCTTGGACAGTTTTGCGCTGATCGTCGTGTTTTGGCGGATCCATCGCAATAAACATAGGTAAGGGGAAGTCTTCTTCGGGATCGATAATCGTGATCGCCGGCTCAGAGGAAAAATCCTGCCAGTTTGAATCAACTTCCATGATGTCGGCATAGCGGGTCAGCGACCAATACGGTCCGAATTCAGAATCTTTACAAAAGTGAACTGGCGCTTCGTCACGAAGGCGCGCGAAATATTCCATCTTCGCATCTTCAGCCCACAATTCCCGCTGGCTTATATCAAAATCTTCCAACGGGATATCTTGGGGCTGAAAATCAATCATCCTCAGCGGTGCTGCTTCGCTCATTAGAATTGAAACTCCGGTAGGTCTACAACCAAGCCATCAAGCTCTTCGGTAACGGCAATCTGGCACGACAATCGGGAATTCGGCTGACGCTCCGGATTTAAATCAAGCATAGATTCTTCGCCGGCGTCTGGGGCACCAGTTTTAGCCAGCCACTCTTCTTTAACCATTACATGACACGTCGCACAAGAGCACTCGCCGCCACAATCTGCGTCGATACCGGGGACAAGATCATCAAGAGCAGCCTGCATCACCGAAATGCCGACCTCAGCGTCAACTTCGTGCTCAGTACCGTTGTGTTCGATGTACTTAATTCTAGGCATGTGTATTTTGCTCCTCTGTTTTTATATTAATTATGTTTAATGCGCCCCCGCGGCGAATTTTACCATCACGATCTAATCAAAGTAATTGTTTCAGCCGCCATCAAAAATTTGATTGATGCCCAATGCTAATCCGTAATCCTTCCCAGTCACCGAATTACCTGCATCATGAGTGGTCAACTGAATACTGACTTTATTGTAAATGTTTGCCCAATTGGGGTGATGTTCCGAATGCTCGGCCAACAGCGCTACTCGGGTCATAAAAGCGAATGCGCTAGAAAAATCCACAAATTCGAAATCTCTACATAAACAGTTGTCTACTTCTCTCCAACCGGGTACGACAAAATCCTGTGCGCTCATGTTTGACCTACTCGATAGCTCTTAAAGTTAACTGACTCGTTGTGGAATATTGGCTCGCATAACCCCGTTATCATGACCGGAATGACTCTTGCGCACCAGCCGGTTAGGGGAAGGAGAAAAGTAAAGATTGGTGGAGCCAGGGAGGATCGAACTCCCGACCTCGTGAATGCCATTCACGCGCTCTCCCAGCTGAGCTATGGCCCCAAGACTGCGCGCATGGTAGGGAGGCGCTCAGACGCTGTCAATCTCCCTGGCAGTACTTAATCGGAAAAATGTAGTTGCTCAACAGCCTTATCGAGACGCTTGCGCTCCTTACCCGAGACGTTTAGCACCTCCAATGCATCGCGCAAACGCCCACGGCTCAAATCTGCGCCGAGGAATACCAGCGAATCAAATAGCGGCAAGGACACTTCACGGCCGCTAATGGCAATGAATAGAGGGAACAAAAAATCTCGCAGCTTCATGTCGCATTGTTCCGCGAGTTGATTGCAAGATGCATAAAGATCATCTCTGAGCCACTCACGCTTGCGATCGAACATCGCAAGGGTGTGATGTAAAACCTTAACCACCTGCGCCCGTTCCAGTTTCTTGTGCTCGAAATCATCTGGATCCAGCGGCCTACGCGCTCCAACCAAATAGTCGATCAACGGCACCAAGTCAGACAGTCGCTCTGCCCGCTGTTGCACCAATGGAATCAACGCGGCCAAACGCTCCTCGTTAAACATCCAGGCTGAGACTTTCGCAGCATAGGTGTCAGCATCCAGTCCGCGGAGGTACTGTCCATTCATCCATTTTAATTTGTCTTGATCAAAGATCGGCCCACTGGTCGAAATCCGATCCACATCAAAGGCGTTGATCATTTCCTGCAGTGAAAACAATTCCTGCTCGTTAGGCATCGACCAACCCATCAGACCAAGATAGTTACAAAGCGCCTCCGGCAGGAACCCCTGATCTCGGTAATAGGTCACGCTAGTTGGATTTTTGCGCTTGGACAACTTGCTTTGATCAGTATTACGCAGCAGCGGCAAATGAATCAGTTCCGGCATCGGCCAGTCGAAGTAGCTGTAGAGCAACTGATGCTTCGGAACCGAATTGAGCCACTCCTCGCCACGCAGAATGTGTGTGATGTCCATATGATGATCATCAACCACTACCGCCAGATGATAGGTCGGCATCCCATCAGCTTTAAGCAAAACCTGCATATCAATCTGGGAATAAGGGATGGTGATTTCGCCGCGCAAGCGATCACGAAAAGTGCAGTCGCCCGTCTCAGGCACACGCATACGCACAACATGCTCTTCACCCGCCGCGAGACGCGCTTGCACCTCTTCAGCGCTTAGGTTCGCACAGTGTCCGTCATAGCGTGTGGTTTGTTTCGCCGCCTGCTGCTCTGCTCTGACCGTGTCTAGACGCTCCTTGGAGCAAAAGCAATAAAACGCGTGGTTTTTGTCGAGAAGCGTCTGAACGTGTTGCAAATAGAGCTCTTTACGCTCACTTTGGCGATAGGGGCCCTTGGCACCCTCCACATCTGGGCCCTCGTCCCAGTCTAGGCCCAGCCACTGCAGCGCGGTGAAAATCGCTTGTTCAGAAGCTGTTGTGCTACGGGCTTGGTCCGTATCTTCTATGCGCAGAATAAACTCGCCTTCATGCTGCCGCGCAAACACCCAGTTGAACAGCGCCATATATGCTGTGCCAACATGAGGATCGCCCGTTGGCGATGGGGCGATGCGGGTTCTAACCTTCATAAGAAGCGACTAAAACCCCATATCTTCGGCATTTTCTGGAATCAACGGATACGAGATCCCAGCCATCTTTTGCACCACACGCACAACTTGGCATGAATACCCGAACTCGTTGTCGTACCAAACATAGAGCACGACCCGATTGTCTTTAGCGATAATGGCTTCGCCATCGACAATACAAGCATGCCGGTTACCGACTAAATCTGAAGAGACAATATCCGGCGAAGTAGTGAAATCTATCTGTCGTTGCAATTTGCCATACAACGCCGAGGTACGAAGGAACTCCTTCATATCTTCTTGGCTTGTTGCTTCATCCAGAGTCAAATTCAATATCACTAGGGAAACATTTGGCGTCGGTACGCGAATGGCGTTGCCGGTGAGCTTGCCATCCAACTCTGGTAATAGCTTGGTTACCGCAGAAGATGCACCAGTTTCAGTAATCACCATATTGAGCGGCGCGCCACGACCGCGACGGTTCTTCTTATGGAAGTTATCGATCAAATTTTGATCATTAGTATAGGCATGCACGGTTTCCATATGCCCGTTGACAATACCAAAGCGGTCGTTGACCGCTTTCAACACCGGCACGATCGCATTAGTGGTGCAACTGGCCGCCGCCAGCACAGCATCTTCTGGCTCAATATCGCTATGGTTAATACCTGCGACGATATTTTTTATGCCACCCTTGCCTGGTGCCGTAAGAATTACCCGGGCAGCGCCCTTGGACTTGAGGTGTTGCGATAGACCCTCTTCATCACTCCAGGCACCGGTATTGTCTATGATGATGGCATTGTTTATGCCGTAGGACGTATAGTCGACTTTGTCGGGCCCGTCCGCATAGATCACCCGAATAACATTGCCGTTAGCGATAATGCATTCGTTTTCTTCGTCTACCCGGAGGGTGCCTTGGAAACTTCCGTGCACTGAGTCACGGCGCAGCAAGCCCGCCCGTTTCGCAAGATCGTTAGCGCCACTTCGCCGCACAACAATAGCGCGCAGTCGCAACTGGGTGCCACCACCGGTCTTCTCGATCAACAGACGCGCTAACAGCCGCCCAATGCGGCCAAAGCCGAATAACACAATGTCTTGGGGCGCCGCTAACGGCGGCGTTGTGACACCAACGACCTTGGCACATTGCTCCTGCACATATTGCTTAATTTCAGCCTCATCTTTGATCGATCTTTCGATTAGCGTGGAGGCCATTTTGCCCACATCGACATGACAAGGCCCAAGATCAAGCTCGCTCATCGCCACTAAGATGGGGTAGGTTTCAAATTCCGATAATTCATTCTGCGCAAGCTGGCGGACATAGCGGTGGGCTTTCATCAACTGGGTCACGCTTTGGTTGTAGAGCGCACGACCGTAGCAGTAAACCACGACGTTCTTCCGGTACAACTTCCCGATCAACGGGATCATTGCTTCAGCAAGCGCTTCTCGTTCTTTCCAATCGGGGAAGTAATCATCAAGACTGGGTAATGCCACAGCGTTTCCTCTTTCGATCGTAGCGTTGTTACAGCTGAGCGCACCGGCTCACCGTTGCAAATGCGGCGCCATTATAGGAATTACCGACCAGTGGGCAACAGCGAAATTAAGAAATCCCTATCTGTTCCCGGCACCTCTGTAACAGCTCATGGCTGTCTACCTAGATCAGTAGCCTAGCGGTAACTGGCATTTATGTCGGCAAGGGCCGCACTGCCCGGACACAACTGGGCCTCGTTCAACTCATTTAACGGCTGGTCCACAGTGTCCATGATGTCATGACATTCCACCGGGTCAGGATCGACATAGAGCAAACCAGTAACGACTTCGCCCTGCTCCTGGGAGCGCTGCACATAGTTCAACGCGCCCACCCGATCATGGGCATCATAATCCGCATCTAGTTTATGCAGGCGCAGAGTGCTGCCGTCCGGCATCGACACATCCTCGCGGCTGCCTTCCGCATAGTCTACAGTGACCTCGGGATGAGTCATGATTAGATCCGCATTTACCAGTTCTTGAGTGTGCTCACGAACGAACTCATAGCTCTTGGTCGAACCATTATGGTTGTTGAACGCTACACATGGAGAGATCACATCAATAAACGCCATCCCCTTGTGTTTTAGCGCCGCCTTTATCAGCGGAACCAATTGCGTTTTATCACCGGAAAAACTGCGTGCAACAAATGTTGCGCCAATTTGCAGGGCCATGCTGACCAGATCGATTGGCTCATAGAGATTGGGAGCACCTTTCTTACTGGTTGAGCCTTTGTCATTGGTCGCAGAAAACTGACCCTTGGTTAAACCGTAGGTGCCGTTGTTATCAACCAAGTACAGCATATTGATACGCCGCCGCACGATATGTGCAAATTGCCCCAATCCTATGGATGCACTGTCGCCGTCACCAGATACGCCAATACCCAGCAATTCTCGATTGGCCAAATTAGCGCCCGTCATAACGCTGGGCATGCGCCCATGCACAGAGTTGAAGCCATGGCTCTTATTCAAAAAATAGCTCGGTGTTTTGGAAGAACAGCCGATACCTGAAACTTTCGCAAACCGATGTGGCGGCAACGATAATTCCGCACAAGCCTGCACGATTGCAGCGCTTACAGAGTCATGACCACAGCCTGCGCACAGTGTCGAGACCGAGCCCTCATAGTCGCGCCGTGTCAGTCCAAGCTCGTTTAGGGGCAGATTTGGGTGGTGAACTTTTGGCTTTGCCACAAAAGTCATGATTGCACCTCCGAGATTCGAGATAACTTGTTGGCGGTAAAGTATTCATTGATCTGCTGATGAATCGTGTCCGCCGATATAGACAGACCCGCATAGTAGAGGACAGGTACGAGTTTGGCTGGCGCCGTCTGCAATTCGTTAATCAATAACGTACGCATCTGAGCATCACGATTCTGTTCTACAACGAATATCAAATCATGCTCTTGCACAAACGCTTCCACCTCCGCACCAAATGGGAATGCACGGACACGGCAGCTGTCTAGGGCTATTCCGTCTGCGTGCAAGAGATCTAATGCTTCTGGCATCGGCAGTGCAGTGGTGCCGAAGAACAACACACCCACTCGGCGCTTTTGATCGTCGATTTCTGCAGCAGGCACCAAGCCGCGGATGGTCTGCCACTTTAGCTCCAAACGCTGCATGTTGCGTTCATAAGCTTCCGGCGACTCGGTATAGGCGGCGAATTCATCTCGGGAAGTACCGCGGGTAAAGAACGCACCCTTATCAGGATGGGTCCCTGGCAGCGTTCTGTAGCCAATTCCATCGCCGTCCACATCCAGATAACGGCCGAATACTTCACTGTTTTCTAGCGCCTCACTATCGAGCACTTTACCGCGATCATAACGAACAGCGTCATCCCACTGCAGTGGTTCGCTTAGGTTGTCGTTCATTCCCAGCTCTAGATCACTCATGACCAGAATGGGCGTCTGCGCACGATCCGCAAGATCCAAAGCAGCTGTGGCAAAGTCAAAACACTCTTTTGGCGTTGCTGGAAAAAGTAACGGGTGCTTGGTATCACCATGAGACGCATATGCAGCACCAATCAAATCACCTTGTTGGGTACGCGTAGGCATGCCGGTAGACGGGCCAGAACGCTGAATATCCCAAACCACGGCCGGGATCTCAGCAAAATAGGCCAGACCCAAAAACTCAGACATAAGTGAAATACCCGGGCCGCTTGTAGCTGTGAAAGCACGGGCTCCATTCCACGCCGCTCCAATCACCACACCAATGGCCGCCAACTCGTCTTCTACCTGAATGATGGCAAATTTCTTCTTACCACTGGTTTCATCAACACGCAGTCGATTCGCATGGTTTTCAAAACTTTCGGCCACCGACGTAGACGGAGTAATAGGATACCAAGCACAGACAGTAGCACCGCCATAGACGGCGCCGAGTCCCGCGGCATCATTTCCGTCCATCATAATACGATCGCCAACGGCATCAGAGCGCCTGACTTGCAACGGCAATGGTGCCTGTAAGTACTGCAAAGCGTAATTTCGCCCTAGCTCTAAGGCGTGGATATTCGGTGCGATAAGCGCATCTTTGCCTTTATATTGCGTAGCCACCATGCCGGTGATCACATCAAATTCAATATTCAGCAATCCGGCTAAAGCGCCCAAATATGTGATGTTCTTGAATAGGCTGCGTTGTTTCGGGTCAGCAAACTCTGGCAGCATCATGGTCGCTATTGGAATACCAATCTCATTGACATCATCTCGGCGCAAGGTTTTAGCCAAGGGCTTCGAATTGTCGTATAGCAGGTAGCCACCAGGCGACACGCTGGCAACATCTTCAACTAAAGTCTCCGCATTCATGGCCACCATGATGTCCACACCCTCGCGCCGTCCGAGGTAGCCCTGCTCGCTGACTCGTACCTCAAACCACGTTGGCAATCCCTGAATGTTGGACGGAAAAATATTCCGAGTCGCAACTGGAATACCCATACGAAACAATGCTTTAGCGAACATACCGTTAGCGCTAGCTGAACCGGAGCCGTTCACATTGGCGAAGCGAATTACGAAATCGTTGTACTTTACTTGCATTTTTCCACTCATGATGCGAACGAACCCAATTGCGGAACATGCACTACAGAGCGTTGCATATCCCAGGCGTTTGTTGGGCATCGCTCGGCACAAAGTCCACAATGCAAACAGACGTCTTCGTCCTTCACCATAACCCGCCCGGTTGGCAGATCAGTAGATACATAGAGTGCTTGCTCTGTATTCATGGCAGGGGCCGTGAGGGTCTGACGCAACGCCGGCTCTTCGTCGTTGGTAACAAATGAGATGCAATCCATTGGACAAATGTCGACACATGCATCGCATTCGATACAGAGCTTTTCCGCAAACACCGTCTGCACATCACAGTTGAGACAGCGCTGCGCTTCCTGAGCGGCCAGTGCCTCATCGAATCCGAGCTCAACCTCAACTTTGATATTGGTCAGCGCCGTAGTGTGCTCGACCAAGGGCACCAGATTTCGCGCCGATGCGTCATGTTCGGCGTCATAAGCCCACTCATGCACGCCCATCTTGGTCGATAATAAGTTAACACCCTCGGGTGGCCGATCGGCTTTCAGATCCTTACCCTGACAGAGCAAGTGAATACTTATTGCGGCCCGATGAGCATGGGCCGAGGCCCAAATGATATTCTCCGGTCCAAATGCACTATCACCACCAAAAAATACTTTGGGGTTATCTGATTGCAACGTGACCTCATCCAGTACCGGACAATCCCACTTGTCGAACTCAATCCCCAAATCGCGCTCAATCCATGGGCAATGATTATCCTGCCCAATCGCCATAAGGACATGATCAGCCTCAATGAACTCATCAGGCTCGCCCGTCGGTTCGTAACGTAAACGACCATCCTCGCCCCGCACTGGCTCGACGCACTCGAATAACACGCCTTTTAGCTTGCCATTTTCATGCACAAATTCTTTTGGTGGGCGGTTGTTGATGATCGGAATGCCTTCACGCATCGCGTCTTCTTTTTCCCACTCCGAAGCCTTCATCACCTCAAATGCTGAGCGCACCACAACTTTGACCGATTCTGCGCCCAGGCGCAGCGATGTTCGGCAACAGTCCATCGCGGTGTTACCACCGCCCATCACTATCACCTTGCCGCTGATTTCGGTTATGTGCCCAAACGCCACACTGGACAACCAATCAATGCCGATATGAATATAGTCATCAACCTCTTGCCGACCCAATAGCTCTAAATCGCGACCACGGGGTGCCCCTGTGCCGACAAAGTAGGCATCGAAGTCCTGCTCCATAAGCGTTTTCATACTGCCGATTTCCTCACCGAAATGGCAGACAACGCCCATATCTAAAATGCGCTCAACCTCTTCATCAAGGACCTCTTCTGGCAACCGAAATGCGGGGATCTGCGAACGCATAAAGCCACCACCTTTCGCATCCTTCTCGAATAAGTGCACCTCGTACCCAAACGGCAATAAATCCCGAGCAACCGCCAGGGATGCCGGGCCAGCGCCGATCAGCGCAATCCGCTTGCCATTTTTCGCTGTGGGCACCGCTGGCATATATGCGCTGACATCCCCTTTATTGTCGGCAGCGACACGTTTCAGGCGACAAATCGCGACCGGCTTTTCTTCAGTGCGTACGCGCCTACAGGCCGGCTCACAGGGACGATCGCAGGTACGCCCGAGTACACCCGGGAATACATTGGAATCCCAATTCAGCATGTACGCTTCGGTGTAGCGTTCCTCAGCAATTAAGCGAATATATTCAGGAACGGGCGTATGCGCTGGGCACGCCCACTGACAATCTACAACCTTGTGGAAGTAGTTAGGATCATCAACATTTGTGGATTGCATATGATTTTTTACGCCGGCCTTGCAGTACGACCAGAGCGCTTGATACCCCTCATTGAAAAGCGGCGCCCATCGCCGCAATCTGGCCCAACTTTAGCTTAGGGGTTGCATTAACGCCAGTACTCGCCGTGGCTTGAGCAGCAAAACCCGCTCTACAGAAAGGCAGCACCGCACCGGCTCTTGGACTGGCAAATTTTCCCGTCGATAGCAGCCCGCGCAGCGTTCAATGCAGGTAAACTAGCGGGTTTATGTACCGACATTTCATAACGTGACCCACCTGATTTTACCAACGACAGCTGAGGACTTGCTGCCTCAACGCGCTGGCGAACAACTCACCTGGCGCGGCCTTAACGGTAGCGCCCACTTGTTGGCGCTCAGCGAGTTCTCAACCCATCTGCGCCAGCAAACGTCCGCGCTGACACCACAAATGATCGTCCTCGTAACGGCCGAGCCTGCCAGCACAGAAGAATGGGCATCCGGGATTCGCTTTTTTCAGTCGTCTACAGAGCCGCATCAAATCTTAAGGTTCCCAGATTGGGAAACCCTACCCTATGACGCGTTCTCACCCCATCAGGACATCACTTCAGAGCGTCTGGCGTGCCTACAGCATCTGCGCAACCAACAACAAGGGCTACTGATTGTCCCAGCGCCGACGCTGGTACAAAAAATTGCACCTACAAGCTTTCTCGATGGGGCCTGCTTCGACCTCAAGCGCGGACAAATATTCGACACTGAATCCCAGCGCTTGCGACTTGAAGCAGCCGGCTACCAAGCAACAGATACGGTAACTGAGCGCGGTCAATACGCCGTGCGCGGTGCCGTCATGGATATCTTTCCCATGGGCGCCGAGTTACCGGTCCGCATTGATCTGTTCGACGAAGAAATCGACACCTTGCGCACATTCGATCCAGACTCACAGCTCAGCGTAGCGCAGATCAATGAACTAAAAATCCTACCCGGCAAAGAGTTTCCCTTCGACGATGCAGCCATCGCCCACTTCCGCGATCAATGGCATAACGCGTTTAACGTTGATGTACGCCGCTGCAGTATTTATCAGGACGTCTCAAGCTACATTGCACCCAACGGCATCGAATACTATTTACCGTTTTTCTTTGACCAGATGGCAACACTCTTCGATTACCTACCCGAAAACACGCTATTTGTAGTGGAAGATGGTGTAATGGAGGCATGCGAGCAATATCTCGCAGAAGTGTCTGCCCGGTACGAGTCATTACGCCACGATGTTGAGCGGCCTATTTTAGATCCTAAAGCGCTCTATCTTGATGAGCAGACACTGCGCCATCACCTTGCCCAGTATCGCCGCATATCTATTAGTTCAACCCCGCACAAACACGAACGGGTTTTTAACGGCAACGACTTTCCGGATCTGCATGCCAATCCGCGGCTTGCACAGCCCGCAAGCGCACTAATCAACTTTTTAAATGACCAGTCCTTACCCGCCTTGTTTGTCGCAGAAACCGCCGGACGACGCGAAATTTTTGACGAAATGCTGCGTAAAGCCGGGATACATGCCAAACCATTGGAAAGTTTTCAGGACTATAAAAAAGCCAATCATCAGGAGCATTACATCACCGTTGGGCCTCTGGCCGAGGGTCTGTGGTCAGATCACGCACTTATCGTCACAGAAACAGAAGTGCTGGGTGCCCGACAGAGCTCGAAAACGACAGAGTCTGCCGCGGTAATTGATACCGACCAAATAGTGCGCAATTTGACCGAACTAAGCATCGGCGCGCCGGTTGTGCATACGCAGCACGGAGTGGGTCGATACCTTGGTCTAGATACTTTAGACATTGATGACGCGCCGCAAGAATTTCTGACGCTCAGCTATGCGGGCGGTGCCAAGCTTTATGTGCCCGTCACATCACTGCATTTAATTGGGCGATATGCCGGCGCCGAGGAGGAGCTTGCACCACTGCATCGGCTTGGCTCCGATCAGTGGGAGCGCGCGAAACGCCGAGCAGCAGAAAAGGTCATCGACGTCGCGGCAGAACTACTCGACATCTACGCGCGACGGGAACTGAAACTCTCCCATCAGTTAGCGGCCGAGGCGGCGGAGTACGCGAGATTCGCAGCCGAATTCCCGTTTGAGGTCACACCAGACCAACAAACGGCAATTGACGCCACACTGCACGACCTAGCAGCAGAGCGCGCCATGGATCGCTTGGTCTGTGGGGACGTCGGCTTTGGTAAAACAGAGGTCGCCATGCGTGCTGCGTTTGTCGCAGTACAGAGTAATAAACAAGTAGTCATTCTGGTGCCTACCACGCTGCTCGCACAGCAGCACTTCGACTCCTTCCGCGACCGTTTCGCACAGTGGCCTGTGACCATAGAAGCCGTTAGTCGCTTGCGCAGCAATGCAGAGAATCTAGCTGTCGCCGAGCGCTGCCGCAACGGTCAGGCCGACATCGTTATTGGTACCCATAAGGTACTGGGCACAGACTTTGGCTTTAAGGATCTCGGCCTGGTAATTATCGATGAGGAGCACCGCTTCGGGGTACGACAAAAAGAACGCCTGCGCGCTCTGCGTGCGGAAGTTGATGTTATGACCCTGACCGCTACACCAATACCAAGAACTTTAAATATGTCGCTGAGTGGTATTCGTGATCTGTCGATAATAGCCACCCCGCCAGCGAAGCGTCTGTCCATAAAAACCTTTGTTCAACAGCGGCGCGAGCAAAGCGTGCGTGAAGCAATCAGTCGCGAATTGATGCGCGGTGGTCAGGTGTTTTTCCTGCACAACGAAGTTCGCAGCATCGAGCAGGCCGCCCAAACTTTGCGCGACTTGGTGCCTGAGGCGCGCATCGGTATCGGCCATGGTCAGATGAAAAAACTAGAGTTAGAGCAGGTGATGAATGACTTTTATCACCGGCGACTTAATGTTTTAGTCTGCACCACCATTATCGAAACAGGCTTAGACATTCCCAACGCCAACACCATAATCATCGAGCGGGCAGATAAATTCGGCCTCGCTCAACTACATCAGTTGCGTGGCCGGGTGGGCCGCAGCCACCGCCAAGCATATGCATATCTGCTAACTCCAGAACCACGGAGTTTAAGTGCCGATGCAGTAAAGCGTCTTGACGCAATCGAGGCCGCTGGCGATCTTGGTGTCGGCTTCACTCTGGCAACCCACGATATGGAAATACGTGGCGCCGGAGAACTACTGGGCGACGATCAATCTGGACAAATTGAGTCTATTGGGTTCTCGTTGTACATGGAGATGCTTAATCAGGCTGTGGAAGCATTACGCTCTGGAAAAATACCCGACCTGGACAGTCCACTCGAACCAGTGAATCAGGAGGTCAATTTGCATGCGCCGACCCTGATCCCAGACGACTACCTACCAGATGTGCAGGCTCGGCTGATTTTGTATAAGCGTATCGCCAGCGCCAAAGACAGCGCTGCGCTGGACGCGTTACAAGTTGAAATCATCGACCGCTTTGGCCTACTACCCAGCCAGCTGAAACAGCTATTCAGCGTCACCCAAGTCAAATTGTTAGCACAATCACTTGGTATTGTGAAATTGGATCTTGGAGAAGAGCGCGGCAAACTAGAATTCAGTAAAACTACTCGCGTCGAGCCGTTGATGATCGTCAATTTGGTCCAGCAAGAAAGCCATACGTTCCGGCTCGAAGGCTCCTCGACCCTGCGCATTCAATGTGCCCTTGAGACCTTTGAGCAACGCCTAGCATTCGCACATGAACTGCTGGAACGCTTGACGCCACAGCAAGAGGCGGCAGCCTGAAATGATGTGGCGCCCGCTGACATTTATACTATGCTGCGGTTTAAGCATTTACGCAAGCGCGACCACGCCTCGAGATCTGACAAACTTGAAGGATGCGCTGCCGGCCAACCGGTTCGCTATTGAAGTGATCGTATTTTTGCGCGAACCCACGAGTGACACCCTCATGGAGCCGTTGCAGGAGGAGCCGCAACCAGTCTGGCCCCAAGATCTTATGGCCTTACCGGCTCAGCACATCCAGCAGCGAGCACAAAACTCAAATCAATTTTGGACCGCCACCTTAAATCGCCGCTACTGTCGAGTGGACGCCGATGCCCAACTGCCGGACTTCATGAAAATCGTCTTAAGCAACGGCTTTGAAACAGAACTGCTGAATGAATTTTCCCCAGCAGGTAGCCAAATAACACTGATACCACCGCTCACGGCCGCAGAAACTAACCCACTCAGCGTCGATCCTATAGACGTTTATGAGCCCGAACCGGATACTGAAACAGTTGAAACCGTTACGGTTTCACCGATCAGCGGTGCCGAAGAAAACTTCATGCGCGCCCTGCAACAATTCAACGACAACATAGACAGCGGCAGTTGGCAGTGGCTGAACGATGAGCAACTAATGCTACAGGAACAGCTGCGTAGTATTGCTTTAGCACCAGAACTGAACGTAGTTTTCCACGGGCGTTGGCAACAGCCAGTGCCTCCTCGGGACGCGCCGCAACGCATCCATTTACCTGTGCAAAATCTACAGCTGACGACCCAGTTCATGCGCCTAAACGGCCACATTGGCATAACCCTGGGCCGCTACCTGCACGCCAACACTAAGTTGTGGTTACATCCGGACCCTTCTTCAAACCAATACGCGTTATTGAATGAGAGCCGGCGCATGCGCAGTGGCGAATTGCACTATCTAGACCACCCGTTGATGGGCGTACTGATCAATATTGAGCCCATTGCGGCTAACCCGACGCTAGAAAGTAGCTGGCGTGCCTTACAAGAGGCTAAGGCATTAACTAGCGCGCAATAGCGTAGAGTGCCGGCAAGTTGCGACCGTAGCCACAAAAATCTGTGCCACAACCAAATATAGGCCGATTTGGGGCCTCCACACCGACAAAATCTGCCACTGCGCTACGGTTAGATGAGTCTGCGGCGGGTTGCTCTACCATCACCGCGTAATGCGACGAAGCGACCTCTTGGGTAAGCAACCAGTCCCGTAATGCTTGCAGAGTCGATGCACAATTCAGGACATCCCCAACCAGCAAAACATTACGCCCACGCAACTCAGGATGGGAACTGTTACGCCAACTGGCCTGAGGCTCATGCTGGCTTTCCGCACTACCGCCGATGTCCAAATAGCCAATTTGCATGGGCATAACCAAACGCGCCATTAACTGGCCGGTCAAAAATAGGCCACCGGGCAGCAGACTTAGCAATACTGGATTTTGGTCTTGCAAAGCGACAGTTATCCCGATGGCCATGCGATCAATGGCCTGACTCATCCGCGCGGGCGAATACAACTGTTCTGCCTGAGAAAAACCTCGACTCACTTCATCCGGCACACCACTCGCATAGGGCAAGTCGCCAAGATTCATCACCGAGCATCGCCTCCGGGTTCTGGTAACACATGCAAGGTCTGCGTAGGGAAGGCAATTTCCGCGTTATGCCGTTCAATAATTTGCGCAATGTTTAACAATATGCGCTGTTTAACTTCATGATAGGTCTGCCAATCAACCGTCTTGGTAAACGCATAAATGAAGAAGTCTACGGACGACGGCCCAAAGGTCACAAAATTCACCATTAAAACCTGCTGCTGATCGATTTCGTCACTTTGCTGCAACATCTCGCGCACACCGGTGACGATACCCTCCATAGAGCCAATATCGTCATAACGAAGCCCTATAGTCTCGTAAATACGCCGGTTATACATGCGCGAAGGATTTTCCACCGCCAGACTCGAAAAAATTGAATTAGGCAAATAAAGCGGCCGCTTATCGAACGTGCGTATGCGCGTTAATCGCCACCCGATATCTTCCACAGTACCTTCGATATCTCGGTCTGGTGAACGCACCCAATCGCCTACCGAAAACGGACGATCTAAGAAAATCATCAAGGCGCCAAAAAAGTTTGCGAGCAGATCCCGCGCGGCAAAACCAATAGCGATGCCGCCGATACCACCAAACGCCAAAACTCCAGAAACAGACACCCCAAAAGCCTGCAGCACAAGCAACGTTCCAGTGATCGCAACGGTGGCTCGTAAAAGCTTGCCCACCGCAGACGCGGTAGTTTGATCAAGGGACTTATCTTCGGTGTGATTCGCTATGTAGTGCTCTTCAATCATGCGAATGAAACGCAGGGCAAACCACACCAGTAACCACACCACAGCCACGTCGCGCATGCTGTCGATGTACTGAAAGATCTCCGCTTGGGCATCGCCCCCAACCACTTCTGCCGCGAGACTAATGCCCAGCGCCCACACCGCTATGCCTGCAGGACGGCGCCCTGCCTCTACCAGCGCATCGTCCCAGTAGTTTTTGCTCTTTTGTGCCTGTCGCGCCAAGCGATCTAGGGACACTTTAAGCATAAGGCGGAGCACTGCCGTGAGTAACATTATGAGAAAGACTTCGGCAATCCAGCCATGAGTGGCCAAAAAATCCAATATTGTTTGCATACAAAAATCCGTTGGCTTGAAATTGCTGACTATGCTCTTACTCGAAGCGCACGAACCATAGTAGCGCGTACGCGCAGCGAATCCATCATATGAAGGCACTGAACTGAATCGGGTTTTAGCAAATTGGCACTGGTCAGGCGCCCCAACCTCTGTATATACTACCAGCACTGTATGTTTACCCAGGATCCGCTATGGCCAATGTAAGCCAAATGACGACTCCCGCTGCTCTTACCGCGCGGCAAACTCAGGTGCTGGAGCTGATTCGTCAGTACATAGTCGATACTGGCTATCCACCAACACGAGCTGATATCGCAAAAGAACTTGGATTTAAGTCTGCAAATGCAGCGGAAGAGCACCTGAAAGCACTGGCTCGCAAAGGCGCGATAGAAATGATTCCAGGAACGTCGCGGGGCATACGCCTACCCGATTTAGTGGATCCGGGGTTACCCGTTGTGGGTCGAGTCGCAGCCGGCGACCCCATATTGGCTGAGGAAAACATTGAAGACCGCATCGATTTGCCGGCGAGCTTTTTCCAACCTCATGCCGACTATCTACTGCGCGTTCGCGGTGACAGCATGATGAACGCGGGCATATTCGACGGCGATTTATTAGCCGTTCATAAAACTGAGGTCGCAACCCATGGCCAAATCGTGGTGGCACGAATCGAACAGGAAGTTACCGTGAAACGCTTTCAACGCACGAAACGCCGCAACCAAGTGATGCTGCTTCCAGAAAACGACGCCTACCAGCCAATTGAAGTAGATTTAGCGACCCAAAACTTTGCGATTGAGGGCTTGTCGGTTGGCGTTATTCGCCAGCACCTTTAGCCCTTTACCTGGCCGCTAACCGGTTGGCTCCTAGGCCGACGTTTTCGCCTTCTTCGCGGCCTTGAGCTCTTCTACCCAACGACCGTCCTGATAGTAGGCTTTCCAGCCAGTCGCCTTGCCCTCAATTTCGGACTGCACGTACTGCTCCTTGGTCTTGCGACTGTAGCGGATGATCGCCAGATTACCGTCAGGATCGCGCTCAGGAGCTTCAACTAAGTACTGAAACTTTGGATCAAGCTCATTCGCATGAGGCTTGATCTCGATCACCTTCGGCGCACGGGTTTCACGGTGCTTTGGGAACTGACTGGCGGCCAAGAAAATGCCGGAAGCTCCATCACGCAACAAGTAATGATCCGGTACTTTCTCGCACTCCAGCTCGGGCATGGGCACTGGATCTGCTTTTGGCGGCGCCGGCTCACCATTTCGCAGTAACTTACGAGTATTTTTGCATTCTGTGCAGCCAAAATACTTACCAAAACGTCCTGACTTTAGCTGCATTTCTGCACCGCACTTATCGCAGTCGAGGACTGGGCCGTCATAGCCTTTGATTTTGAACTGACCACGCTCAATCAAGTAACCATCACAATCCGGACTATTGCCGCAAATATGCAGTTTGCGTTGTTCGTCGAGGAGGTGACTAAGCATTGGCGTTTGGCACTTTGGGCACTTCTTCATACGCCGGAGTAATTTGGATTCGCCCTCTTCATCCAGATCAACGTCTACGGCCTCTTCGCCCGGAATCAGGTTCATGGTAGTGGTACAGCGCTCTTTCGGCTTTAGGCTATATCCAGAGCAGCCCAAGAACACACCTGTAGAGCCGTTGCGGATTTGCATATGCCGCCCGCAAGTAGGGCATTCAATATCGGTATCTGTTGGCGCATTGGGCCGCATACCACCCTCAAGCGCTTGGGCTTGATCGAGCTTAGAACTAAAATCAGTATAGAAATTATCAAGCACCTGATTCCACATCGCTTCACCATGAGCGACTTTGTCGAGTTCTTCTTCCATACCCGCTGTGAAGCCGTAATCCATCAGGTTAGTGAAATTTTCTGATAATCGGTCCGTTACCAATTCGCCTATTTTCTCGGCATAAAAGCGGCGGTTATTGAGGCTCACATAGCCACGATCCTGAATTGTAGAAATAATGCTCGCGTAGGTAGATGGGCGCCCTATGCCAAGCTTTTCCAATTCCCTAACCAGACTAGCTTCACCAAACCGCGGCGTTGGTTTGGTGAAATGTTGAACAGGTTCAAGCCCATTTAGGGTTAGAACTTGCCCAGGCTGCAAATCTGGCAGCGGCGTGTCCTCTTCCTTTCGCGACAATGGCGGCAGCACTCGAGTGAACCCGTCGAATTTCAAAATACGGCCGCGAATCCGTAACTCGAAGTCTGCGGCCTGAGCTTTAATGGACGTGCTCAGATATTCCGCATCGGTCATCTGGCATGCCATGAACTGATTGCGAATAAGATCGTAGAGGCGCACCGCATCTGCATCAACGCCATTCAATTGTTCAGGACGAACATTGACATCGGAGGGTCTAATTGCCTCGTGAGCCTCTTGGGCGTCGTCCTTGGCCGTGTAGGTGCGCTTTTGCTCTGGCAAGTACGCTGCACCGAATTCAGTTAATACATGGTCTCGGCATGCCTCAACCGCTTCCGCGCTGAGATTTGTAGAATCCGTCCGCATATAAGTGATGTAGCCTGCTTCATACAGGCGCTGGGCCATGGTCATGGTTTTCTTAACGGAAAAACTCAGGCGGGTACTGGCGGACTGTTGCAAAGTTGACGTTATAAAAGGTGCATTAGGTTTCGTTCGTGTGGGACGGTCCTCACGTTGGCTGACAGAGAATTCCGCACCTTGCAGCGCAGCCATAGCCTCTTCGGTAACCATCTGACTCTGCGGCCGAAACGCTTCTCCAGCCTGACGGCTTACCTGAAATCGAATGGGTGCGGCATCGCCATCGCGCAGTAAATCCGCAAACAAGTCCCAATACTCCTCAGGCACAAAGGCGCGAATTTCACGCTCTCGCTCGACGATAAGTTTTACCGCCACGCTTTGCACTCGACCAGCGGACAACCCTCGCGCTACTTTGGACCAGAGCAAAGGTGAAAGTTCAAAACCGACCACTCGGTCGAGAAAGCGCCTAGCCTGCTGGGCATATACGCGGTTCATATCCAATTCGCCTGGATCAACGAAGGCTTCCTGAATCGCTTTCTGGGTGATTTCGTTGAACACCACGCGACGATAGCGACTTTCATCACCGCCTATCGCCTCTCGCAGGTGCCAAGCAATAGCCTCGCCTTCACGATCAAGATCCGTTGCAAGATAAACGGTAGGTGCGCTTTTCGCTAAGCGCCGCAGTTCGTCCACTACTTTTTCTTTGCCGGGCAAAATTTCGTACTCAGCAGACCAGGATTGATCGGGATTGATGCCCATGCGCCGCACAAGTTGCTCGCGCGCGCGCTTCTTCTTGTATGCAGCACGCTCCTCTGGCGGCAGCGCCTTAGTCTTTTGCGCTTCCTTAGCTCTAGCTTTTGGGTCAGCTGCACGGGCGCCCGTAGGTAAATCGCGAATATGCCCAACACTGGACTTCACAATATAGTCGCTACCCAAATACTTATTAATGGTCTTCGCTTTGGCCGGCGATTCGACGATGACCAATGATCTAGCCATAAAACTCCATGAAAATAGCAAATTGTATAAATAAAACGCGGCATGAGTGTCCATTACACCCGGAAATTCAAGCCACGCAGTTCACGACGCGCGATTTATAGGCCTAGGAGATCATTGCTGTCAAGAAATCCCTCCACTTCGTAACAAACTTGTCTGAGTCGACGGCACCTCTGTGAAAGTGCACAGAGCCCCGGACCGAAGCATTTACGAGGGCGCATTGTCGCGCTCGCCATAGGTCTGGACGATTGCCAATGCCAAAGTTTGTAGACGACCACGTAAATCCTCTATCAGGTTTTTGCCATCAGCAAGTCGGCCTTTTTCATCGGCGCTTCTTGGCACAGCCGCCTCCTCGTGCCAGTAAATGCTTACCGAGCGTGCTTCAATACCCAGCGCTAAAACTGCATCCGGCAAATTCCGTACACACTCGAATAAGCTGTGTTGCAGCTCTAAGTGTTGGGCTATTTCAAGCAGCCCTGCGTGGTCTGTATTTCGTCGCTCACCCGACTTAGCAACACCCCAACCCGCAATCGCCTCTTGCACAGACACTGTGACTGAGTCGGGCAAGCGCCGTAACACTATGTCGAGTGGTGCATGTATTGGTTCCCGTATCAGCCACTGATAGCGCATGCATTCAACCACCGGGGCACGCTGTTGGCCGGAAGCGCTGACCCGTTCGGCTGCGGTCGGATTCAATTTCGCTAGTCTCTGCAGCTGCATGGAAAACCCCAATTGCCGCGCATGCTGACGCAGGCCTGCAAGAAAGCGATCTTGCGCACTCGGTAAAAGGTAGAAAATAGGACCAACTGCCAGAGCTAGCACTGCCACAATAATTAACCAAACCACCCATCTACCCCTACTTGTTAGCATCAGAAGGACATTGTATCTTCCGCCCAATAGCGATCAGCACGCAAGGCTTGCACAATGTCTAAGTACCAAAAAATTATGCTGGCAGTAGACCTGACTGAGGAATCTCTCAAAGTCGCCGAGCGCGCGACCCAACTGGTGAATGCCTTTGACGCCGAGCTTCACGTTGTGCACGTTATCGAGCCATTGAGCCTTGCCTACGGGGGTGATGTGCCCATGGACCTATCGACCGTCCAAGAGCAAATCCAGGATCAAGCCGCAGCCCATTTGCAAGAATTTTCAGCCACTTTGAATGTTCCGGAAACCCACCAACATCTTATTTTTGGTCGGCCGGAGAGCGAGATTCAGCGCACCGCTGAGGAAGCAGGAGCAGATATTATTGTCGTCGGCAGCCACGGAAGGCATGGCTTAGCACTGCTACTAGGCTCTACAGCCAATGGCGTTCTACATGGTGCCAGTTGCGACGTTTTGGCCGTGCGCGTTGGCCATGACGACAGCGAATCTACCTAGACCCGCCTGTTAACTGAATTTTTAATGGTATTACTCGCCGGGAAGACTCGTTCACTAATTTATCGGTTGCCGGCAGCGGTGTTACTCCGCCCGAGTTTACTGTTACTTTTATTGGCCAGCCTAGCCCCCATTGCCCATGCCGCAACAAAAGCGGACGACGATTCGAGCCTATTCGAGCAGCGCGCTCTGTATCAACAAGCCTTGGAAGATTTGCGCCGCGGTGCCGTAAGCAAATTCAGAGCAAAAGCCAAACGTCTAGATAACTATCCGTTGCGCCCATACTTGGATTACCACCGCGTTAACGGTCGACTAAACCGCGCGTCAGCCAAAGAAATCAGAAGCTTTATGGACGAACACAGCGATCTCGCCCCCAGCGACATCATGTTTCGCCGTTGGTTAAAGAAGCTTGGCCAAAAGCGCCACTGGACGACGCTACTGCAAAATTTTTCTGACGCAGACTACCAGCGCAGCCGCGACGCTGAATTGCGCTGCTACTACGTGCGTGCGCTCTATGGGCGGGAACAGCGCAAAAAAGCCTTAGATTGGACCACCGATCTTTGGCTCAGCCCAAAATCCCAACCAAAAGCCTGTGATCCTATCTTCGATGTCTGGCGCACGACCCCACGATTTACTGAAGAAATAGCATGGCAACGTTTCGATGCTTCGATAAAAAACAACCAGCGCAAACTTTCTCGCTATTTGCTCAGATTTTTTACCGGTACCAAGAAACGCGCGGCTGAGGCCTATTATCAAGTGCATACACAACCCAAACGTGTGACTAAGCGCAGCCGTTTCGCTCGGGACAACGCCCAGAATAGAACCATCATTCAGCACGGGCTTATGCGTCTGAGCAGAAACGGCGCCGAGGACGCGGCGAAGGCCTGGGCGCGCTATGCAGAAACCCACTCATTTAGCCCAGTGCAACGCTCAATCATCGCCGAGCATATTCAGGTCGGATTGGCGGGAGCTGGCACCTTTCCGAGTGCAGCTGAGCGCGCGCAGTTCACATCTTCTTTTGCCACCCAAGGGCTCGCCGAGGCAGCGCTGGCTCAGCAGAACTGGGATGAACTGGTGCACTGGGTAACCCAGTTACCAAGCGGCGAAAAGACCACCCAACGCTGGCAGTATTGGTGGGCAAGGGCACTGCAGCAAACGGCTTCGGCTCAACCACCCGACATGGATACACCCGACCCACAAAAAATGCTGCGGCAACTTGCTGGACAACGACACTACTATGGTTTCATGGCCGCGCTAGCTTTGGATATGCCATTGCAAAAACTGCAGGCCGGCACCCCCAAGCCAGCAACTTTTGACCTCGCCAGTAACGCCAGCGCCCAACGCGCAATTGAACTATTCGCCGTTGGCGAAAATCTCAATGGGCGCCGGGAATGGTATCGAGCACTAGATACGGCCACTAATGATGAGAAACGAAAATTAGGCCATCTGGCCAGAGACATAGGCAATCTGTCGTTGGCTATACGCAGCGCTAATTTGGCCGAGGCCATGGACGACTTAGTCCTGCGCTTTCCTGTGACCTTTAGCTCCGATTTCAACTCAGCCGCACACAAGCAAGACGTCGCTCCTGGGCTGTTACGTGCTGTGGCGCGACAAGAGTCGGCTTATCAGCCCACAGCGAAATCACCTGCCGGCGCCCGCGGACTAATGCAACTGATGCCCGCCACCGCAAAGTTAGTAGCAAAGCGAGCTCGATTACCCAGCAATTTTGCCACCCAACTGAACAACCCTAAGATCAATATCCAATTAGGCAGCTACCATCTGGCGTGGTTAATTGATCGCTTCGAAGGTCAGCGGCCATTGGCCATCGCGGCATATAACGCAGGCGAACATAGAGTCGATCGCTGGATAAAGGGTATTGATGGCATGCCCATGGACGTATGGATAGAAACAATACCGTTTAGTGAAACCCGCAACTATGTAAAAAACGTGCTTGCTTTCACCTATGTCTACAACCAATTACTCGACACTCCAGCAAATATCTTAAGCCCAGGAGAACGCAGCGTCGCTCAGAGTTCATCATGATCGATATCTGTGTAAACCTGCAGAACTCGCAATTCGGCGACGACCAATCCGAGATCCTAGAACGCTCAGCCCAAGCGGGCATCACCGGTATATTAGCCTGCGCTACTGATCTGGATATGGTGTCGGCAAATAAGGTGCTGTGTGAATACGCCGAGAACGAAAAAAACTGGCCACAACTACTGACCACGGCTGGAGTTCATCCTCACGATGCACAAACTTGGAAAGATAGTGACAGCAAGCGACTGCGCGAGCTCAGCAAACACAGATTAGTATCGGCAATCGGTGAATGCGGTTTAGATTTCAATCGCAACTTTTCCGAGCCGGCAGCCCAAAGACGAGCTTTTCAGGCGCAAATCGAGGTCGCCAGCGAAACAACACTGCCAATATTCGTTCACGATAGGGACAGCCAAGGCGAGGTTTTGCATTGGCTTACCCAACCTATCCAGCCACTCAGCATTATTGTGCACTGTTTTACTGGCAGTGCTGAAGAGCTCGACAACTATCTAAATGCTGACTGTTATATCGGCATTACCGGCTGGCTGTGTGACGAGGCGCGCGGGGGCGCACTCCGAGAACTAGTGGGCTTGATACCCGACAATCGCATAATGATTGAAACCGATGGGCCATTTTTGCGACCACATAATGCCCCGGAAAATGCCCGGATGTTCCCAGACACACTCGCCGCACTCAAGAAATACCGACGTCGAAACGAGCCGGCCTTACTGCCATTTGTACTGAACCAGCTCGCAGAGCTACGCGGGCAGAGCCCCCAGGAATTAGGCCAATTGTGTTCAGCCAACGCACAACGGCTATTTGGCTTCGATACGGGCGATTAAATCGACAGGTCGTGCAAATTATAATCGCGAATCACTCGCTCCCAATTCTCTTCTGAATGCGCCAATTGTGCTTCTCGGCCCAACATTGGCAGATATTGATAACGGGACTCTTCTGGATAGAACTGCTGCCGTGCATCGATCGCTACTGCGACAACCTGAGAGCGACGGTCAATGCGCTGTGCATCATAGACCTCGTCATTCGACTGGCTTAGCGCACCGCTAGCCCCAAGCACTGAAGACCGCCGATGAAAACCGAAGGTCAGCGACACGCGCATATCTTTTGAAGTATTGGCGAATGAACCATGCAGTGCTTGCCGGTTAACAATGGTCACGTCCCCTGCTGCAGCAAATAGCGGTACAGCGTCCGGCAAAAATTCAGACCCAGCGTTGTCGGCAACCCTCTGCTTTATGTCTAACTTACCGTCCTTATGGGTGCCCGGCACTACCCATAAACAACTCTGTGCCGATGTATCGTAGAGCTGAACCTGAAAGTTAAAGCCATGGATGCCCTGATCCCACTGCGGTGAATCCCAATGGGTAACACCATCCTGATGCCACGACACCGAACCACCTAATCCAGGTTGTTTAATAAAAATCGCATCATTATAGGGGACAAAGTCATCGCCATTGATGGAGGCAGCGATTTTCAACAATTCCGGATGTCCGTATAACCTGAGGCCAGAATCCATGGTTTGGCACATTCCCGACATTAAGAACACCACTTTTTTTGGCGCACTTGACGCCGATTCTGGCTGCGTCATTTTTGTTGGATGCCGGCCATTGAGCTTATCAGTGCCTCCCCAAGGATCGGTTAGGGGCGGTATCAGAGAATAAATTGGGCGCGCGAATTCCTGGCCAAAAGCAGGCCTGCCCTGAGCGTCTTCCAATGCGCCATTGTCCACCGGCGCCCGTGCCAACAGGTTTTCGATTTCTGCTTGCAGTAACTTAATTTCAGATGGGTCAATGACATTTTCAAAGACATAAAAACCGGTTCGCCAATATGCCTCTAAGATATCCTCATGCAAACGACCCTGCTGATCGAACCTCAATGGACCACGATTCCCCAAGGTTAAAGCACGCGCCATGCCCTGGCTCACATAGCTCTGTTGAGCAAGTTGATATTCACTGGCTTTCACAATTTTTCCCTCCAAAAACGTGGCCTTCTATCAGTCCACGGTATTATTCTGCAGCCAATCACGCAATTTTTCAGCATCAAAAGGCGCATCAAGCTGGACGTTGCCAATGGCTACTACCGGAATACGCTGGCCAAATTCAGCCATCAGTCGGTCGCTGCTGGCGATATCTAACGTCCTGAGGGCACAACCCTTGATCTCCGGCAGAGACAACAACAAATCCATTGCTACATCGCACAGACTGCAATGTTCAGTCGTATAGAGAACTATTTCTCGCATCTGCGGGCATGTTCCAAAATCATAGTCTTCGTATTCTTCGTTGCTTCCCGGGCAGCGCACTACCGTATCTAATTTCAGTTATACGATCAGCGCGCTATCATTCAACAATGAAATTTACCCGACGCCTCGGTGAAACCCAAGCCGTTACGCAGTATCCGTTGCCAATGTCCGGTCCGGCACAGTGGGAGGCGCTTGAATCGGCGCTATGGCAGACCTCAATAGATCTTAATGACCTGCCGCCAGAGCATATTATCGTTCCGAGCTTTGCCCTCGTCGACGCTGAGTACCAGTACCAATTTATGCTGCAACATGCCGACGGTAAGAATGTCCTGCGCCCTCTTCCTGCCACTAGCGACCACGTATTATTCCCCGAGCATAGCGACAATAACCCACAACTGAGCGATCACATAGATTGTTGGCACTCTCACCATCCGATCACAGCAGCGCGTCTGGTTCTGCGAGTCGCCTGTAACTCGCGACCACGTGACTATCTTTGCGTGGCCTCGGCGCGTCCTTTAGAAGTCTCTAGTACATGCAACCCAATCAGCGCAACCCGCTTGGAGCCACCACCCGCGATCAGTCAAATGGCCGCCGCCAGTGCTATTCGAAGCCGCATTTGTTCGCCCACCGCACTTGCCATGGCAATAGCCTATCTGCATAGGCTCAACACATCCGCGCAATACACGAAATTATGGACCGAACTGATCTCGGACTGTTATGACCCAGTCACGAAAGCCTATGGTATGTGGCCTCAAGCGATTTATCAGGCCAGCCGTTTAAATTGCCTAGCCGCAGTAGAATGCAGTACCAATTGGTCAACAATTGAGCAGGCGTTACTGCAACAAACACCGGTAATATGCAGTATTCGTTTTGACCCCGGTGAATTAGATACGGCACCACTCAAACGCACTGCCGGCCATCTAGTGTTGGTGTATGGCCTCAGCGACAGTGAAGTATATGTCATGGATCCAGCCGCAGCAGATACTGTGGACGTCGCACGTTGTTACGATCGTGAACAATTTTCTGCGGCTTGGTTGCGTCGGCGCGGCGCAGCTTATTTTTTTAGCCGAGTCACTGAAGACGGCTGAACACTGTCATACACGTAAAGAAGCCACTAATATCCACGCCAACTTAAGCAAGTTGCCAAATATATGCGCCAGACCATCCGCTACCTTTTACTGACCCTCAGTTTTGCACTGATCACCTACGGCGTATTGGCATGGCAACAAATCGACTTTTCGCTGACAGCACTGACGCACGTAGGAACGAGGGATTTTCACCCAGTACTGGTCATGGCAATCGGTCTGGGCTTACTTACCCCGACCATTACAGATTTTATTGGCGCGCAAAGCCTTAATTCCAACAACGAGAAACCTCGTGAGGCCTTGTAACGATATTTATCTAAGGCGGGTAACGCATAACGACGAGGCAGAATTTCTTGCGCTCATGCGCGCCAGTGAAGAATTACACCAACCTTGGATACAAGCCCCTACCACGCCAGCCCTGTTTAAATATTATCTGCAGCGGATTCGCCGTAACGATCATGAGGGGTTTGCCATCTGCCGCGGGACCGATGAAGTCATCGTTGGTGTGATAAACATAAACAACATCGTTCGCGGTTCTTTTCTCAGCGCATCACTCGGTTATTACGTGGGAGCGACCTTTCAAGGCCAGGGCTACATGCAAGCAGGATTGACGCGATTAATCGACTATGCGTTCAGCACCATGGGCCTGCATCGGCTGGAGGCTAACATCCAGCCCGATAATCTACGCTCCCAGGAGCTAGTGCGCCGCTGCGGTTTTGAATATGAGGGCTTATCAAAGAATTTTTTGTTTCTCGATGGTGCATGGCGGGATCATCAGCGCTGGTGCGTTATTGACTCGAGGGCCAAGTTGAGACCTTAATGCCATATGACCGAGCAGATCCAAACCGCCGATAACACCATTTTAAACGTCGCCGTGCTGGCTGGAGGCGAATCCGCCGAAGCTGAGGTATCGCGTCGTTCTGCCGCTGAAGTTCACAAAGCATTAACGGCCCTAGGACACAACAGCAGCTTGATTGAACTGGACCGCAAGTGCCCGGCTACTTTAATGAAATTACAGCCAGACGTGGTATTCCCAGCACTGCATGGTCCTCCTGGTGAAGACGGCACAGTTCAGGGCTTACTCGAAATGCTCGGTCTGCCCTATGTCGGTAGCGGGGTCCGCGGCAGCGCTCTGGCGATGGATAAAGCTGTTGCAAAGTCTGTATTTCGATCGCACAACCTACCGGTAAGCCCAGAGCGCATCGTTGCCAGCACGGCGGATCTAGAAACCACTGTCAACGACATTGAGCAGGCTTTTGGCAGTCAAGTTGCAATCAAGCCACTCAACACAGGCTCAGCTCTTGGAGTGCAATTGCTGCCTAAAGGCGGCGACTTGTATGCAGCGCTAAATGCAGCCCTACAGTTCGGCGATTGTTTAGTTGAACCCTTCATCGCCGGTAAAGAAATCACTGTGGGCGTATTGCATACGTCAACGGACCTGCTGGCACATCCAGTGATCGAAATTCGTACAGCGGCAAATCAATGGTATGACTACGAGAATCGCTACACCCCCGGGCAAAGTGAGCATATAGTCCCAGCAGATCTTGCCCCAGAGGTCACTACTGAACTGCAGCGTATAGCAGTCGCCGCCCATTCGGCTCTGGGGTTACGAGATTTATCTCGCGCTGACTTCCTCGTAGACGCCACGAATAACATCACGTTGCTAGAAGTTAATACCCTGCCCGGAATGACACCAACCAGTCTTTACCCTGACGGCGCTGGGGCCCTTGGTCTGAATTTTGAAAAACTTATAGACCTGTTGGTGCGTACTGCCTTCGCGCGCAGCACGCACTGAGCCCCACACTAGCGCCCGCAATACCTATTTATAGGTCGTAGCCGCGCTCGTTATGGGACACAAGATCGAGACCTTCCTGCTCTTGATCCTCGTCAACTCGATTACCGACCATAGCATCGGTGAACTTTAGGATCCCCCAAGTCACTACCCCAGTGTATAGCACTGTGGCGACCACACCGAGGGCCTGTGTGCCAACTTGGGAAGTAATCGCAATGTCTTCCTGACCGCTGAATACACCCAGGGCATTGCTTGCAAAAACACCCGTTAGCAGCATACCGAGAATACCCCCTACACCATGCACCGGGAATACATCTAGCGAGTCATCTATTTTCAGCCTTTGCTTGATGTAGATGGTCGCGAAGAAACATACAACACCAGCGCTAAGACCGATAATCAACGCACCACCGGGCCCTACATAACCCGATGCCGGTGTGATCGTACCTAAACCCGCAACCATGCCAGTGACAATGCCTAGCGCCGACGCTTTGCCAAAACGAATTCGCTCCATAACCATCCAGGTAAAGGCGCCAGTGGCCGCAGAAATATGCGTTACCAACATCGCCATACCCGCGTCGCCGTTGGCCGCCAACGCGCTACCGCCGTTGAAACCAAACCAACCGACCCAAAGCATGCCCGCACCCATAACGGTCAGAGTCATGTTGTGCGGTGGCATGGCTTGTTGCGGGAATCCTCGACGATTACCCAATACCATTGCAGCGACCAGGGCAGCTACGCCGGCTGTGATATGCACCACAGTACCCCCAGCGAAATCCATTACGCCACGCTCAGAAAGCCAACCACCGCCCCAGACCCAGTGGCAAATCGGTGCGTAGACCAAAATAAGCCAAGCGGCGCAAAACAACAGTACGGCAGAAAAGCGCATTCTTTCTGCGAAGCCACCAACGATCAGCGCTGGCGTAATCACTGCGAAGGTCATTTGAAATAACGCGAACACACTCTCTGGAATAGTGCCAGAAGCAGTGCCCTCACCAATCCCAGCCAAAAGAACATTGTCGAACCCGCCGATAAAGGCGTTCATAGACCCGCCATCACCAAACGCTAGGGAGTAACCAACCACCATCCAAAGAATGGACATAAGGCAGGCGATCGCAAAGCATTGCATTAGCACGCTCAATACGTTTTTGCTTCGCACTAAGCCGCCGTAGAACAACGACAATCCAGGCAAAGTCATAAACAGCACCAACGCCGTAGCGGTCATGATCCAAGCAGTATCGGCGCCGCTGATTCCATCATTGGCAAAAACGGGGCTGGCACAAAGCATCAGCGCGATGGTTAGCAGTCCTTTCATCACAATCTCTCTAGGTGGTAGAAGCACCTATTTAAACCGATCGCCTGCATTCGCGCCACATTAGAGTGCAGATTTTGAGAAAAATATTTATTTTGGCGCGTTAAGCGACATTTTGAGCAAGAGACCGCACCAATTTGGGGCCTTGGTAGATGAAGGATGTGTATATTTGTAGCAAATTTGCACCAGAATCTAGCATAGCTTGAGCGTCTTTAACGCTGCCAATGCCTCCGACCCCGACAATCGGCAATTGTGCCGGTAATATCCGGCGGAATTTTTGCACCACAGAACAGCTGACCTCCGTCAAAGGCGCACCACTCAAACCGCCAGCCTCTGCACTTGACGGGTGCCCGGCAACAGCGCCCCGATCGAGCGTGGTATTGGTCGCTATCAGACCTTCCAATTCATGTCTGACAACCTGTTCGGCAATTCGCTCTATATCCTCGTCATCAAGATCAGGAGCCACCTTCAACAACAGCGGCGTAACGCCGCCGCCTTGTGCCAGACGTTGCTGCATTTCCTTAACTTGGTCGAGCAATTCTGACAACTCGCTGCCATGCTGCAATTGACGTAAGCCAGGCGTATTCGGCGACGAAAGATTCAAGGTGAAATAGTCGGCCAGTGAATGGAGGCGCTGCATGCATACGGTGTAGTCGCCAGCTGCCGCGCCCAAAGGGGTGTCCTTATTTTTGCCCAAATTAACACCAACAATAGTGCCTCCGAGCTGGTCCCGGGCACGCAATGCATCAAGCCGCCGCACCATGGTCACAACACCCTGATTATTAAAGCCCATTCGATTTATTAACGCTTGATGTTCAGGCAAGCGAAACAGTCGCGGCCGCGGATTGCCTGGTTGCGGACGTGGCGTAACCGTACCCACCTCGACAAAACCAAAGCCAAGACGCGCAAGCCCGGCGACTGCTTTTGCGTCTTTATCCAGCCCAGCCGCAAGCCCAATCGGGTTTGCGAATTCGCAACCGAATAAACGTTTTTTTGCAGACGTATAAGGCTGTGCGCGCCCTGGCAGACGGCCCAATAAGCGTAATCCGGAGATGGCCACTTCATGTGCGATCTCTGGCGGTAATTTAAGCAGGAGTTTTTGGCTTGTTTCGAACATTGCAGCAGTTTAATACGAGCGCGGTCCTCGGCACAGAGTTTCAACGCTAGTGACGCTTTCCCCAATTAAAGTCCGAGTCTACAATGCTGGCTTTCTGCACAATACAAGCTTTTTACGATGAACACCCTGGACACACAGTCACCCCATGCCGCCATCGTCGCAGCGACCAAATGGCTGGGCGAAAAAATCATCGGCCAAGAGGCTTTGGTCGAGCGATTAATGATGGCACTGCTTTGCGGCGGCCACCTTTTAGTAGAGGGCGCGCCAGGACTCGCGAAGACGCGGGCAATCAAAGAATTATCTGAACTGATCGAAGGAGACTTCCACCGTATTCAATTTACTCCTGACCTTTTACCCAGCGATGTCACCGGCACAGAAATCTACAGGCCTGAAGATGGCAGCTTTAATTTTCAGCCTGGGCCAATTTTTCACAACCTGATCCTTGCCGACGAAATCAACCGCGCGCCCGCAAAAGTTCAATCCGCCCTACTCGAGGCAATGGCCGAGCACCAAGTCAGCGTGGGCCGCGAGACCTTTCCACTGCCAGAGCTATTTTTAGTCATGGCCACCCAAAACCCGATTGAGCAAGAAGGCACATACCCCCTGCCAGAGGCGCAATTAGACCGATTCCTAATGCACCTAGTGGTCGACTATCCGGATAGAGACGCTGAGCAAAAAATCCTGCACCTAGTGCGGCAAGAATCACAAAGCACATCGAATCAAACACCGCGCAAACTAACCCAGTTGGATCTATTCAGCGCGCGCAAGGACCTGCTGAATCTACACATGGCAGAGCCGGTGGAACGTTATCTGGTGGAATTGGTTATGGCCAGCCGCGCACCCCAGAGAGAATTGGCAAAGTGGCTCGATTACGGCAGCAGCCCACGTGGCACTATTGGCTTGGACACCTGTGCCCGAGCGCTGGCTTGGCTTGATGGCCGCGATTTCGTAACCCCACAAGATATCCAAAACGTTGCCCATGATGTGCTGCGCCACCGCCTTATATTGTCTTTCGAGGCAGATGCACAAGGCATCACTAGCGACCAGGTGATTGACCTTTTGCTGCAAAACGTACCCGTACCTTAGCCCCACCCTTGCGTAACCCTGTGCCTGAAATCAGTTCGACTTCTCAAATCACAAACGCCCTAACAGGCGCCTACGTCGATCTGCAACAACTGCTGAGTCTGCGTCATAGCGCGCAAAAAAATCTGACCAGCAAAAGTAATGCCGTAGGACATCAATCCGGATTGAAGATATCGAAAACTCGAGGCCGCGGCGTCGACTTTTCAGAAGTCCGTCAGTACCAACCTGGCGACGATGCTCGAATGATTGATTGGCGGGTAACCGCAAGAAAAAACAAGCCGCACACGAAGATATTCCGCGAAGAACGGGAACGCCCGGTGCTAATTTTTGTCGACCAAAGCCAACAGATGTTCTTTGGGTCACAGCTGCGCTTAAAATCTGTGGCTGCAGCCGACATAACGGCACGCATCGCCTGGCAAACCCTTGACGCTGGTGATCGAGTCGGCGCGGTGATCGTTGATAATCACGATCAGCACCTGTTCCGGCCCTACCGCAGCAGCCGCGCCGTCGGGCGTCTGCTTAATCAGTTGGCTTTATCCAATCAGTCTTTAACTCGTCACCCGGGCAGGCTGTCTGACTCTCCTCAACTTGCCGGCTTACAGCAACTACAACGGCTAACCCATAATCGCTTTCGCATCTTTGTTGTCAGTGACTTTACCGGTGACTCAGATATGTGGCGCACTCATCTGCAGCGGCTGGCACGAAATAATCAGGTAGATCTGATTCATGTTTATGACCCACTGGACAAAGAACTACCCCCAACAGGCCACTACAGTGTGACCGATGGCGAGCAGCGGGTTAATTTCTTTTCTGGTAACCCGCGAATACGCAGGAACTACGCCCAGCAATTCCAAAACCGCTGCGATGCGCTGCAGGATATGTGTCGTCATCCATCTATGAACTATCGCTGCCTTGCAACCCACAGTATCGAGCTGTCATCGGATCTCGTAAGCTGATGCAAGACAACCCACTCCAGCAGTTGCGTGATGTCCACGCACCACTGGCGCCGGAATGGTGGCCTCCGGCACCAGGCTGGTGGCTGCTGGCCACAGCAATAGTCGCCGTATCGGTCTTTACCGGTAGGCTGCTTTGGCGCGCGCACAAGGCTCGCCGACCTATCCGCAGCGCGCAAAATATGATCAAAACACTGAGAGACAGCCATGACCAGGGGCACATCGATTCTCTACAATACGTTAACGAGAGCAATGAAATACTCAAACGACTGCTAGTGAATGCGCTGGGCGTCCGCAATCTCGGCGCGACATCGGATGAGCAATGGCTTAACGCTTTGGACACTATCTCCAATGGTCAAGAATTTAGCGCAGGATGCGGTCAAATACTTGGCACACAGCGCTTTTCACCGGGCGCGTCAGCAGAAGTCGCGGCCGTGGATCAACTTCTGCAAAAATTGCTAACACGCGTACACCCAACGCGTACACCCCGACTGCTGGCCGAGAATTCCAGTGATTGAGTGGCTTTGGCCTTGGGCTTTCGCTGTCGCACCGGCGCCGTTACTGGTGCGAACATTCATGCGGCCAAGCCAACGCACCGAATCAGCCCTCACCGTTCCAGATTTAGTTGCTTTCTCTGCGGCCGAGGTCAACCACAGCAACGACTGGCAGCGCCAACTATTGAAACTAACACTTGTTTGGCTAACTTGGTTATTTCTCGTTGCCGCCAGTGCACGCCCTCAATGGACAGGTGATCCAGTCACCTTGCCTACATCAGGCCGGGACTTGATGCTTGCGGTGGACATTTCGGGGAGCATGGCGACCAAGGACATGCGGGTTAATGATGAATTCCTAGATCGGCTGACGATTGTGAAAGCGGTGGTAGGTCAGTTTGCCCAGGCCCGCCTTGGAGATCGCGTTGGGTTGATATTGTTTGGGACAAACGCCTATCTACAAGCCCCCCTTACTTTCGATCTTAAGAGCGTGAATCGCCTATTGGTCGAGGCCCCGGTCGGCATTGCAGGCGGCAAAACCGCCATTGGCGACGCCATAGGACTTGCGGTAAAACGCCTGCGCCAAAGACCTCATGATGAGAAAGTACTGATTTTGCTAACAGACGGGGCTAATAATGTCGGTGAAGTAGAGCCGGCAAAAGCAGCTGAACTCGCCGCTCGCGACGGTATTACGATATACACCGTGGGCGTCGGCGCTGACGAAATGCGCCTACCCAGCGTATTTCGCGCCCTCGGCAATCGCGTCACTAATCCCTCTGCCGACCTTGATGAGGCCACCTTACGCGACATCGCCCAGGTAACCAGTGGTCAATATTTTCGCGCCAGAGACCCACAAGCATTGATGCAGATCTACACCAAGATCGACGAATTGGAACCAGTGACTCAGGAAGCAGAAACCTATCGCCCAATACAGGCGCTCTATTATTGGCCACTGACAGCAAGTCTTGGCTGTCTTATCTTGCTCCTACTTACCGATATTTTGCGCCGGCAACGCAGGCCAAGCAGCTAAACCATGATTGAAACGTTCCATTTCATCCGTCCGCAGTGGTTTTTCGCCTTGGTTCCAATCTTAGTTCTTGCTTGGTTCTGGTTTCGCCGCACCCGCTCAGGCTCGGCCTGGCAGAGCGCGATCAGCAAAGAGCTATTACCCGTTTTACTGGATATCGAAGAGACCCGATCAGGCCAATGGCTACGCGGCTTGATCCTTAGTGCCCTGACTCTGGCTGTGGTCGGCCTAGCAGGGCCAACTTGGGAGAAACTACCCCAGAACGTTGAGCAGAAGAATGACGCATTAATTGTGCTGCTGGATCTTTCTCTATCTATGTGGGCTGAAGATCTAAAACCCTCGCGCATAGTGCGCGCACGGCAAAAAATTACTGACATTCTGCGTGCGCGCAAAGAAGGTATGACAGCCTTAGTGGCCTATGCCGGTGATGCCCACGCAGTAGTGCCGCTGACCGATGACGCAGCAACCATTGAAAACCTTTTGGGAGCGTTAGATCCGGGAATGATGCCAGTACTGGGCAGCAACCCAAACCACGGCCTGGAAATAGCGAAAGAACTGTTCAGCAACGCAAACATGAGCGAAGGCCGAATCCTGATGATTACGGATGGCATAGATCGAGTCAGTTCGGTAAGCAGCCACCGCAATCGCGCCTTTCCCATCTCTATCATTGGGATCGGCACCTATGAGGGCGGGGCTATTCCGCTAGAGCCCGCTAACGAGTCGAGGCGCTACCTTTTGAGCCAAGAGGGAAACCAGATTATTGCCTTACTGGACGAGCGCAGGCTCGCCGAGGTTGCAAATCTAAGTTACGGCAAATACTCCAAACTCAGCCTCAGCGACGATGACTTCACCCTCGCCCTATCGACCCCACTACCCACGGAAGACGCCTCAATCGAGGTAGAACGCGAATTTGACACATGGTTTGATCAGGGTCACTGGCTCGCCGTACTATTGCTGCCACTATGCCTGTTAGGTTTTCGCCGCGGCGCATTGGTCATGCTGGCCTGCGCCTTCGCAACACCCAGTCTTGACGCAGTCGCTGCTACAGATTCAGCAGCAAATCAAATAACGCCCGGGACGCTCTGGGAAAAGTTATGGTGGCGCGACGACCAGCGTGCTCATCAGGCTTTAACCGCCGGCGAACCAGAAAAAGCAGCTATTTTATTTCAAGACCCCCAATGGCGAGCAGTGGCGCGCTATCGCACCGGCGATTGGGGAGACGCTCTGCGTGGTTTTGGTCAAGACCGCAGCAACACGGGTACATACAATAGTGCCAACGCCCAAGCGCGACTTGGCAATTATCAACGGGCTTTAGATCTTTATACAAAAGTACTTACCGAAGACCCTGCTCACGAAGATGCCACCTTCAACAAAGCTCTCGTTGAGCGCCTGCTACAGCAACAACAGCAACAACAAGAAGAAGCAAAGCAAGAGGGCAGCGAAAACCAGCAAGACCAGCGACCCAACGATTCGGAGCAAAGTCAAAGCAACGATCAGCAACAGCAATCCGATCAACAATCGGATGAGCCCACCTCAGAACCCAACGACGAACAACGCCAGTCGGAGCAAGAAGCTGAGGGAGAAAATCAGGACCAACAGCGCCAAGAAATGGTCAACCGCGACGAAAAACGAGAGGCGCTAGAGCAGTGGCTGCGCCGAGTACCCGACGAACCGGGCGGTTTATTACGAAGAAAATTTCAACACGAGACCAAACAAAGACTGCGCGATGGCAACTATGAGCACCGACAGGGAGAAAAAGTGTGGTGAACCTACGCGCAACAGGCACATTACTGCTGACACTATTTTTACCCTACGCCCATGCTGAACTCAGCGTGCGCCTTTCAAACGACTCCATAGAGGAATTGGAATCCGTCAGGCTGGTCATTCGCGCGCACGACACCCGTCGCGCTGAAACGTTAGATTTGACTGATTTAGAAAAAAATTTCCACATCATGGGTAACAATACCAGCAGCCAGTACCAATACATAAATGGCCGAACTCAGAGCTGGGTGGATTACCAGATCACACTGCAACCGAAAAAAACCGGCAAACTGCCCATACCGCCAATTCGCATCGGCAACTTCTCAACCCAACCACTAACATTAGACGTGCAACCGCTGGCACCAAGCACACGCCAACAAATAAACGAGTTGGTGTTTTATGAGCAAACGTTTTCCAGCACCAGAGTTTACGTACAAGGTCAAATCTCCATGCAACGGAAGCTATTCTTTTCCAACGGCGTGCAACTGTACGGCGGCCAACCTGGCGCACCTAACATCCCGGACGCCAAAGTGATCACCCTAGGAGAAAATCAAACCACCAACATCCAGCGCAATGGGCGCAACTACGGTGTGGTCACGCAAAACTATGCCATCTTTCCAGAAGCCAGCGGCACGCTAACCGTTCCTGCAGCGGAAATAACAGCGAGCGTGCGCATACTCAATAGTGGCCGGGTATCGCGCAAGGGCGTACGCGTCGCTACCGAAGAAGAAACAATTACGGTTATGCCGGTCCCAAAGAATTATCCAAGAGATGCGCCTTGGCTGCCAGCAACAAACGTCACCCTTAGCCAAAGCTTCGAACCAGCCCTGAGCGGGGCTGTAGTAAACGTGGGCGATACGCTAACACAGACCGTAAAAATCACCGTGGAAGGAAATACCGGTGCGAGCGTGCCCCCACTTTCTTCGGTCCTATCTAGTGATGCTTTTCGACAGTATCCCCAGCCCGCCCAGCTTATAGACAATACTCAAGGTCAAAACGTCATCGGCCAACGAATCGAACGGCGCAACCTTATGCCTTTAAACCCAGGGACTTTGCAGCTGCCGGCCAACAAAATCGTATGGTGGGACACCAAAACCAATCAAATTAGACGCAGCACTCTTGCCGCTACGACATTCCAAGCCCTAGGCACTTCGATCAACCCACAGGAAATCACAGCCAACCCACCAGCAGTAGGACCAGACTCACTGGCGGACGCAATCAACACTGAGAACAGCCAAGATAACGCAGGCGAATTTAATAATGCTCTTTCAGGAACATTAAGCCAGGTATTGCGGTGGTCGCTTGCGATAGTTGCGATACTCTTAGGAGCAATGCTCGCGGCTAGGGTAATCAGAACCGCTCTGGCAACCCGCAGTTGGGCGCTCCGCCGATCCAGACGAATATTGCTAAAGCAAATTAGACGTGCAGATACCTCGGCTATTCAACATTCGCTAAGGCAGTATTTGCAACTTCGATACGCAATGCCAGCGGATAAAGCCTTGCGAACTTGGACTGCGGAACAACCAGACGCCCAGCGTTTTGTATCAACACTGAACTTTTGGTGTTATAGCCCAGCGCCTGAACTCCACGACCCAAAAGAAATTGTTAGCCTAGCTGAGGAGCTGCTACGCAACAAAAGTACCGCAAGCCAGCAACAAAAAAATAGCGAGTCGCTCCCGGCACTGTATCCTTCCACTTGAGCCCCTGTGGTTTGCGGGATTTAGGTTCCGCTAGTCGCGGTGGTGGTGGTTGTCGTGGTCGTAGACGATGGCACTACTTCCTCTTTCTTGTCTGTCGCGTTGTTTCCGTCATCGTTTATCTGATCGGCTATAACCGCCAGCAGTGCCGCGCCGACAATGCCGACAGCTACAGCAGTGCCTGCGGCAATACCACCGGCCGCAACAGTACCTGCACCTGCGGCGGCTCCACCACCGCCGCTCGCAGCAGCTTGTGAACCTAGCTGAGTCGACTCAGCAAAAACACCAGACAAAGCGAATACACTCGCAAAGGTAAATACAACAAATACTTGCCTTAAGACCACCATCGAAACCTCCAGAAACTTTTATCAAAGCCACAATCAATAGTCCTACGCGAGAGAACTAAGCTTAGAGAAACTCGGTAGCCACCAAATTACAGGTCATGCATCTCCAGAGAGAGCAACATAAAACCTCTGCTGTATTTCCGGTTTGCTTGTTTTGCACTTTGTTTTGCGATTAGGCCGTGCAAAATATGCTGTAGCTAATCCTCCGACTGCGCGAGCCAAAATCACATGCTACTTTCGGAAACCTCGTCCAGCACCCGTGGACCACGAAGTCTATCCATAACAAATGATTGCAACAGCGCCAGTGCAATACCAGCAACACACGATAGACGGTAGTTTATTTTTCTGTAACGGTATTTATTTGTTACTTTTTAGCCAGATAAGCGCCATCTGCACATGACCTTATTAGCGGTACGCGCCCCATATTGATAATATCTAACTTTTTATATTAGCTTTTTAGGCTTTTACTAACGATCTCAAACAAATCCTTTGAGGGCGCCCGAACATCATTGGCCACGAGCGAACGCAGCGCATTCTGCATAAGCTCCTGACGTTGGGTATCAAATTTCTTCCATCGAGTGAGAGGCGTGGCCAACCGAGCCGCAATTTGCGGATTTAAGGCGTCCACCTCTGCCACTGCTGCTGCAACAAATTGATAACCGCTACCGTCTAATGCATGTAACTGGCGTAAGTTGAGCATGCCGAAAGCACCATAGACTGAACGAACACGATTCGGATTCTTGAGATCAAAACTCGGATGGGCGACTAGTTTTTCGATGCCTGCAATATCCGTAATCGGGCTTTGGGCTTGCAGGTTAAACCATAAATCAATCACTAACGCCTGCTGCTGCCACTGAGAATAGAAATCTTCCAAGATCTCTTCGCGCATGGTTTGCCCTACTTCTGGCAATCGACACACCAAGGCCATCACCGTGAGTCGATCCGTAAGGTTGTCGACGCTGGCGTACCGCAGCTGCAACTGCGAGTGCAACTCTACGATTTCATTTTGCGCTGCTAGGCTGCGACACCAATAGTTGAAACCAATATTAGCCAGCGCACGATCAGCAATGCTATTAGCGTCTACTTGGTAGGGTCCTCGAGCGGCATAGGCTTCATAAAGGCTCCGCCAAAGATCGGCAGATTGGGTCGCAACTAAAGCCAATGCTGCGTCCCGAGAATCCAACAGGGCGTGAGCATCGAAGCCACGCAATTGCTCAAACAAATAGAGTTCGCTGGGCACCGCCAACATAGTTGCTGCTAACAGCTTCTCATCACTATGTTTGAGAGTCAGCGCCTGCTCAGCAATGCTGCGCACGGCGTCGTGTGGCCGCGCGTCGGTACCAGACTGCTGTACATCAAAGTGGGACATCCACATGGATTGCAGAGCATCCCAACGCACAAAACCGTCCTGATCGTGCCTGGCAAGGAAATCCAACTCCGCTGCGGGCCGCTGGTATTGGACTTTCACCGGCGCAGAAAATTGCCGCAGAAAACTAACAACCGGTTTTTCAGTTAATCCAGTAAACGCAATTCGCGTTGTCGACTCTCTTAGATTAACCATCACCGAATGCCGGTTATCACGCAATTCAAACTGCGCATTGGTATCCAGTTGATCAGCAGTTAAAGCAAGATCCTGACCATCCTTATCCAGTAACCCGAGTAGCACCGGCATATGGAATGGCAGTTTTTGCTCCTGTTCTGGTGTTGGCGGACAGGATTGCTCGATGGTCAGCGTTAAGGTCTGACTTTCGTATTGCTCCGCAACTCGTAGGTTAGGTGTGCCCGCCTGCTCATACCAGCGCTTAAATTGCTCAAGATCAACATCTCCAGCATCGCTCATAGCACGCATAAAGTCATCAGTCGTCGCCGCCTCACCGTCATGGCGATCGAAGTACAGATCAGTGCCGCGACGAAATTTTTCATCGCCAAGCAAAGTTCGATACATACCCACAACCTCGGCACCTTTTTCATAAATGGTGGTAGTATAAAAGTTCGAAATTTCAATGTACGAGCTTGGGCGCACTGGATGCGCTAACGGGCTGGCATCTTCGGCAAATTGAATCGAACGCAAAAAACCAACGTCTTCGATCCGTTTAACCGCCCGAGAGTTCATGTCCGCCGAGAACTCGGCATCACGAAATACCGTAAATCCCTCCTTCAAGCTCAGCTGAAACCAATCTCTGCACGTTACCCGGTTGCCCGACCAGTTATGAAAATACTCATGTGCAACCACTGCTTCGACACGCTGATACGCATCATCAGTCGCGGTGTCTGGCGACGCGAGCACACAGGAGGTATTAAAAATATTGAGGCCTTTATTTTCCATGGCCCCCATATTGAAATCTTCGACCGCGACAATCATGAAAATATCTAGGTCATATTCACGACCAAAACGCTCCTCATCCCACCGCATTGAGCGTTTTAAGGCATCCATCGCGTAATGACATTGGTCAATATTGTGTGATTCTGAAAAGATCTTTAACGCGACATCGCGGCCGCTCATGGTGGTGAACTGATCTTCCAGCACAGCAAGGTCACCGGCCACCAGCGCAAACAGATAACAGGGTTTAGCGAACGGATCTTCCCAAGTTACTTTTTTCCGCCCATCGGCCATCTGTTCTTCGGCGACCAAGTTGCCATTGGACAATAGGTTCGGATAGCGCACGCCATCGGCAATAATCGTGGTCCTAAATTTTGCTAGCACATCGGGGCGATCTTGATAGTAGGTGATCTTACGAAAACCTTGGGCCTCGCATTGCGTACAATACATCTTGCTCGACCGATACAGACCCTCAAGGGCCGTATTTTGCTCCGGATGGATACGCGTCACGATGCGCAACTGATGTTGATCTTGCAGATCCCGAAGAATCAGTTGCTCATTATCGATCTGAAATTCGTTACTGGACAACAAACGTCCATCAAGTTCTACACTGACCAGCTCCAACTCTTGTCCATCCAACTGCAATACCGAACCCTCAGGCGTCTGGCGTTGAATATCCAAGGTGCTGGTAACTTCAGTGACCCCATCGCGAATATCAAAGATAAGATCAGTGTTCACTGTGCGGTAATCTGGTGCTTGGTAATCGGCTAGCGCTATCGGTTGAGGTAATCCTTGTTGCACGGTTGTTCCTATGAGTTGTCAATAAACGGGCATCGCGCTGAACGCCATCTTTAATGGTTAAAACAGCGACAACTGATCGCTCTGATGAGCTTCCAATACTGAAATCGGTGTCGTTATGTTGAGTTCAACATTGAGCCCAACATGTCTTGCCACATTAAATACACCATGCTGCAGCAAGAGATATTGGCCTTTTATACCAACTAGATTGTCGGCAAGCTCAAGCTTATCTGCATTGAGTTGGTGCTGTCGCGGCGGTGCGTACGCCTGCACAGGATAGGTTAACTGCTGCTCGGTTGCATCCGTTACCCACTGGCAGTCCGCGGGTAACTCTACCGATTGCTGCAAGCGTTGCCGCAGCTCTTGCAAGTCAACCGGCACGGGCGGTAGGGCGACCATTTTACGCCATTGTGTACGGTCACTAATCTGCTGCGCAATTGTGGCTTCCAAAATCCCCGCGGCACGGCGGCTCGTCGCCTGGGCAATAACTAGGCCCTGAGTTGCTCCCTGGGAAAGCCAGCGTTGTTGCTGCTTTTGGTCTTGAGTGAGGCCTACCTTTAGACCACCACTATTGGCTAGATACACCACATGGGGCTGCATACAGGTTTGCATACCCCAATCGGGCTCACGGCAGGTCCCTAAAGCAAAGTGACATCGCTGCGGATTTACAAAGCAGGTATCACATCGCGCTAGAGCGAAAAAGCAGTCGCCACAGTACCCGCCGCGCTGGAATTTGGTGACAGCCTTTTGGCAATGTCTGCAATGTTTTTGCGGGCGCAGTTTTATGCGTAACCCGCGTCCCAGCAGGTCATTCAAATGCACGCGCTCCGCACCAATGGCTAACTCATAGCGCGCATCGCCCGCTATTGGCGGCGCTGTTATACGTAAACCATCGAGTTGACCTGCAATCACCGCTTTGCCCAAGTTGGGTTAAACTTAGGCGCATAATAGCAAAGCCAATTTTATTGAGAGTGATGGAATGCAAGCTGTCGACAAAGAAGTCATAAACCAAGTTTTAACTTGGTTGCGCAACGGCGACCACTGCTGGCTGGCCACGGTGGTAGAAACCTGGGGCTCTTCGCCACGCCCCATCGGTTCCTTACTGGCCTGCAACAGCGACGGTGTAATGGTGGGTTCGCTATCTGGTGGCTGCGTTGAGGATGACCTCAAAGACAAACTTTTGGCCGGTGAACTGGCGGCTGAACACCCTCAGTTCTTCCGTTACGGGGTTACTGCCGAAGATACCGAAAAATTCGGGTTACCCTGCGGTGGTCATCTCAACATCGTGATCGAACCGCAACAGCCAGACGCGCAAACAATAGAACAGTTCGATCAGTTGTATCAGGCATTAAACGAGCGCTGCTGGGTTTTACGTAGCATCGACGTTGCTAAAAACACTGTGCAATTGGCGCCAGCTACTGAGCCTGCACCATTGAGTTGGTCAGGCGAGCATCAAGTGCTGCAGCATACCTACGGCCCAAGCTATCAGTTATTCATTATCGGTGCCGGTATGGTGAGTCAATATCTGGCGGACATGGCAAAGATGTTGGATTACCAAGTAACCGTCTGCGATCCACGAGAGGACCTGCTTGAGCAGTTTCCCGTCGACGGGGTTATGAAAGTATGCGACATGCCTGACGATGCGGTTCGCACCCATGCCGATGATCATGCCACCGCTATCGTGGCAATGACCCACGACCCGCGAATTGACGATATGGGCCTGATGGAGGCATTGAATACTCAGGCCTTCTATGTGGGCGCCATGGGCTCCTCTCGTACCTCTGCGAGTCGCCGCGAGCGATTGCTGGCGCTGGATGTCTCGGAACACGCGCTGTCGCGTTTACACGCACCTATAGGCCTGCCCATCGGCAGTAAAACGCCTCCGGAGATCGCTATTGCGGTTCTTGCTGAGATTACAGCTGAACGTAAAACCCAGCACCTCGAAGCTAGTGCAGTAAGCCCATCTACTGAGAAAAGCTCCGCAAGCGCCTGATTTAAATGGCTGCGCTCCCGACCATCGGCTGTGTAATTCTCGGGGCCGGCTTCAGCCGGCGGTTTGGCCGGGATAAGCGCATAGAATTGCTGGACCGTAAGACGGTTGCAGCCACTACACTTGCCCGCTACTGCCCAGTCTTTTCAAACGTACGCTTGGTATTACGCCCAGAAGACAACCCTAATCAGCTCGGAATCGATTTACCAAATCATCCAAACTTAGAGATCGTGCGCGCACCGCTAGCGCATAAGGGTATGGGGCATTCACTGAGCGCCGGCTTTACTGATCTGGATTGGACTTGGGCCTTCGTTGCACTCTTGGACATGCCTTATGTAGCGCAGAAGACCTTAGCCGGCCTTTTCGCCCATGCACAAAACAGCACCGCGCCACTGATCCAACCACGCCTGACCGCTACAGGAGACCAGCCTCTAGAGCGAAAGCAAGGCCACCCCATTGGCATCCACCGGCAATTGTTCCATGAGGTAAGGACCAGTAGCGGAGATGAGGGCGCACGACGGTTAGTAAAGCGTCGGGGCAATCAAATCGATTACTTTGACTGCAATGATACCGGGATCATTCAGGACATCGATTATCCCACCGACCTACCCCAATAGGGATATTGCTAGGAGCGTTGCCCGCCAAGGCGACTACCCCAATCCAATTTACTGCGGCAGGATTGATAAAAACTGTGACCCGGCGGGTACAGTAATCGCAGTGGCGCCGCGTGCTTTTCAATAACTATCTCGTCGCCGATCTGCAGTTCTACATGGACCTGAGAATCACAGCTCATTTGCGGCTCCGCATCTGAGACATCCAACAGACGTAAGCGCAACACTTTTTCGCCAGGCACCACTAGCGGCCGTGATGTCAGTGTATGCGGAAACATCGGCACGATTACGATCGCGTCTAAGCCAGGGTGCATTATCGGTCCACCCGCTGATAGTGCGTAGGCCGTTGAACCAGTGGGACTGGCGATAATAAGACCGTCCGAGCGCTGGTCATAGACGTATTCATCGTCTACCCACAATGCAAACTCCATCATTCGTGCCGGGCTACCCGGATTCACCACCACATCATTCAGGGCGCTCTGCTTGGCGATCACCTGACCCTCGCGGTTTACTGAGGCCTGTAATAAAAAGTGTTCCTCAATGGCAAAATCACCACGCAGAATTTGCGCGAATGACCCGTCGATCTGCTCTGGCGAAACCGCAGCAAGAAAGCCCAACCCTCCTCGGTTTACGCCAACTACCGGAACCCCGGAGGCCGCTAGGTCGCGACCATAGCCAAGCAGGCTGCCGTCGCCACCTACCACAACCACCAAATCCAAGCTCTCCAGCGCAGATTTGTCTACTACGCTATGCACGCCGTTAGGCAATACCGCCGCTGTATCAGCATCTACCACGACATCAATGCGCGCCTCTTGCAGGACCGCTTCAACATTTAGAACGCTGTCGAGTATGGTCTCGGTGTGGTGCCGGGCCACTACACCGACCCGCCGGAAGCTTATTTTTTCTTGTTGTGAACCCATGTGCTTACTGTTCTCACGGATGAACGCGCAGTGTATCCAAAATTTTGTACCCACCTTACACACGGGTTTTGAGCGCGACAATGCTTGCAATCAAAGCAAATCTGTCTACGCTCCTCAGGCTGATACACGCCAAAGAGCGAATGGAGGGCTTCATGGCTCAGGTTAGCAACCTCATCGACAGCGAACAGCGTTTCGCGCAGATCATTGCCGGATCGGAAAAAGATGAGCTAAAAACCATAAGCGGTCCAGAAGACCTATGGCCACTGATGCGCGAAGAAGCCGAACGCAAGGCTAAAGAAGAGCCTATTCTAGGCAGCTATTTCCACGCCACAATTCTGAATCATCGCACGTTTGGCGATGCACTGAGTTTTCGTCTGGCGAGCAAACTCGACAACCCCATGTTGCCAACAATGTTAATCCGCGACGTCATAGCCGAGGCTACCCATGATGATGCCGAGATTCTGAGCTCTGCGGAAATCGACATCATTGCAACCTATACACGCGACCCTGCCTGCGACGATTTATCCAGTTCGTTTTTATTCTTTAAGGGTTTCCATGCCCTACAGGCGCACCGCATTGCCCATTGGTTGTGGAAAAAAGAACGGCGCACATTGGCGCAATTTTTTCAAAACCAGATCAGCGTAACTCTGGGAGTGGATCTCCACCCAGCTGCAACCGTAGGTTCAGGCATCATGCTTGATCACGCCACAGGTATTGTTATCGGTGAAACCGCGGTAGTCGAAGATGACGTATCAATCCTGCACTCTGTAACGCTGGGAGGAACCGGTAAAACCAGTGGTGACCGACACCCGAAAATTCGCCGCGGCGTGCTGCTGTCTGCGGGCTGCAAGATCATCGGCAATATCGAGGTAGGCGTTAACGCCAAAGTCGGAGCAGGCAGCGTGGTGCTCAACGATGTGCCGCCTAACGTCACGGTGGCGGGGATTCCGGCAAAAGTTGTAGGTGATCCCCATGATCAGATCCCGGCCCACGATATGGACCATGTCAAAGGATTCGCCGATCTATAACCCATTACCGAGACGTAACTTTGCTCGCGTTATAATCTGCTGCATGGTGTCCACGCTTTGCGCCCCGGGCAACAAAAACCCACCGCCGAGCACGTAACCTGGTACCCCAACCACACCCAATTCCGGTGCCCGTTGCAACTGCTGTTGCACCTCCTCTTGGGCAAAGTCGCCGGCGAGCAGCTTGTGGGTCTCATTGGGGTCTAATCCCACTTGCGCGCCTATACCAGCAAGGGTATCGATATCACCAACGTCCTCGCCATTGCAGAAATAACCGACGAACAGGGCCTCTGCTAACGCGTGTTGACTGTCCTTTAATTCGGCTAGCTCCATTAAGCGGTGTGCTAACAGTGTATTTGGCACTCGCCTGATAAGGTCATAGCGCAAGTCGAGCCCCTCTTGCTCGGCTTCTTCGCGAATCCGACTGGGCACTCGCCCAGATTCAGCCGCTGCGCCATAACGTCGCTGCATAAAATCCTGACGATCCCAACCCTCGATCGGCGCATGCGGATATAACTGATAGGGGCGCCACCGCACAGTGACCCCTGCGCCTGTTTCTCCATCAAGCGCTTTATCCAAGCGGCGCTTACCAATAAAGCACCATGGGCAGATGACGTCAGAAAAAATTTCAATCGTGAGCATGATTGGACTCCCAAGCCAGGGCATGGACTAAGCGAGAATTAACGAAACCACATAAGGTCTTTTTGCCATTTTTTGGCGAAATAATGCAAGCGTTGGAAAAAATACCCTCCAAGACCCATGCCCATGGAGCCTATCTTTTGGTACGGTTCATGCTTACTTGTCTGTAAATCAGCAACCTTGCAACTTTTATGATTGTACGTATCTCTCTCGGCATTATCGGTAGCTTGTGCATGGTTCTGGGCTTTATTGGTCTCGCGGTTCCGCTAATGCCTGGTTTTATCTTCTTTGCCATCGGCACAATTTGTCTAGCCAGCGCCTCTCCCTTTATGGCCCGACAGCTGGCAAAACAGCCCCGGTTAGGCCGGTTCTTATCACGCTTGGAGACAGCGAGAGACCTGCCACTGAAAACCCGCGCCAAGGTAACGCTGTGGGCTGCGGCGGAGATCTTTGTTGACAAAAAACGTGCCTAACAATGCACCCGTGGCGGTATTAGGGGCGCTGGCCTATGACCGCATCGCAACAACCCAACATGCCTTCGGCCCCGGCGGGCCTGGCCTGAATTGCAAAGTCAGCGCACCCAACGAGCATCTGGGCGGCTGCGGCGGCAATTTAGCTTTTCACCTGAGTGGGTTAGGACACCCACCACTGTTATTGAGCATTACCGGCAGTGATGACGCACGCTATCAAACCGCACTGCGAGCAAAGCTCGTGGATTTAACTGGCGTTTTAAGAGATACGCGCGCGCGTTGCGCTACCGCCTATATCCTCAGCGACCCAAACCATCAGCAATTTACCGCCTTCCATTCAGGGCCAGACGTTGCCGTTACCGCCTGGGGCGAACACCTCGCGGCGATGACCGCACAGCTAACAAGTTGCCGGTTACTGCTGTGCGCACCGTTCCCACCAGATTTAATGCTGGGCACTATGGCCTTTATTCATCGGCACAATCCTTCCGCCTTGGTGGTTTGGTGTCCTGGGCAATTTACCGACCAGATGGATGCTGCCATGCTTACCGCATGTGCAAAATATGCCCATTGGCTAGTGGTGAATGAGCATGAAGCTAATCATATTCGCACCCATGCAGCGGAGGTTCTTTCGACCAAGACCACCATCATTACCCGCGGCGCAGCGGCGGTTGAAGTGCTTTTAAGCTCAGGCGAAAGTAAGCATTACCCGGTGCAGGAAGTGTCGTCGGTTGTCGATCCCACCGGCTGTGGCGATGCCTTCACCGCTGGCGTGGTGAGCCAGTTACTCAGAGATACCAAGCAGCCGCTGACTCATTTGGACGCGGCAATCGAGTCGGGTATCGCTCTGGCCCGCCAGTGCTTAACTCACCACGGCGCGCAACCCGCCCTTTCGGAGCAATAGTATTGTGACAGCAGCGAATACCTTTAATGCCCCGGACTGGCTGGCAGCCCAGCCAATTGTGCCGCTGGGCCACTGGCCAACACCTTTAGAGCCGCTACCGCGGCTCAGTGCTGAACTTGGTGGACCAAAAATTTGGGTCAAGCGGGATGACTGTAGCGGCCTTGCCACCGGAGGCAATAAAACCCGCAAGCTGGAATACCTGATTGCTGATGCACAACAACACGGAGCGGACACAATAGTGAGCTACGGTGCAGTGCAGTCTAATCATGCAAGACAAACCGCTGCGGCGTGTGCCAAGTTAGGGATGGAATGTCACCTGCTGCTGAGTCGCAGAGTAGATCGAAGCGATCAAAACTATCAGCATAACGGCAACATGCTGTTCAACCATCTACTAAACGCTCACATCCATACTTTCGAGCTGGACGATTTTGAAGAGGGCCGCCTGCATATCTTAAGTAGCCTAGAACAGCAGGGAAAAAAGGTTTACCAAATCCCTGCCGGCGGCTCCAACGCCATTGGCGCGCTAGGCTATAGCCGCTGTATTAGCGAATTGATGTGGCAGGCGCCGTTCACGCTAACCCAAATTGTTCACGCTTCAGCCAGTGCAGGAACACAAGCCGGTCTGGTATTTGGTAATGCCGCTCAAGATTATGGCGTAGATATTTTAGGCATAAACGTCTTTCACCCTGACCCGGATACACTTAAGCAGCGCATAACTGGCTTGCTACGATCAATGCAAGATCGTTTTGATGTTGTGCAGTCTATCGAAAACCTACCCATACACATCAATCATGCTTATTTCGGCGGTGCCTATGGCCAACCTACCCAAGCAGGCCTGGATGCCATAAAAATGTTCGCAGCCCTCGAAGGTATTTTGTTAGACCCGGTATACTCTGGCAAAGCCGCTGCTGGCTTAATCGATCAGATCACCCTAGGCAATTTCGATAACCACGAGCACGTTGTATTCATTCATACCGGTGGCACTGCCAGCCTTAGCGCCTATGATTCTATTTGGTAACCGCAAGGCCTAGCCGGTATACATACCGCCACTAGGATACAGGGTTTGGCCGGACACATAGCTGGATTCATCGCTGGCTAAAAACAGCGCCGTATTGGCAATTTCGTGGGCCTGCCCAAACCGTTGCATTGGTGTCATTTGCATTACCGTCTGCACCCACTCAGGCGACTGGCGAATACTTGCGGTCATTGGCGTTTCAATAAATCCAGGTCCAATAGCGTTAACGCGAATATTCTTGGTCGCAAGTTCTGTGGCGAAGACAGTGGTCAACATAATGACTCCAGCCTTGGAGACGCAATAATCCGCAGCACCAGGTAACGGACGCTTGCCCGCGATAGACGCGATATTGATGATCGAACCGCTGGTTCCTAGGGCTAACATGTGACGTGCCGCTAGACGGTCGGTGATCGCCACCCCGGTCAGATTGACATCCAGCACGCGCTGCCAATCTGCGATAGGTTTGTTGAACAAAAAATTATCTTCAGGGTCTTCAGCCGGGGCGGAAACCTCACCGCTAACATAGCCTGCTGAGGAAATACCTGCGGCGGCAACTACAATATCGAGTTGCCCGTAGCGTCGCACTACATCGTCAAACAGCGCTTGTTGGCTACTCTCATCCGCTACATTCACCGCAATAAATTCAATTGCCGCACCACCGGCAGACATCTCCTGAGCTGCCGTTTCACCTTTTTCGGCATTGATATCCGCAATAACAACCTGAGCTCCCTCTTTGGCAAAACGCTCCGCCGTTGCCCGTCCAAGCCCACTGATACCGCCCGTGATTACCGCTAATTTGCCGTCCAATTGCATGATTTAATCTCCACCTATTTGAGTTTTAGCTCTATTCGTCGCTGTTTTGAATCCGGCATAGCGCGGTTGATCAATAGCGATCTGATTCACAACTGTTGTGCGCAAGTGCTGTTGCAGCAAGTCTGATTGCAACGGCATGGTACCGTCTCTAAGTTCATGCACGAGCCGCCAGCGCAACTCATCTAACTCAACGACCGAGTCCGCGGGCTCCCCGAACAACGCTCTTAGCCGCCGCTCTTCATTAGCCAAGCCTGGGGCCGCCAAAGCCTGTTCGCGTTGCACAATGTCTAGGGAATTAGCCGCCACACGGGCCAAAAATTGCAAACGGCCTTGGGTGTTTGTCATTACCTCATCGCGCAGGAAATCGCTGACACTGGTCAACAGTTCCTCCATGGCTGGCATCGCCGCCGCCGGCTGTCTCGGCTGCTCTAGTACCACAGACCCCGGAATCAATAAGTTCACGCAGTCGACTTGGCACTCAGAAGAGCGGCGCCCTATCGCCGGGCGTTCCACAGTTTTATCCGGACCATTGCGATAATGTTCAGCCATTCCCAAACAACCAACAGCCCACCAAAAAGAGCCGAAGACCTGCCAAAACCTTACAGCCTCCGGATCAACCGCCTTACCACTCACTGATTCATAGCCTGCAAATAAGTCTGCAACTTCACCGAATCCGCCCACCGGCAACTCGTCGCGCCCAAAGCGCCAAGAGTGAGTAAGAATCCATCCAAGGTCACGCATGGGGTCGCCTATATAGGCCACCTCCCAATCCAAGACCGCAACTATGCCTGTAGCATCGATCATGACATTACCGTTGCGGAAATCATTATGAACGAGCGCCGGTGTGACATTTTCGGGCAGGTGATCTAACAACCAGCGTGCCGTGTAATCGATCATTGGTTGCGGCGTGTTGAAATCCTGATAGCGCTGCCAGGTTTGGCGTACATACTCTTCTGCAGTTTGCTGCTGTAGGTGTTGGTCTAAGCCACTGGCCACCAGGTCGATGCCATGAATCTGAGCCAACACCTCGCCACAGCGGCGCGCCAATTGCGGACGAATGGCGTCGAGTTCCGGTGCTTTGACGATTTGCGCACCAAGTGTATACCCATCGAGCCACTGCATGATAAAGCCAGCACCGATGCCATCTTCGGGTTGCAGCACGTAGTGCACTTGAGGTTCTGGAACACCTGCCTGAGCTGCGGTTTGCATCAGTAATGCCTCTACCGCAAGACCGGGATGGGCTGCGGTAACCTCGCCCTCAACCCCGCCGGACGCCCGGCGCATAGCCAAAACCGTGGGTTCGCCCCCACGGGTCAGTTCAATGCGATAGGTTTCTTGACTGGCACCGCCAGACAAACGCTCAACGCTCTCTAGTGTCTCAAAATCAGCAAATATCTTACCGAGCACACTTACTAACCGGTCATGCATAGCCTCTACCGACAGCTCCATCGCCCCTTCCATGGATATCAGGATTCCTTAACGCCTTTTGGAGCACGCTGATTCATAAAACCGAAAAGATAACCCGCGACCCGACGCATCTGAATTTCCTCCGCCCCTTCAGTGATGCGATAGCGACGGTGGTGGCGATAGATGTGCTCGAATGGCTTATGCCGCGAATAGCCCAGACCACCATGCACCTGCATGGCTCGATCTGCAGCTTCACAACACAGACGATTCGACCAGTAATTGCACATCGATACCTTGTCCGACACAGAAAAGGCGCCATAGGTATCCATCTGCCAGGCGGTCTTATGAATTAGCGCCCGCAGCATCTCGCACTGGGTTTGTAACTCAACTAACGGGAACTGAATGCCCTGATTACTTGATAGCGGCTTACCGAACGGCGCTCGATGTTTTGCATACTCGATAGACTCGTTAATACAGAATTGCGCAGCTCCTAGAGAAGAAGCAGCTTGGCGAATGCGGTTTTCATTAAAGAAATGCTGCACTACTGCTAGTCCGCGACCCTCGCCACCAAAGATTGAATTATGCGGTACCCGCACATTATCCATCGAGATCCGCCCATGATCGGTAGGCATGTTAAAAGTCCAAAGCATTTCTTCGACTTTGAAGCCCTCGCTATTAGTGGGGGTGAGAAATGCGGTGATACCGTTGCCGTCACCAGCCTTACCACTGGTTCGGGCGAAAATTAGATCGTGTTTGGCCTTGTGAATACCGGTATTCCAAGTTTTTGCGCCATTAATAATCCATTCGTCACCGTCGCGTTCGGCCACGGTCTCCATATGCGTTGCATCGGAGCCATGCTCCGGCTCGGTAATGCCAAAGGCAAACCCTGCTCGCCCCTCAGCCAACGCGTCAATCCACTCAGCTTTTTGCTCGTCTGTACCGTACTCGATCATCAGCAACAGGCCCACGTTATTGCCGACTATCGAGTGTTCGTTTTGTAAGTCGTTGTGTAAGCCCAAGCCCTTGGTCGCCAGATGTTCACGAATCACCGCCATATCAAGATTAGTGCCATTACTGCCCCCGTACTCTTCGGGCAGCGGATAACGATAATGCCCTGCGGCGTCAGCTACACGTTTTGCCTGAGCCAGCAGAGCCTCCCAATCTTCGTTAGGCAGGCCATTACGCTCCCAGTCAGTACGCGCGTCCTCACGACGGTGATCGAAAAATCGAATATTGTCGTTTGCTTCTTCTAGGGGTTTTATCTCTTGCTCAATGAATCGATCGAGTTCATCCAAGTAACTCTGCAACTTCTCTGGAATGTCAAAATTCATCTCTTACTCCCTCCTCGCTGTCGTTATTTGTTGGAGTATCTAAACCCCAGCTTATGGCACCTTGAATAAATGCCCGAAAATCCGGCTCTGAGTAAGATTCCGGGGTGTGACCTAGAGCACTATAAAACACACGACCCTTGCCTACTCGGTGCCACCACACCATAGGGTGGTCCGCACCCATTGGGCTCTTCTCGGGATCATAGGTAGCCTCGTCAATGCTCATTAAGACCTGGGTATTGCCACGGGGACTTGCAACAAAGTTGTACCATTCATCACTGCGCTGCCAGACCGAGCCTAAATGCGCCGTTGCTGGATGGCTGCGGTCTTCAACTATCAGAGTAGCTGGTTGAATATGCTGGGTCATCGGATGGTCAACGAATTGAGCGCGCAACACTTGGTCTAAATACCAAGGCCAATCATATCCCTGATCACCGCCAGCCGCGTGCTGTGCCAAGAGCGTACCACCCTCTTCGACATAGCTTTTTAGTGCCTGCCGTTGAGCCTCGGTCCAAACCGTACCGCTTTTATGGTTCAAAATAATCAGGCCGAACCGCTGCAGATTTTCAGGTGTAAACACCGCTCCATTTTCCGTATGAAATATCTGCCAGCCGTTGGCGGCCGCCAACTCGTCTAGCATCTTGATGGAAGCAGCAATGCTGTCATGGTGCCGATAGCCGTTAGTTTTGGAAAAACTCAGAATGGCCACAGTGCCGAGGTCCGCGGGCAATGGTGGCGCGCTCTGATCTAATACTGGTTCTCGAAACAACTGGGGCTGCTGTATCGCCATGCGCAGATATAGGCGATTTTGATAGGCAAACAAACCACCCACCACCAGCAATACCAGAAGACCATAGCCGGCAATTCTGCGCACACTCATTAAATTGCTCCCGCCTGTAATTGCTCTACCGCGTAGTTTGCCGCGCGGGCTGTCAACGCCATATAGGTCAGCGAAGGATTTACGCACGACGATGACGTCATGCAGGCGCCATCGGTGACGAACAAATTGGCAGCAGCATGCGTTTGGTTATACGCATTCAGCACCGCCTCAGCAGGATCGTGACCCATGCGCGCCGTACCCATCTCGTGAATCGCCGCGCCCCCGATCATTGGCCAGCTATAACGTTGAATATCTGTGGCACCCGCAGCCTCAAGCATTACCGCCGCCTGCTCCACAAGATCTTCTCGATGGCGCCGTTCATTGTCACCAAACTCGAAATTAAAAGTTACTTGAGGATTACCAAACCGGTCTTTCTTACTCTTATGAAGACGCATCGTGTTGTGCGCATAGGGAAGAATTTCGCCGAAACCACCGAGCGACATGCGCCAAGGACCAGGGGTGCGCAAACTATTCTTAAAGTCAGCGCCAAACCCCGGCGTCCGCTTTGCTAGTTCATGCCAGCCAATTCGATTTGCACCACCCTGATAGCCATAACCACGGGTAAATCCAAGTCCGTCATCGCCCTGCACATTCCTGAAGCGCGGTATGTATATGCCGTTAGGACGATAACCGTAGGGGTAATATTCTTGGAAACCAGGAATGATGCCGCGCGCACCCGCTTGATAGGTGTGGTCCATCATATAGCGACCCAATGAATCACTGGCATTGGCAAAACTTCGGCCATTCTCACCCCCGGGCGACTGCAAAAGAATTTGCGTGGAACCAATGGTTGAGGCACACAAGAAGATTAGCTTTGCTCTGAGTCGGCTGCGCTCGCCTGTTTGGGTGTCGACAATGCGAACTGCACTGATGCGCTTGGCTACCGAATCATATTCCAAACTCTCGACCAAGGCGTTGGCACGCAACGAAAAATTACCGGTCGCCTCAGCTGCCGGCAGGGTGCTACTGAGAGAACTAAAATAAGCACCAGCCGTGCAGCCACGATGGCAGGGTCCGCAATAGTGGCAGGCAGCGCGCCCCGGTAGTGGTTCAGTTAACGTTGCGGTGCGACCAATGGTCATAACGCGATCTGGGAATTTCTCGGCAATCTTTTTAGCAACGTAGTCTTCCACTACGTTCATTTGCATGGGCTTTTGAAACTCACCGTCCGGCAATTGGGATAACCCGAGCGCCTGCCCACTAACACCGATGAACTGCTCAACATAGGAATACCAGGGTGCAATTTCGGCATAACGAATGGGCCAATCAATGCCAACGCCGTCTAATTTGTTCGCGGCAAAATCCAGATCGCTCCAGCGATAACTCTGGCGCGCCCAAAGTAGAGAGCGTCCGCCAACAACATCCGCCCGAAGCCAATGAAAGGGTTCTTCAGGGTTATAGTCGTACGGATTGTCTTGATCGTTGTTCCAAAAGTGTCGGGTGGTTTCATCAAAGGCATAGGACGTCGACTGCACAGGATATTCGCGGTCATAAAGCTCGCGCGGGCGCATCCCCATATTCGGACGCTGCCACGGTGGCTGATGCTCACCTATGTAGTCGGCGCCATGGGTTAAGGGCTTACCCCGCTCCAGCATCAACACATTAAGGCCCTTTTCAGCTAGCTCCTTGGCGGCCCATCCGCCACTGATACCGGAACCCACCACGATGGCGTCCACTTGCTCCAAAGCTGCTAACTCGACCACTGCCGCCCCACCTTATTGAGTTTGAAATATCCGTCATATCGCCCAGGCATAGGCACATACACCCGCTCCTGCTTCGCTCCAACTTCGGATGAGTAATAGCCTACAACCGTCAGTTCTTTCAACCGTGCAAAGACCTTACTGCGCAATTCCTCTTGCGAGCTCGCGTTCAAGACAGAACTCGCTGTCTCCATCTGAGTAAGCAATTGCACTTGCTCCATCTCACTCAGATCGACAAAGTTTTTTGTGTATTGGCGTTGCGCCTCCTCCTGGAGTCCGTTTAGCCCAGCCAAAAGCTCCTCAAGTTCTGACTGTTGTAACCAAACGCTCGCGACGTAGTCCATAAACTCGCCTACACCGACCGCCAAAGCACTGGGCGTGTCGGTGGCAGGCATAATCAGATCAGCGCAACGATGAGCAATGGCTCTCTGTTCTAAGCTCCAGCGGGCGACACCTGCCATCCGCTGAGCCGCCGGAACTTCCGCGGCACGTTGACAGGCTGGCGAAATGGCAGCACCGAGAATAACTGCCAAACCCTTTAATAGATCTCTGCGTTCTAGATTGGTGGGATTAACCTCGCTATTTGTCGGCATATGACCTCCCACGTTCAACAAACCAGAGAATCGCAAACACTGGAATTAAACATAGAGGAATCACCGCAACGATCTGAAACGACTGAGTCGAGGCTATACGTAGAACTTCCGCAAGGCCATCACCTTCCAGCGCGGAAAATTCCGCGACACCGCCGGCTGCGGCCAACTTGGCCTGATCGAATATCTGCCCCATAACAGGCAGTAGAAATTGGGTAGCTAATCCGCCAGCAAACCCCATCAATCCGATCATCAAAGCACCACCTGCGGGATAACGCTCGGCCACCGCACCAATCATGGTTGGATAGAAATAACAGATGCCAAGGGCCCATAGCGTCGCAGCGGCAAAGGCTGTCATAGGTGAATTTGCGATGGCGAGGAAGTACAGACCAGGCGCTGCCAGCGCACAGCCAATAGTTAACAATCCGGGGCTCGACAGGCGATTAACCAACGGACCGGCAAAATGGCGGCCAACGAATATCAAGACGTTGATATAGATCAACACCCAGATACCTGACATACCAACAACATTTGTTAAGGTCACGTTAACCCATTGGCTGGGCGCCAGTTCCGCAGTCACGGTTCCCATCATGCATACGAACCAAATCCAAAACCCCGGCGATTTAAACAGTTGCTCGAACATCTCCTCATACGACAGCCCCATCGCAACCCGCTCGGTAACCGGGAATTCCGCACGCTGTACCATAAACACCAACACAACCGCGGGTATCATGAGCACCAAAAGGTTCACCTGCCAGGGCATACCAACCGTGGCGATGAAGATACCGATAAGCCCTCCGATGACGATGCCTGCCGGCCACCACGCGTGCAGGATATTCAGTCGGTGAGTTTTTTCCTCAGGATAAGCTGCCGCAACAAGGGGATTGGTCGCCGCTTCCACTGCCCCCCAGCCAAGACCGGTTAAAAGCAAACCAAAATACACCACCCAATAGGCCGCTACGGTGGGCGCCATGAAGGAAGCGCCGACAACCATGGCACTACCAAGAAAATATCCAAAAGCGGAGAGCAGCAGCATGCGTCGCATGCCAATTAGATCAACTAGGGCTGCGCCAAACAGCAGGGTCAGCGCAAATCCAATAAACGTTGCCGCCAACACCTCAGCCGCCATAGTCGCCGAGCGCGCAAGATCTAACTCATCAAACAAGTCTCCTTGCAGATCGCCTACAATCGAAGTGCGAACAGCAAAGCCAAGGCCGATCATAAAAATCGCTAAATTTGACAGAATGAAGAGCAGCCGCCTATTCGCAGCTGACTGTGCGTTCTTACTATCCATAACTCCCTCCCTTGCCCCATTATTGATGGCTTCTGCACGAAGGGGAATAGCTGATTATGCAATTAGGCTTGGACAGCGAGGAGCAGTTTATCCCGGCCGAAGCAACAACCAGCGCGTCCAAACAGACTGGAGTAACGGATCAAACCAGCGGTAGAAACGGCCGGACACCCAAACCAGCCGGCCTTTTTCCACTGCTCGTAAGCCCTCTCGCACCACAGTTTCGGCGCTATACCACATAAACTGGGGGGTCGATTGCTTAAGATCATCGAGACCCGCCGTCGCGTGGAAATCTGTGTGAGTAAAACCAGGACATAGGGCGGTAACGTGCACCCCGCGCCTCTTTACCGACAAAGCCAACGCTTCGGACAGCGCTATGAGATAGGTCTTAGTAGGCCCGTAGTGGCAGTTGTTGGCAGCGGCAATACGCCCTGAGACCGAGGAAACATTGATCACCCGCCCAAAGCCGCGCTCGAGCATTGCAGGGATGAAGCAGTGACATAACTCGGCAACACTGGTTTGCATGAGCCTGAGATAGTCGAGATGCTCGGCCCATGGTTCGGTTCCGAAAAAATCTGGACCGGAAGCACCGGCATTATTGATTAAATAGTCCACCTGCCAACCATGCACACTGACTTTCTCACGAATATGTTCCGGAGCATCCACTCGGCTTAAATCTGCCTCAATGCACAGCACTTCAACACCGGCAAACTGACCTTGCAATTGCCGAGCAAGGTTCTGCAAACGCTCAACACGTCTTGCCACAAGAATTAGGTTGCAGCCGCTTGCCGACAATTGTCGAGCAAATTCCGCACCCAGTCCTGCTGAAGCGCCGGTAATCAACGCAGTTAATCGCCTTGTCATATTGTTCTCCAATAAAGATTCTCTGGTCCCGAACCTAGCAACCGTCCACTAAGACACCAAAACACTAAGGCGGCGCCGAACGATAATGGTTCGCTCATCCTAAAAACGAGTGTACTCTTTCCGAGTCATTGAGCTGGAGGGTTAGCATGGGTTGGTTTGGGAAATTTGTTGCGGTTATCGTAGTTGTTGTTTTGGCATTCTTTGTAGTTACACGGTTCACTGATGGACCCACGGGCATTATCACAGGTGGCGCATTCAGTAGCGGCGAAGTCGTTAGCGAAGAACCAGATTGGCGCTATGTAAAAGATTACGACATCGTCGAATTCCAATTACTGGATCCTGCGCGTTCGCGCACCACTTGGATCGTCGAGCATGATGGCCGTATTTTCATACCGAGCGGATATATGCTAAGTACCGTCGGCAAAATTTGGAAGCAATGGCCGCTGCAAGCGGAAAAAGATGGGCGCGCCATTCTACGAGTCGACGCTAAATTGTATCCACGGCAACTGGTACGAATTAAAGACGACCCGGTACTACCTGCAGTACTCGCAGAGCTTAGCCGCAAATATGCCAATGGCGCCCAAATACCCGTAAGCGAAGTCAGCCGCGGATCGCTATGGATTTTTGAACTGGTACAACGCTAGAAGCTGGGAAGATCAGGGGGGACAAAATGGCCGATCCACGCCAAGCATTTACCGGACTGCGCATCATCGACTTTACCCAAGTCTTAGCCGGGCCGTTTGCCACACAGCAACTCGCGCAACTCGGCGCTGACGTAATAAAGATAGAACAGCCAGGGACAGGCGATATCACTCGCGGGTTAATGTCCACAGGGAGCGACGGTATGGCACCGTCATTTTTAACCTGCAATCTGGGCAAACGCGCTATTACTCTAGATCTGAAACACCCCAAGGCCAAAGAAGTCATAAACCAATTGGTTGCCACAGCGGACGCTGTGGTTGAGAACTTCAAGCCGGGCACCATTGAGCGCCTGGGCTTTGGCTATGACGCGCTCAAAGCCATCAAACCTGATCTAGTCTACGCCTCAATTTCCGGCTACGGGCAAAAAGGCCCTAAGTCTGAACTGCCAGCCTTTGACGGTGCAATTCAGGCCTCTTCAGGGATGATGAGTATTAGCGGACACCCTGAATCCGGACCAACTCGAACCGGCTATTTTTCAGTAGACATGAGCACGGCCCTAAACGCAGCTTTTGCGATCGGTGCTGCACTGTTTCGGCGCCACTTGACGGGCGAGGGTCAACGAGTAGATGTGTCCATGCTCGACACTGCTGTGGTCATGCAAGCTGCACAAATGAGCAACTACTTGGTTACCAATACCCTGCCAGAACTAATGGGGAATCGTTCACCGACCAAGTCGCCTACCGCCAATGTCTTCGCCAGCGCCGACGGCTTCGTACAAATTGTCGCCCTACGCGAAGCCCACGCAAAAGAATTGTTTGGCCTGCTGGGCGTTGGCGAAATGTACGACCAGTTCCCGGAACCCGCTTTGCGTATTAAACATACTGATGAGATCAATGCCGCAATTAAACCGCTTATTGCTGCCCAGCCGAGCCAGCACTGGCTCGACGAACTTGGCAAGCTAGGCATTCCCTGCGCTCCTATTCAAACACTGGACGAAGTTGCCGCCGAGCCCCAATTCGATCACCGCTTGATTCTTACCGAGATCCCAAATCCACAGGGCTCAGACAAAAACTCCAAAGTGGTGAGCGCCAGCCACGTGACCGAACCTGCTCCCCCAAGAGTTCAAAGAGCACCACCCACCTTGGGTCAGGACAACGATGAAGTTTTCGCGGAACTGGGCTACAGCCCTAAAGACATCGCGCAGCTGCATGCAGACGGCGTGATATAAGTCCTCGCTGTTAAAAGGACTATCACGAATACTTGGTGGCTAAGCCAACTATTAGCTCGTGCAGGGTAAATTTTTGCTTGAAGGTTTTTCCTCGGCGGCCTCCTGGGATATTATGCCGCCTCAATTTTTGGACACTCATTTATGAGCGATTCTCAACATCACCGCCTCATTGTTTTGGGCTCTGGGCCTGCAGGCTATACCGCGGCACTATATGCCGCACGGGCAAATCTACAGCCCGTATTGATTACCGGTGTAGAAGTCGGCGGCCAACTCACCACCACCACCGAAGTTGAAAACTGGCCGGGTGGCCATGCAGAGCTGCAGGGTCCGGAACTGATGATGCAGATGGCCGAGCATGTGGAACGCTTCGAAGCTTCCATCGTTAACGACCACATTCACACAGCCAGTCTAAACGCGTCCGGTCAGCATACGCTTGTTGGCGATCAAGCCACCTACACCTGCGATGCACTTGTTATCGCCACCGGTGCCTCAGCAAAGTACCTGGGTTTAGACAGCGAAGAATCCTTCAAGGGGCGAGGCGTCAGCGCCTGCGCCACCTGTGACGGGTTCTTTTATCGCGGCCAAGTTGTTGCAGTAATTGGCGGTGGCAATACGGCTGTAGAAGAAGCGCTGTACTTGTCGAACATCGCCAGCAAAGTCTATTTGGTACATCGACGTGACAGTCTTCGCTCAGAGAAAATTCTTCAGGATCGCTTATTCACCAAAGACAACATCGAACCACTTTGGAATAACCAGCT
>CAJXAC010000002.1 GCA_913050035.1 uncultured Gammaproteobacteria bacterium | reverse complement strand
AGTTGGCTGCTGCCCGATGGCTGCTGACTGCTGGCTGCCAGCTGTCAGCTGTTTAGTGCTGGCCATTAACTGTTGGCTCATAGCCCCTAGGCGATGGCTATTCACTGTAGGCTGCTGGCTGGCTTCTGATGGCCACTGCCTGCCCTCTGCTGGCTGTTGGCTGCTGGCGGCTGGCTATTGATTTTCATTGCTGCACTGTCGGCACAAGACACTTTTTCGCAGTCGTTGTCACTGCAATTTCAAGACATAGACGTGCGGCGCGCGTTACAGATTTTGGCCACAAAAACCGACCAGAATATTGTGATCAGCGATGCAGTTTCGGGCCGATTGTCTGTGAATTTGCAGGGAGTCAGTTGGCGGCAAGCCATGGATCTGGTTTTGCGCGCGCATAATCTCGGAGAGCAGCGCATTGGCGAGGTTCTTTTAATTGCGCCAACTGCGGAGATTGCTGCGTCGAAACAGGCGGAACTCCAGCATCTAAAGGATTTGCAGCAAGTGGAACCCCTGAGTACAGCCCTGCTGCAGGTGCGCTATGCGCAGGCAAGTGCGCTGGCCAAACTGATCGCTGGCAAGGGCAATCGTTTGTTGACCAAGCGCGGTGGGGTCAGCGTAGATGAAAGGACGAATACCCTTGTCGTCACGGATGTCCCCAAGCGCTTGACGTGGGTGCGAAAAACCCTTGAGCAGATTGATGTGCCGTTACGCCAGGTGCAGATTGAAGCGCGTATTGCCATCGTTAACAGTGGCTTGTCAGAGCAATTTGGAGTGCGTTGGCGTATGCAAGGGTCAGAGGTTGATGCAGCTGCAGCCCAGACAGAGGTGAAGCTGGGGGCGGGCGCATTGGCACAGGGTGTGGGCGTAACAACGCTTGAACTCACGCGTGCCCACGGAGGTGCTTGGTTAGACACTCAGTTGTCGGCCCTCGTCGCCAAGGGTCAGGCTAGGGTGCTGGCACGGCCAGGAATTATGACATTGGACAACGCCACCGCGCTTATAGAGTCAGGCGTAGAAATTGCCTATCAGGAAGTCAGTACCAGTGGCTCCACGTCTACCTCATTTAAAGAAGCGACGCTAAGTTTAGCTGTGGTGCCGCAGATTACCCCAGACGATCAAGTAATAATGGGACTGCAGATAAAGCAGGATACCGTTGGCCAAGTGCTTAACGGCGTGCCCTCAATAAATACCAACCGAATGGAAACACGCATTACCGTTGCCGATGGTCAAACCTTAGTGCTCGGCGGCATTTTACAAACGGACTATAATCAAAGCACAACCCGTACGCCGTTAATGAGTTCATTGCCCCTAGTGGGGCGATTGTTTCGGCATCGCATTGTGCGAGACGACCAGCAAGAATTGTTGGTATTTGTTACCCCGGTAATAGTGCAGACCCCTGAAGCAACACTGTCGACTGCGAATCCATCGTCTAGTGCCTTATTTGACCGCGGGGTTGAGCAGTAAGCCGCAGTGGCGCCAGGTCAGAGGCACGCAGCTGCTTCAAGCAAATCCATGGCGACGATTTTGTGCCAATTGCTATGAACTAACCTTGCAAAGCAGTACTGTTACCACCCACATGAGCACGCAAAATATATTTTTAATTGGTTTAATGGCGGTGGGCAAAAGCACTGTCGGGCGGCGGTTGGCCAATGTTTTAGACTGTCCGTTTTTCGATTCCGATGAAGAAATTGAACGGCGCGCAGGCGCCGCGATATCCTGGATATTCGACGTTGAGGGCGAGTCGGGTTTTCGCGACCGTGAGCAACAAGTTATTGATGACCTGAGTCAACGCGAGGGTATAGTGCTGGCTACGGGGGGCGGTGCGGTGCTGCGTAATGTCAATCGTCAACGGCTCGCCCAGCGTGGCTTCGTGGTGCATTTACATAGTCCGTTAGATCGGCTGGTGGCGCGGACGCAGAACGATCGAAATCGCCCGTTATTACAAACGGATGACCCACGCAAGGTGCTTGAAGAATTGTATGCCCAGCGTGAGCCGCTGTATGCGGAGATTGCCGACGTCAAAATCGTCACCGCTCAGCAGAGTGTTAACGGCTTGGTCAGTCAGTTGGCTAAAAAAATCAAGGCTCAGAGGACTTCGGGCTAGTACAAGGCGCGCAATGCAAGAGTTAATGGTAGAAATCCCGCAACGCAGCTATCCAATATTGGTGGCTGACGGTTTACTTGCTGATGCGCAGACGTTGCGGGCGCAGCTACGCCCGCATATCCGTGGCAGTCAGGTGGCGATTATCACTAACGATATCGTTGGGCCGTTGTACCTAGATCAGGTGGTCGCTGCATTGGATGGATTACAAGTCGATGTATTACATATGCGCGACGGTGAGAGCGCTAAAACATTGGCGACCTATGAACAAGCTATGGATTTTTTGCTTGGTGCACGGCATAACCGCTCAACCTCGCTGATTGCGCTAGGCGGCGGTGTTGTTGGTGATTTGTGTGGCTTTGTGGCCTCAACTTTTCAGCGCGGCGTTGACTTTATTCAAATCCCAACGACTCTGCTTGCCCAAGTGGATTCGTCGGTGGGTGGTAAGACAGCAGTTAATCATCCTCAGGGCAAAAACTTGATTGGGGCTTTTTACCAGCCGGTGGCTGTGCTTGCGGACCCTGCAACGTTGTCGACTTTGCCGCCGCGAGAATATGCTGCAGGGCTAGCAGAGGTCGTAAAGTATGGGGTAATTGATGACCCGGAGCTTTTTGTTTTTCTTGAAGATCGCTGCGACGCTTTGTTGGCTAAAGATGGGGCTGTATTAACCGAGGTGATTGTTCGCTGTTGTGCAATCAAGGCCAAAGTGGTGAGTGCCGATGAGCGTGAAAGCGGACGCCGCGCCATTTTGAACTTCGGCCACACGTTTGGGCACGCAATTGAAAAACTCAGTGGTTATGGGCATTGGTTACATGGCGAGGCGGTAGCGATCGGCATGGTCATGGCTGCACAATTGTCCCAGCGAGTAGCAGGTTTTGCGCCCGATAAGGTAGAGCGGTTAACAGCCTTGTTGGCCAAGCTTGGGCTTCCCACTGAGTTGGATCAGCAGAGCTTAAAGGTCGTCACGGTGGCGGCAATGATGGATGCTATGGGCTTGGATAAGAAGGTTGTCGATGGACGACTGCGCTTTATTGTCGCGAGTGAATTGGGTGAGGTTGCAGTGCGGGATGATATCGATGACGGGGTTGTAAGAGACTTACTAAGCCAATGTTGCTGAGTCGAGCGGGGTTAATTTTTTTGCTTTGCTGCCTGATGGGTTTGACCCATGCCCAGACCGTGCGCAATGCTGAATGGTTACTGCGTCAAAACCCCAAGGCCTTTACCCTGCAACTGGTGACCCTATCGAATGCTGATCAGCTCGACCGTATGGCACAACGGCATCAGCGCCCAGAAGAATTAGCGCGTTTTCGCGTGCAAGGGCAGAAGCGCTTGTTGTACGTGCTTACCTACGGGGTATTCGAAGATGCAGCCCAAGCAGAGCGCCTGCGCGACGAAGTAGCCGCGATCATGAGCCTGCCACCGGAGCAATTGTGGGTGCGGCGGTTGGCATCTGTGCAGCGCGCGATCCGCACGACGCTTCAGCAATAAGCATTACGCAATCCACTCAGCGTAGCTTTGTTAGGGCAGTTCTGTAGTGCCCATAAGAAAGCGATCAATCTCCCGTGCAGCCTCGCGACCTTCATTGATCGCGCGTACTACCAGAGACTGGCCTCGACGGCAGTCTCCGGCAGCGAAGACTTTTTCGACGTTGGTGGTATAGCGGCCGTACTCGGCTTGATAGTTCGACCGCTCGTCGTAATCCAGCCCTAGCGGATCGCTGACCGTGTGCTCCGGACCAAGGAACCCCATGGCTAAAAATACTAAGTCCGCAGGCCAGTCTTTCTCTGTGCCTGGGACGTTTTCAAATTTGCCATCTTGCATAACCACTTCGACCGTTCTTACACCGGTGAGTTGGCCATTGTCATCGCCGATAAAGCACAATGACGAGACCGAGTAGACCCGGGGGTCTTCACCTTGGCGCGCGCGCGCTTCTTCGTGGCCATAGTCGACGCGGAAGATCTTTGGCCAGGTTGGCCATGGGTTATTGGCTGCCCGATCTTCGGGGGGCTGCGGGAACAGTTCGAAGTTAACCAGAGACTTACAGCCATGGCGCAGTGATGTGCCAATGCAATCAGTGCCAGTATCGCCGCCGCCGATAACGATGACGTTTTTATCTTTAGCAGAGATATGCGCTTGGTCTTGGAGATCTGAGTCGAGCAAGCTCTTGGTATTTGCCGACAAGAAATCCATGGCAAAGTGCACGCCGCTCAGTTCCCGACCGGGAATTGGCAGATCTCTAGGCACGGTTGCTCCAGTAGTCAGTAACACAGCGTCATTAGTCGAGCGCAGTGCATCCACGGCAATACTGCCATTGTCACCGTCAGCAACCTCGGTGTTGGTCACAAACTCGATGCCAGCGTCGCGCATCAGCTGCACACGCCGCTCTACCACATCGTTCTTGGCCAGCTTCATGTTCGGTATGCCGTACATAAGCAATCCGCCCACGCGGTCGGCGCGCTCGTAAACGGTCACAGTGTGGCCGGCCTTATTTAGCTGATCCGCCGCGGCGAGACCTGCTGGCCCGGAGCCAACGATCGCAACCTTCTTGTCACTGCGCACGCTGGGCGTATTTGGCGTGACCCAACCTTCTGCAAAGCCGCGATCAATGATCGCCATTTCAATATTCTTGATGGTTACTGCAGGGTCAGTAATGCCCAATACACAGGCCCCTTCGCATGGCGCTGGGCATACGCGGCCGGTAAATTCGGGGAAGTTATTCGTCTTATGCAATCGATCCAGCGCATCGCGCCATTGATCCCGAAATACCAAATCATTCCATTCAGGGATGAGATTGTGGACAGGACAGCCCTCTTCAGATTGGCAAAAAGGAATGCCGCAATCCATGCAGCGGGCGCCCTGAGTGTTGAGGCGCTGGACGTCGTGGTCCGTATAGATTTCGTTGAAATCCAGTAGCCGCTCCTGAGGCGGCCGGTACGGAGCTGCGTCGCGTGGAAATTCTATGAAGCCGGTTGGTTTACCCATATTTTAATTCTTTATACCTATCTAAATCTGTGCTGTTTTTAGCCAGCACTGAAACGTTGCTCACGCTGAGCCAGTACGCGCTTGTAGTCTTTGGGCATGACCTTGACGAAGCACGCCATTTGTTTGTCCCAGTCATTAAGCACCGCAGTAGCAACTGTGGAGCCGGTGAACTCTGCATGATTGCTGATGAGTTGCTTCAGCTCGGCAATATCGTCGTCAGCTACTACGGGGTCTAGGTCGACCATTTCGGCGTTGCAATTGCCGGCAAATGCGCCTTCGGGATCCCAAATGTAGGCTATACCTCCGCTCATGCCTGCAGCAAAGTTACGCCCCGTATTGCCCAAAACCACAACGCGGCCGCCGGTCATATATTCACAACCATGATCGCCTACACCCTCAACCACGGCGCTGGCACCGCTGTTGCGCACGCAAAAGCGCTCGGCAGCAATTCCTCGAAAGTAAGCCTCGCCGGAGGTGGCGCCGTAGAGTGCCACGTTGCCGACCACGATGTTGTCCTCCGGAGCGAAGGAACTGTTTTTCGGCGGATAAACAATGACCCGCCCGCCAGACATACCCTTACCGATAAAGTCATTGGCGTCGCCCTCGACTTCCAGGGTGATGCCCTTGGCCAGCCAGCATCCGAAACTCTGACCGGCGCTGCCGTCGAATTTAAAATGGATGGTGTCATCAGCAAGCATCTGTGGCCCGACGTCGGTTATCACCTTATTGGAGAGCATGGCGCCGACAACTCGATTGGTATTAACAATCGGCAACTGTGCGCGCACGGCATCGCCACGGGTGAGGGCCGGTTCCGCTAATGCAATTAGCTGGTTATCCAAGGCCTTGTCGAGCTCATGATCTTGCTCATGAATTGCATAGCTGCCGAGAAATTCCTCGGGTTCTTGTGCCTTGGTAATAATGGCACTGAGGTCTAATCCCTTGGCTTTCCAGTGTGCGAGCGCTTTATCGGTTTGCAGCAGATCTACCCGGCCGATCATTTCGTCGATGGTACTTAAACCCAACATTGCCATGATCTGGCGTAATTCCTCTGCCACCATAAAAAGATAGTTAACGACATGTTCCGGCGAGCCGGTGAACTTTTTACGCAGCTCCGGATCCTGGGTCGCGATACCTACCGGGCAGGTATTAAGATGACATTTGCGCATCATAATGCAACCCAGTGCGATAAGCGGCGCAGTAGCAAAGCCGAACTCTTCTGCCCCCAACAATGCGGCAATGGCGACATCGCGCCCGGTCTTGATCTGGCCGTCGGTTTGTAGCACTACGCGCGAGCGCAAATTATTCATAACCAGAGTTTGGTGTGTTTCGGCAATGCCTAATTCCCAAGGTACTCCAGCATGCTTTATTGAGGTCAGCGGCGATGCGCCGGTGCCACCCGAATCGCCGGCGATGACCAGATGGTCGGCGCGAGCTTTCACAACGCCAGCGGCAACCGTGCCTACGCCAATTTCGGCCCCCAGTTTCACGCTAATACGCGCTTTTGGATTGGCGTTCTTCAGGTCGTGAATCAATTGCGCCATGTCTTCGATGGAATAAATGTCATGGTGCGGGGGTGGGCTAATAAGGCCAACACCGGGTGTTGAGTGACGCAGGCTGGCAATATAATCATCAACTTTACCGCCAGGCAGCTCGCCACCTTCACCAGGCTTAGCGCCCTGAATGATTTTGATCTGCAGTTCGTCAGCGTTAGTTAGATAGTTGATGGTTACACCAAAGCGGCCGCTGGCAACTTGCTTAATGGCTGAGCGCTTGGAATCGCCGTTGGCAAGAGGAATAAAACGTTTGGCATCCTCGCCTCCTTCACCGGTATTGGATTTCCCGCCTAACCGATTCATTGCAACGGCCAATGACTCATGTGCTTCCGCACTGATCGAGCCAAAGCTCATGGCCCCGGTTGCAAAGCGTTTAACAATCTCTGCTGCTGCCTCGACTTCACTTAAGTCAATGCCCGAGTCTTTAGGGGCGAATTCCAGCAGGCCGCGCAATGTTGCCTTACGAGTATTCTCTTCATTAACTTGTTTGGCGAAGGCCCAGTACGCGTCTTCGCTGTTGGCGCGGGCGGCGGATTGCAGGTTGGCGATGGATTGTGGGTCCCACAAATGGATATCGCCGGTGCGTCGCCAATGGAAGTCACCAGGATTAGGCAGCACTGTAACCGTACTCGCGGTTCGGTTTGGAAAGCCAAGCTGATGCCGGCGAACCATTTCGTCGGCGAGGGCGGCCAAGTCGATACCTGATACCCGGCTGGCAGTGCCCTTGAATGCCAGTTCGACCACGTCCTCGGCCAAGCCCACGGCTTCAAAGATTTGCGCACCTTTATAGGAGTGCAGGGTAGATATGCCCATTTTCGCCATGACTTTAAGCATGCCCTTGGCGACGGCCTTACGGTATCTCGTAATTACATCGTTATTGTTCTGGATGTCAGCGACGTCGTTGAATTTACCCTGATCCAGACTGTCCCACAGCGCTTCAAAGGCAAGGTAGGGATTGATCGCGTCGGCGCCGTAGCCCACAAGTAAACAGTGGTGGTGAACTTCCCGAGCTTCGCCAGTTTCGATCACCAGACCGATTTGACTGCGCATATGGGCCGCAACCAGGGCGTGATGTACGGTGCCAACGGCAAGTAGCGCGCTCATTGCGCCGCGGTCTGCGGCGATGGCTCGATCTGACAGAATTACTAGGCTGAAGCCGTCTGCGATGGCTTGTTTTGCTTCGTCGCCAATGCGTTGCAACGCCTCACGCAGCGACACTAGGCTGTCATCAGCCGTTAGCGGGTAGGTAATATCGATCGTTTTGCTGCGCCAGCCGCGGTAGTCCATGCCAGCTAGCGCTGCTAACTCGTCGTTACTTATGATCGGATGAGGGAGGCGCAAGCGCTGTGCGTGCTCTGGTGTTGACTCCAACAAATTGCGCTCGGGGCCGATATAGCACTCCAGCGCCATAATGACTTCTTCGCGAATCGAATCTATAGGCGGATTAGTAACCTGAGCGAACCGCTGCTTGAAGTAGTCATAGAGCATGCGCGGTTTTTCTGACATCACCGCCAGCGCGGCGTCGTTGCCCATTGATCCCAGTGGATCGCGTAACTCGCGCAACATCGGCTCGAGCATGAACTGCATGGTTTCTTGGGTGTAGCCGAAGGCCTGCATACGCTGAGTGAGGTTGGCCGAATCAATACCTAAGCCGGATTGCTTGGGGATCTCGTCGAGTTCAATGCGGTTTTGTGCCACCCATTCTTGATAGGGGTGGGCGGCGGCAAGACCATTTTTGAGTTCGTCGTCGGGAATCATTCGGCCTTCGTTGAAATCGATTAAGAATATACGCCCGGGCTGTAATCGGCCTTTTTTGATTACTCGTGCCGGGTCAACTTCCACTACGCCCACTTCCGAGGCCATGATGCATTTGTCATCGTCGGTGATGTAATAACGCGATGGTCGTAGGCCATTGCGGTCGAGGACAGCGCCAATGCAGGTGCCGTCGCTGAATGCGATTGATGCAGGCCCGTCCCACGGTTCGATCAAGCATGAATGGTATTCGTAAAACGCGCGTTTGGCGTCGCTCATGTCGCCGTGCTGCTGCCACGCTTCTGGAATCATCATCAGTAATGCTTCGGGTAAGCTGCGGCCAGACATCAACAGAAATTCCAGTACATTGTCGAAGCTTCCGGAGTCTGAACAGTCGGGCTCGACAATTGGGAAGAGTTTTTTGATGTCTTCGCCAAAGTACGGGCTTGCCGCAATACCTTCTCTGGCGTTCATAGCATTTTGGTTGCCCAGCAAGGTATTAATTTCGCCATTGTGGCTCATAAATCGATTGGGCTGGGCGCGATCCCAAGACGGGAAGGTGTTAGTGCTGAAACGAGAGTGAACCATGGCCAAGTGGCTTTCGTAGAGCGGATTTTGCAGATCGCTATAAAAAGGGAACAACTGGTCGGGCGTCAGCATGCCCTTATAGATGATAACGTTTGCAGACAACGAGCAAACATAGAAGAGATGGCGCTGGTTCAAGTTTTCATCACCGCGTAACCGGTGAGTTGAGAGCTTACGAATCAGATAGAGAGTGCGCTCGAAAGCCTGTGCGTCGCGATCGTCACCGCGGGCGATAAACAGCTGCTCAAAATGTGGCATTTTGGCGCGTGCAGCCTTGCCGACGTCCGCACCATCAGCATTGGTTGGTAGGGTGCGCCAGCCAATTAGGGTTTGTCCGGCCGCTGCGATTTCATCTGCAATAACCTGTTTGCAGTGATCGCGTTCTGCTGAGTCGGTAGGCAGGAAAATATTGCCTACACCGTAACCACCAATCTCTGGGAGCTGTTGCCCGAAGGTTTCTTGCGCCAGACTTTGCAACAACGCGTGAGGCAGTCCGGTGAGGATCCCTGCGCCGTCGCCACTATTTTTCTCATAGCCGACACCGCCACGATGCTCCATGCAGCAATTCATTGCCGCTGCATCTGCCACGATCTGGTGACTGGGTCTGCCTTTTATGTCGCAAATAAAACCAACGCCACAGCCGTCCTTTTCGTTAGCCGGGTCGTATAAGCCGTGTTTGGCGGGCAAGTTACCTTGGTAGGTTAAGGTCATATGTTTGCTCTAATTCATATTTTCTAGCGATTCCGCCAGCGATTCCGCTAGCGTTCTCGCGCCGGTAAAAACGCCGGTTCGAGGGCGCGGAATTCCGTCTGCTTAACGAGTAAGCGGACTTCGCAATTTGGTAAATAGGCTTGCTCAACAGGAGGCAAGAGACTGTTCAATAAACGCCGGTTCGGTGATGTATGGGTCGTTATGGTAGCAGTCTTCGCTGCTTGCCATTTAGCCCTCCCAAACCGGTTGGAAAAGATCTCAAAAATCGCCTTTTTTTTCAAGCCGGCCTTAGTAGCTTTTGCACCATTGTGGTGCAAATCGGGGTTGATTTGGCGGAAAATTGTGGTTTTCAAGTCCTGTACAAGTCCTACAACCAGTGTGCTTGAGTTCTAGGCCCGTTTTTGATCGAAAATAAAGCATAAAGGGGACACCACCGTACGACTGGGTATAGCGCAACTGGCGAGCATTAGTTTTCGTGCAGTTGGTCGATTCAACGCGTTGGAGTGCAGAATTTATTGTCAAATCGAACTAGAATGCGCCGCTGCTTTTTGCCTTAACTGAAATCAAGAGAGAGAAAATGAAAGATCCCGTTCGTGTAACCATCACCGGTGCCGCAGGCCAAATTGGCTATGCGCTATTGTTCCGAGTTGCCTCAGGAGCCATGTTAGGAAAAGATCAGCCTGTAATTTTGCAATTGTTGGAAATCACTCCTGCGCTTGGTGCTGTGGCTGGGGTTGTGATGGAACTCGACGATTGCGCGTTTCCGTTGTTGCAGGAGGTCATTTATACAGATGACCCAAATGTCGCGTTCAAAGACGCCGACTATGCCCTACTTGTCGGTTCTCGGCCTCGAGGCCCGGGTATGGAACGCAAAGATTTGCTTGAAGCGAACGCAGCGATCTTTTCTGTCCAAGGTAAGGCGCTTAACGACAATGCCTCGCGTGGCGTAAAAGTGCTGGTGGTTGGCAACCCTGCAAACACCAACAGTTTAATTGCCCAGCGTAATGCGCCGGATTTAGATCCGCGTAACTTTACTGCCATGACTCGGCTTGACCACAATCGCGCAATGGCGCAGCTGGCGCAAAAGACCGGCAAACATGTTAGCGATGTTGACGGTTTGTGCATTTGGGGCAACCATTCAGCTACTCAGTATCCGGATATCCATCGCGCGAGCGTTGGCGGTGCTGATGCCATGTCATTGGTTGATATGGATTGGTATACCGGTGACTTTATTCCAACGGTGCAACAGCGCGGTGCCGCTATCATCGAAGCACGCGGCGCTTCCAGTGCGGCATCGGCGGCTAATGCTGCAATAGATCATATGCATGATTGGGCGTTAGGCAGCGATAGCATTGTCAGCATGGGTGTGTACTCGGATGGTAGTTATGGCATCGCTGAAGGGCTGATCTATTCCTTCCCAGTGCGCTGTTCTGGTGGCGATTGGAAAATTGTTCAGGGTATTGAGGTTGGCGATTTCAGCCAAGAGAAAATGACCGCAACCGAAACTGAACTGGCAGAGGAGCGCGACGCGGTCGCACATTTGCTGCCATAACGAGCCAATGGCGGGGTGTTTGGCTAATTGCACGAACACCTCGCCGGTCTTCAATCAGCCCGATGGGCGCTGGTATCTAGCATTCTTGCCGCGCAACTCCCGGATTTCCTATCCCACGCTCGTCTTTACAACTATTCAGTTAACTCTTGCCCGCAGCCCTATCCTTTAGCTATGGTTTGGATACATTTTTGGGGAGCGATTTAATGGCGATTGAATTGACGATTAATGGTAAAGCCGTGGCCTTAGATGTGCCTGGTGATACGCCACTATTGTGGGCGGTACGGGACGAACTTGAATTGAAAGGTACCAAGTTTGGGTGCGGCATTGGATTGTGTGGCGCTTGTACGGTCCATATCGACGGCGTTGCCCAGCGCTCGTGCATAACCACGGTTGCAGCGGTAAGTGGTAAAGACATTACAACCATCGAAGGGCTAAGCGAAACCGGCGAGCATCCGCTGCAACAAGCCTGGGTCGCTGTCCAGACACCGCAATGCGGTTACTGTCAGTCTGGTCAAATTATGCAGGCGGCCAGTTTGCTTGCGACCAATGCTGCGCCAACGGATGCGGACATTGATGAGGCTATGAACGGTAATTTATGCCGGTGCATGGCGTATGCGCGAATTAAAAAAGCGATCAAACTCGCGGCAGCTGGGGAGGTTGAAGCTAATGTCTAAAACATCACAGCAAGAAATGACTGGCCGACCAGAAAATACCAAGGGCGTCTCACGTCGCGGCTTTATGATTGGCGCTACTAGTGCGGGTTTTACCCTAGCGTTTGTGCCCTCAGCACTGCTTACTGCTACGCCAGCTCAAGCAATGGCACAAAAACTTTTCGAGCCCACCATTTGGTACGCCATTGCGCCTAACGGTGAGATTTCGGTGAATATAACAAAGGCTGAAATGGGCCAGCATGTGGGTACCGCTCTGGCGCGAATCGTTGCAGAAGAGCTGGAGGCTAATTGGGCTGATGTACGCATTAATCATGTGGACACAGAAGATAAGTACGGCCTCTTTGTTACCGGTGGCAGCTGGTCGGTATGGCAAAATTTTGACCTGCTAAGTCGTGCGGGTGCAGCGGGTCGCGCCTCTTTAATCGAAGAGGGGGCAAAGTTGTTAGGCGAAAAGCCCAGCGCCTGTGTGGCAGAGAACAGTTATGTGGTGTGTAAGGGCAAACGCATAAGCTATGGCGACATTGTTGCCAAAGGTGATCTCACTCGCACTTATTCCGATGAGCAGTTAGCGTCCTTGCCGATCAAGGCGCCTAATGAGCGCAAGCTTGTGGGCATGCAGACCGTAGCCAACGACATCCCGGCTAAGACCGATGGTTCCGCCGTTTACGGTATCGATGCGACCTATCCTGGGATGGTTTATGCCAAGCCAATGATGCCGCCTACGCGTCATGGTTCGGTGGTCAAGAGTGTTGATGACAGTGCCGCGAAATCTGTAGCGGGATATCAGCAAACCTTGGTGCTAGACGATCCATCCAATACGGTCCCGGGTTGGGCGCTAGTTATTGCAGATTCCTATCACGCTGCCCAACGCGCGGCACGAGTGATTAAGATTGACTGGCAAGCTGGACCAGGCGCGCAGGTATCAGAAGCTGATTTATTAAAGCGCGGTGCTGAGTTACTCGAAGGCACCAGCGGTTCGCTGGTGATCGACAATGAGCACGTAGATCACATGTTCCAGGCCGCCGACTCGGTTTTGCAGGCCAGCTATACCACTAACACGGTTCTGCATTTTCAGTTAGAGCCAGTGAATGCAATTGGTCTACAGAAGGACGGGCGCTGGGAATTGCATACGGGCAACCAATGGCAGTCGTTAATTTTGCCGACGTTGGGCCAGGCCCTTGGTGTGGCGCCTGAAAAGGTTGTTATGCGCACTTATATGCTGGGTGGTGGCTTTGGCCGACGACTTAATGGTGACTATGGTGTACCGGCGTTGCTTGCAGCAAAAGCGCTGGGTAAGCCTGTGAAAGTGGTCTTTAGTCGCGAAGACGACTCGCGCTTTGACTCACCGCGTTCGGCTTCGGTGCAAAATGTAAGTATGTCATTTGACGCCAACGATAACGTTACGGCTATGCAACATGCCGCAGCGGCGGGTTGGCCTACAGCGGCTATGGCACCGTTCTTTTTGGGACCAGGAGCCAACGGCGAAAAGTTTGATCCGTTCTCTATTAACGGCGCAAACCACTGGTATGACGTTGGCGCTCACCGTGTACGTGCGGTCATGAATGACCTGGCAAATGAAACCTTTAGGCCCGGCTGGTTGCGTTCTGTCGGCCCAGGCTGGACTAACTGGGCGCTGGAAAGCTTCATGGATGAAGCAGCCCATAAAGTGGGTGTGGATCCAGTTGAATTCCGCATGCGGCACCTTACGGCCAAAGGCGCTAATGCCGGCAGCGCACCGAATTCGGTTGGTGGTGCTAAGCGCATGGCGGCGGTGTTAAAGCGGGTTGCGGAGAAAGCGGGTTGGGGCAGTGACTTGCCCAAGGACGAGGGCTTAGGTGTTGCGGTGACCTTCGGTCAGGAGAGGGACATGCCGACTTGGACCGGCGTGATTGCGCACGTGCATGTGGATCGCGACAGCGGCAAAGTTACCTTGAAGAAACTCAATGTGGTTATTGATGCCGGTACCATCGTGCATCCGGATGGCGCACTGGCGCAGACCGAGGGAGCGGCACTATGGGGCGCTAGCATGGCGCTGCATGAGGGCACCGAGTTTGTGAATGGTCAGGTCAAGGATGTGAACCTAAATAGTTATACCCCTATGCGTATGGCCGATGTGCCGGAGATGGACATTGAGTTCTTGGACAATGGGCATCAGGCCGTTGGGCTAGGCGAGCCGGCGACGACCGCGGTAGGGCCGGCGATTGGCAATGCGGTTTTTAATGCGGTGGGAGCGCGGGTACGACATCTGCCCATTACTGCAGACGCCGTAAAAGCTGCATTGTCGTAAGCGGGGATTAGCGGCCCTTAAATTCGGGAGTCCGCTTTTCAGCGAAGGCGCGCCGTCCCTCGGCGCCGTCTTCGCTGTTGCGCACCGCGAGCAATTGATCCCGCGCAATGGCGCCCGCTTCCGCTGGGCTTTTGTTCAGGGTTTCCATTGCAAAACGCTTGATGGTGTCCACTACTAATGGCGCGGAATTCGCAAGAATCTTAGCCCATTCGGTGGCGGCAGCCAGCTCGTCTCCAGCGGCAACGATTTTGTTCACCATCCCAGCTTCCAGAGCTCGTTTGGCATCAAAGTCCTCGCCAAGGAGCATAAATTCCATCGCAATTTTATGCGGGATGCGGGCGACAGCACTGCTGATTAAACCGCCAGTAAATCCAAGCTGGGCCTCTGGGTATTTGAATTTCGTGTTATCGGCAGCCACCACCATATCGCACATTTGGACGATCACGTAGGCACCACCGATACACCAGCCATGGACGGCGGCGACGACGGGTTTGCTGGTGGTTGCACCGATACTCGGTACGCCCTGCCACATTTCTTTAGGCGGATCTTTGACGTCTGCGCCTACGGAAAAGGCTCTGTCGCCGGCAGCATGCAGAACCGCCACGCGGTCATTGCTTTGTTCCAGATGTTGCCAAGCTTGCTGAAGGCCAAGAATCACATCCTCATTAAGGGCGTTCATTCGATCAGCGCGGTTGATCGTAATTGTGGCAATGTGGTCGACAGATTGGTAAGTCACTAGGTCATTTATTTTGACGTCCATCCGGATAATTTCTCCTCGTGAAGTTGCAAAAGCGCTAGCCGCCCATGATGGTTTTCCACGTATCTATATCGTCGATGCGTAGATAGGTATTCATCTGCTTGGTTTCACCCATGGTGGCGTTGGGCACGTGCCCATAGTTGTGCCCGGGTAGCAACAGAGTGTCGTCGGGCAAGCTGCATAGCTTGCACATGCTGTGATACATGTCCTCGGAGTTTGAGCCTGGAAGATCTACTCGACCGCAGCCATTGATAAATAACGTATCGCCGCTGATGAGGGTGTTTTTGACCCGAAAACACTGGCTGCCCGGGGTGTGCCCGGGGGTATGTAGGAACTCTATTTCAATGTCGCCGACCTTAAGGGTGTCGCCGGATTCCACGCTGACGATGTCCGAGTCTGATAATGCTGTGACTTTTTTCAATCCCGGTACTTCGAGCTTGTGGGCGTGCACTTTTACAGGATTAATTTCCATAAGTTTCGCCACACCCTCCACTTCGTTGTTGCCGAAAGAGCCACCGACGTGATCCGGGTGATAGTGGGTAGCCAGCGCAGCAGTTAAGTTATAGCCCTTGTTATTGATATGCTCTACCAAATTAGTGACGTCCCAGGCCGGATCTACGATGACCACTTCATGAGTGCGACGACAACCTATGACATAGGTAAAATTTTGCATCGGACCAATCTCTATTTGTTCAACAATGAGATTGCTTGGTTCAGTCCACTGTTCTTCAGACATAGTCCCTCCTTACTTGCCAGTTAGGGTACATGAGGTGAGAAAATCCCACCATTGCGTGGGCACGATAGAATTTTGATCAATGTCTGGTTTCGCGCAGTTTTTTCAGAGCTTTTGGCTATAGTGAAGCTATGAAAAACAGCAAGGCTTGCATTGACGCAGGAGCGAAGGCCGAGCAGGTCGGTAGCTACGCGGCGCTGCCGTCGGCGGCTGTGTGCAAAAATGCCCGGCTCAGCCGCGATCCCCGGTTCGACGGACGTTTTGTTGTGGCGGTATTGAGTACCGGTATCTTTTGTCGCCCGAGCTGCCCTGCGCGTATACCTGCAGAGCGCAATGTCCGCTATTTTGTTACTGCAGCGGCGGCGGCAGAGGGTGGCTATCGCCCTTGCAAGCGCTGCCGTCCGGAGCTGGCTGTGTCGATGCCGGAATGGCTGTTAGGCAGCCCTTATGTGGCTCGGGGATTAAGGCTTATCGAAGAGGGGTTTCTTAATGATCAGTCGGTAGCGGCGCTCGCGAGCCGCCTAGGCCTAAGTGAGCGGCATTTGGACCGGCTGTTTGAACAACGCCTAGGGGTGTCGCCGCTAGCGATAGCGCGATTTAAACGCCTGCAGATGGCGCGCCAGTTGCTGACAACAGAACTGCCATTAGTTCAGGTTGCCGCCCATGCCGGTTACGGTAGCGCTAGCCAATTCAATCGTGAAATACGCAAGTTCTATCAATGTACGCCCAGTGCATTGCGTCGAGGCCGGGGATCAACTCGAGCCCCGCAGGTTATGACCCTGACCTTACCGGTGCGCCAACCCTACAACTTTGATTGGGTCTTCGATTACCTAAGCACACGCGCTATGGAAGGCATTGAAGCCGTACAAGGGCATCGTTATGTGCGACAGCTGCCTGATCAGCAGGGCTCTGTGGTGGTGGCGCGGGAGGGTCAGCGGCTGCGGGTGCAATTGCCATCGAGCGTGGAATCGATCTACACGCTGTTGCGCCGGGTAGTGCGTATGTTTGACTTGAATGCGGACAGCGCAACCATTGATGCGCATTTGCGGCGGGACGGGCAGCTGGCGCCCTGGGTCAAGAAGGCTGGTGGTTTGCGTGTGCCAGGGGCATGGGATGGTTTTGAAACCGCGGTAAGGGCGATTCTGGGTCAGCAGGTGAGCGTTGTGCGAGCCACGGAATTGGCGAACGCTTTGATCCAGCGCTATGGCCAAGGTAGCTTCCCTACCCCTGCGCAGTTGTGTGATAAAGAAATAGCTGAGATCGGTATGCCGGGTCGTCGAGGCCGGGCGATCAGTAGCCTGGCCCAGGCGGTGGTTGATCGCAGGATAGATTTCTCTGATGCCTGTGACCCAGATCAGCTAACCGCGGCATTGATGGCTATTCCGGGCATTGGTCCTTGGACCGTTAACTACATCAAGCTGCGTGTTTGTAAGGATCCAAACGCATTTGTGCACAACGATTGGGTGGTATTGAAGCAACTGGCCACCACGCCAGCCCGGGCGTTGGCCCGGGCTGATGCATGGCAACCGTGGCGCAGTTATGCGCTGATGTATTTATGGTTCGCTGCCGCTCAAAGACGCTCGAGGCAAGATTAGCTATGACCTACTTCATTACCGTACCAAGCCCAATTGGTGATCTTACTTTGACCGGCGATGGTGATGCACTGACAGGCCTGTATTTTTCTACGGGTCCTAAAGCTCGGACAGCTGATCCAGTATGGCTGCCTGATAAGGGCACGTTAGCTGAGGCGGTAACGCAATTGCAGGCCTATTTTGCGGGCGAATTACGTATGTTCGACTTGCCTCTGCGCCCGCGTGCAACGCCCTTCCAAAGTCGGGTTTTAAGGGCCTTGGGCGAAATCCCCTACGGCGAGTTGCGCAGCTACAAAGATATTGCCGAGGAGATAGGTCAGCCCAAGGCGGTACGCGCTGTGGGCACCGCTAATGGTAATAACCCCGTTGCTATTGTTATTCCGTGTCATCGTGTGGTGGGGAGCAATGGCACCTTAACGGGGTTTGGTGGTGGGCTGGCCGCTAAGCGTTTCCTGTTGGATTTAGAATCCCGCAACCTAGGGTTACGCTTAAGTAACTAGATAGTTACTTTAATATGGTTTGGCGACCCTCTGCAGTTGCTGGTATGCTTGAAGTAACTGAATAGTTACTAATGGTCGATTGAAATACATGGTGCGGAATCCAGACCACACTCAACAGCGCCTTATCGCAACTGCGGCAGCCATCATTGCAGTGCACGGCGTTGCTGGGTTGCGCGTAGATGAGGTTGCCAAGCAGGCACGAATTAACAAGCGCATGATCTACCACTACTTCGGCAGTAAGAACGGGTTGTGGTTACGAGTGTTAGATCAGTCCGTTGTGGATTTGTGTGCGTCTCTGCCTGAACTGAGTGACGTAGCAAAAGCTTTTCTGCGCGCAGAACTCTTGATGAATTCGCCAGCGCCTATGTCTATTAACGAATCGCCAATAACTGCGTCAAGGCTGCAAAGGGCTGCCCAGATTATCCTACGTCGATTCTTGGATGGCCCAGTGGTTAGTTCGGAGCTGCAAGACCACGATTGGCAGCTTTTGTATTTGTTACTGTGTCGGCTGGCTTTTGGCCGCACCAAACATGAAGCGGACTTAGACGTAAGTAAACACTTACTTACTGCTCCGTCAGGTGAACCCTCTGCCATGCCAAGCACGAAGCCTCGGTATCAGCTTCGGCCCAGTTTTCGAATCGAATAAGCAAGCGCTTAAATCTCTGGAGGGGTTTGTTAAGTCGTTTTGGAGGTCCACCTCTCCGTGGCGCCTGGGGGCGTGTAATTCAGGCAAACCTTGGGGCGATCTCCGCCGTTTGCTTCGTTTTTTAGATGCCATGCAAGTAGCTCGCTCTCCTTAGCTCGTTATCGTGAATCTTGGCCCCAATTCAGTGCAACTATTTTATTAATCGTCCGCGCTGGGCGCGAATGCCTCTTCGCATCTCGCGTTTGCTGACTCGGCCATCCCTGTTGGTATCCAATTGCTTTAGACGACGGACTGGGCTGGGCATTTCGTTGGGCGCTAGAAACCCGTCGTTATTAACATCAAGTTGTGCGAAAGCGGCTCGCTTATGTGCCTGACGTCTTAGTTTGCGGCTATTTGCCCCGGTGTACTCATCAGCGTCGATGACTCCGTCGGCGTTAGTGTCCAATAATTTAAACATCTCCTTTGCCGCTGCTGCTCTTATCTGTTTCTGTTCCGCAGCCCGTTGCCGATTTAGTGGGCCGCCCTTGCCTGCTTTACCGTTACGTTTTTCCAGCGGACCTCTAGATTTTGCGCCGGGCCGTTCAAGCCTCAATTGCGCAAATTCCTCTCTTGATAGTAGGCCGTCCATATTGCTGTCCGCCTCTGTAAACCTGGCATTTGTGCGGGCTTCAATGTCGGTAATGCTGATAGGAAATCGGACTTTTCGTTCTTCTGCTGCGCTTACGTTACTTACGGTCATACCGGCTATTGTTGCAACTATCGCGATAATCATGGGGGTGGTCCTTGTTGTCTCTTTAAGATTAATGTTTAGGTTATACGTATTACTGTGGCAAATCCGTCGCACTAATGGTTTTTGTTGCTAGGCACGATTGGGTCGCTACAATTCGATCTTTATCCACTGGAGCGGCGGCATGAGTGAACTGGGTTTGCGGAGGGCCGCAGGCGCATTGGGTGCTTTTATAAGTGGTGTTGGGTTGGCTGATGTTGCTGCGTCGGACCGAGTCTATGCACAGGTACGGGATGCCTTAAATCAGCATGAAGTACTGTTTTTCCGTGGCCAAAATACGGCGCCGGAGGTTTTTGCCGCGTTTGCCAAATGTTTTGGTGAAATCCTTGATCATCCAGCTTACGCCAAGACCGAGCAAAGCGATGCGGTGCAGATTTTGGAGAGTACGCCGGAACATCCATCGAAGATTGAGTTGTGGCACTCAGACATGACCTTTATGGCGCAACCGCCGAGTTATACGTTGCTGCAGGGCCAGATTATTCCTGCAATTGGCGGCGATACTCTGTGGGCCAGTGCTACCGCCGCTTTCGCGAATTTGTCTAAAAACATGCAAGAATTGCTAGCCCCTCTCACTGCGGTGCATGATTTCGCTCACGGCTTCGCTGAATCTCTTGCCGAGCCTGGCGGAGCGGAACGCTTGGCGCCAGCCATTGCAGCAAACCCGCCGGTGGAACACCCGCTAGTGCGTACCCATCCGGAAACCGGAGCTCGGAGCATATACGTGAATCGTTTGTTTACAACACGGATAAAGGAGTTATCGGCCCTGGAAAGTCAGCATTTGCTTGAGTTTCTATACCGCCATGTGGTGACTGATGAGCACACAGTTCGTCTGTCTTGGGCACCTGGTACGGTGGCAATATGGGATAACCGATCTACCCAGCATAAGCCGGTAAACGACTTTTTCCCCCAGCATCGGAAAATGCATCGAGTCACTTTATGCGGCGATAGACCCCGATAGTAATTATTTGGCTAGGTTTGCGAGTTCCGCCACTCCATGAACGCGCCCTCGGCGTCGCTTAATGGTAATTCCCGCTCAGTCAGCCAAATGTCGATGGCCGCCAGCAAGTCATTTGCAAGGTCCGGTTCGTTGCGTGCTAGTACTGCATATGATTTCTGCACATCATTTACCAATCCCATATCCAGTAGGACTTTCGCGCGTGACAACCATGCATCAAAGTACTTAGGGCTAAGCTGTAGTGCGAAGTTAAATGCGCCAATGGCTTTGCGCCGTTCCCCCTGCATTGCTAATACGTCACCTAATAGCGCAAAGGCGCGAACGTTTTTTTGGTCTTTTTTAGCCGCCTGGCGCAAATACTTCTGCGCCTTTTTTAGCGCGGTTTTGGATTTGGCTGCATCATTGGGAGTGTCCAGAGACTGGTAGTAGAGCGCTTGTTGGTAACTGCGATAGCCTTTATTTGTAAGTTTCTGTGACTCCTGCTCCGGGGCATAGCCGCTGCCAAAAGGTGGTTCCATATCTTCGATACTGGATCCAGCCGCTAAACCTTGTGGATGTGCAATAGTCAATGCAAAGAGCACGACTAGCGTCTGCGATAATAGTTGCCGGTTCATACATCTCCCCCAATAATGTTGGTTACAGGGCGCTAGCGCGCCAAGACCGTCAACCAAAAGATTACAAGGAGTACAGAGTAATGCAAATACGCGGTGCGGGCTTGCTATTGCTTGTTAGTCTGTCGTGTTCCACTGCAATGGCGCAGCCCGACATGCGGATTAGTGCTGATCTAGGAGCGCTGACGCCAGCACAAAGAAATGCAATTGCCGAGGCGTCGGAGGTAATGCGCGAATTCATGTTGACTTTTAACGCGCAAGATCCTGATCGTTGGGCCCAGACCTTATTGTTTCCGCATGTGCGTATTAGCAGCGGCGGTGTGGTAGTGCATCCGTCGCGCGAAGAATTTGTCGCGCAAATGGATTTCCAAGCATTTGCCCGAAATTACAATTGGCAGCGTAGCGCTTGGGATCGTCTCGAGGTGATTCAGGTGGGTCCAAACAAGGTGCATATAGCGGTGCAATTCACCCGCTACGACGCCGAGCAAAACCCACAGGCGAGTTTTGATTCACTTTACATTTTGCAACGAAATGCCAGGGGGCAGTGGGGAATTCGTGCGCGTTCGAGTTTTGCACCCTGATGCGTCTTGCCAGCGTCGACAGCTATCTCCCTGATGCTGGTGATCTGAGCCAAGCCTGTATCCCTTTGGGGTTTTTCACTGCATTTTGTTTGCAGCATCAATTGCTGAGCCCAGATGTCGAGCAAATGCATCGGGATACGGTAGTTCGGTGTCGGCTTCAGGAAGGGCCGGTAAGCGCTCTGTTTGTTGCTCTTGGTGCGGAATTAGAGGAGCGACATCTGAGTCCTGCGGGTCAAGCTTTTGCCCGTCGGGTATTGCCCACTTACGCTGATTGTTATTGCGAACTTTTTGGTGAAGACAGCTGGCAGCTCAAAGACAATTGGGAGAACTATCAATGCATGGCGACTGTTCTAGTGCGTGATTTATATGGACAGCCGTCCAAGTCGGTAACATCGTGGCTGGATATTGTACTTAAGAAGTTTGTTGGGATATGGCGATAAATCACCGGCAAATAGAAATGTTTCGAGCGGATGAGGCGGACCTACCCAAAGTTTTGGCTGAGCTGCACAAGGCATATGGAAACGAAGCGGACCTGCTGCGAATCGCTAGAATCAACGAACAAATCGTTGCAGGTTATGCCTTACTCAGCCCGATTGAGCGACAAGGCTACTTTGATCTGAATTGGATTAGCGTGTTGCCGGAATTTCGTCGGCAGGGCGTTGGGCGCTGGATGGCCGGCCATGCCATGGGGGTCGCTGAAAGCAAGAGTGGCCGTGGATTGAGGACCAGACATAGAGAGTCCGAGAAGTTTTTCCGCGTACTAGGATTTACGGCTGTGCCAACCGGCGGATTCACGCTGGAGTTTTTTCCGGAATAAAGGCGCGACGGCTAGTTTTTTCTCGCAGCCGTTCCCAAGTAGCCGCCGTGATGACGTAGGCCATAGTCTTCTCGGGTCACGCCTTTCTGCTCCATCAATGCCAACGCTATGGCATCACTGATTGCCAACATCACAGCCATGGACGCGCTTGGCGTAAGGCCCAGCGGGCAGGGTTCGGTGATAATACCCATGTCCAAGACCAGATCTGAGTAGTCGCGGAGTTCGGAATCTGGGTGCGATGTAACGCCGATAATAGTGGTGACGCCCAGATGCCGCGACATCTCAAGAATTTCAATGACTTCGCGACTCTTGCCGCTCGTTGAGAATGCAATCATCACGTCATTTACGCCAACCAAGCCCAAGTCGCCATGGGCGGCCTCGGCAGGGTGAATAAAGTCAGCAGGCGTTGCGGTTGAGCATAGGGTTGCCGCGAATTTTTTCGCAATGTGGCCCGCCTTACCTATGCCGGTGGTTAAAATTTTGCCTTTACAGTTCAGCATGACCTCCACCGTGGTTATGAAATCGTTGCTGATATTGATGCCACGAATAGCGTCTGCTTCAGCGCGTAGCACTGCTTGCATGCGTTGTTTGATGTCCAAAGTTTTGGTTCCTGATCTTAAGTTAGGCGCGCGGTGCGCATATTACGTGACCACGGCGATGCACGAAACTCCCAATCGGAAGGGTAGCCACAAGTCTCGATTCGCAAACTAACTACTCTACTTACTCTGGATAAGTTAAATTTCAAAGTTCGGTATTCGCTCGAGTCGTAATATGAGTAGCGCTGAAGAAACAACTGAAAACTTGTTGCCCAAGCCTCGTGAAGTGGTCGGGCGGGGCGCTCCGGTGCTGCCTCGGGTTGCGACTAAGATTAGCTGGGTTGGCGATGCTGATGCGCGCGTTGAGGCTTACGCTGCACGTATCCTAGGCGGGCTGCAGTGCGGTTCGGTTGCGATTCAGATTGATGATAGCGATGTCGTCAACGCGCCCCAATTTGATATGGACGAGCACTATGAATTGCGTGTCGCGTCTGAACAGGTCTTGCTCAAAGCCAACACTACCTGGGGTGCTTTGCACGGTATAACCACCCTTCGACAGCTGACGTCGACTAGCGGGTTGCCTAATGGTTTACATATCAATGACAGCCCGCGATTTTCCTGGCGCGGCTGCATGTTGGATGTAACAAGGCATTTCATTCCGCTGGCCCAGTTGTATCAGGTGGTGGATGGCCTGCAGCTGTTAAAGCTCAATGTGCTGCATCTGCATTTGTCTGACGACCAGGGGTTTCGTTTTGGCAGTCGGATATGGCCGAAGCTGGTGAGTGATGAGCACTACACCATGGAGCAGCTTGCCGAGTTAGTGGCGTATGCGGCTGATCGCGGTATTCGATTGATTCCAGAGTTGGATGTTCCTGGACATGTGACGCATTGGTTATTGGCCTATCCGCAATGGGGCAGTGAGAAGGCATATCCCAGCCAGCGTTTTGGCGTTCATCCTGGTTGTTTGGACCCCACTCGCGAAGAGGTATATGCCGCCTTAGCCAGTCTGTTCGCAGAAATCGCAGAAGTGTTCCCAGATCAATATGTTCACGTTGGAGGTGACGAGGTTAATCCAAAGTGGTGGCAGCGCTCGGAGGCGGTGCAGGCGTTTATCGTTGAGCATGGTTTAGAGGATGAGCGCGGGTTACAGAATTACTTCCTCCACTGCGTACAGCAAATACTGGCATCACTGGATAAGCAGATTATCGGTTGGGATGAAGTGTTGCATGAGCAGATGCCTGAGTGCGTGGTACAGAATTGGCGTGGTGCCACGACCCGCGATCGAGCGTTAGCGGTAGCACGATCGTGTATTGTTTCAGCCCCCTATTACTTAGATCTGCACTTCCCTGCAGACATTCATTATCAGTTCGATCCACAAGCGCCTCAGCAAAGCTGGCTGGCTATGGAGAATGCGTTGGCTGAGGATCGGCGTCTTCGGCATATTGCCCCAGCCCTCAGCTGGACCCATCAATGGCGCGCTGGCGCGATTGAGCTTGACCATGAACCAGCGGCCAAGGTGCTCGGAGGCGAGGCGTGTTTGTGGGCCGAACTCGTAGATGGCCCAACGCTGCCCATGCGATTGTGGGGTCGTCTTCCTGCCATAGCCGAGAGGTTGTGGTCGTCAGCAGATTGCCGTGACTCGGTAGATTTTTATCGAAGGTTGTCGACGCTGCTGGAATTTCCAGAATTATCATGGGACGCGCACCAAAGCCAGTGTCTGCAGGACCTGGGTTTAAGCGCTCTTCAAATTGAAGTTGTGCGTTGGCTCGAGCCGACCAAGTGGTACAGCCGGTTACTGGGAACTCAAGCCATGCAAGCTCGGTTACAAGGGAGCGAAATGCCCCAGGCCAGACCGTATCAAGTGCACACGCCGCTTAATCGAGTAGTAGATTATTTGGCACCGGAAAGCTTAAGTGCCAGAAACTTAGTGCGTGAGGCGAACCTGCAAGAGCTAACGGAAAAATGTGACCGTGCCCTCGCGCAGTCGTGGTCGGGGATTGATGAAGATGTGGTAACTGCGTTAACGGCGACCTGGGACGCACTGCAACTAACCCAGGATGCGACGGCAGGTCGGCGAGCCAAAGATCAAGTGATATCGGTGCTTGAAGAACGTTATCAGCCCCACGGTGAGTACATACCAGCGCTGATTCCGCATTTGATCAACTGGTTGACGGAAGCGCAGTGAGTTTAAAGGCGGGCACTAAACTGGCAGCGCAAGCAGCTTCGGCCTGGTGGGGTGAGACGGAGATCAGCCCCCTGGGTGATGGCCATATACATCAGACCTTTTTAGCCCAAGTAGCAAAAACCGACGAACGGTTCGTATTGCAGTTGGTGAATCAAACAGTATTTGCAGATGTGCAGCAGATGGCTCAGCAAATGCCTGTGCTGCTTCAGCATCTTGCTGGGGATCGTGAATACACAAACGCCTTTGTTGTTGCCGATGCTCTGCCTACTAGGCTTGGGAGTATTTTACATTCGGTCGGTCACCAAACTTGGCGCGCTTGGCGATATATAGAGCGTAGCCGCGTACTAGATCCGTTTAAAAATTTGCAGCAAGTGGAGTCTGCGGCCCATGCGTTTGGTTCGTTTCAGCGCAGTTTAGCCGGCTTTCAACCGCACTCTTGGCGACCGCCTATTCCCGGCTTTTTGGAATTGTCCGGCTATATAGAAAGTTATCGACGGTGCGTGCAAGCAAGCTCAACTGACGTAGTACCGGCCGATCTAGCCGCAGTTATTGAGGCTAATCTGGATTTGGTTACGGCACTTGGTCCGTCGCGCGGGTTCATTCATGGCGACTGTAAAATAAATAATGTGCTATTTCACGACGATAAAGATCAGGCGCTAGCGGTGATAGATTTAGATACCGTGGGTCCCGGGCATTGGGCTTGGGACTTTGGCGACCTAGTACGCTCGGTCGCGTTTAGTCATGGCAGCGTGGAACTAGAGCTATTCCAAGCCTGTGTAAAAGGTTTCAGTTGCGGTCGTGGAATTTTCGGGCAAACGGCCCAAATAACAGCTCAACAAATGAGCATCGCACCTGCGTATATCGCATTCACTCTTGGCGTGCGGTTCCTAATCGACCACCTGCGTGGTGACGAGTATTTTCGAGTTTCCCAGCGCGGTGAAAATCTGCACCGAGCGGCTGAGCAATTTACCCTGCTGCAGCAATTTAATGGGCTGCGGGCGCAGCTGTTTGAATGTGCGCTAGCGCAACTATCCGAACATGTTAAGTCAGGTCAGCTGCGCTAAAACCAGTTTTACGACCAGCACGATAGTTATCACGAAGGCGGCAGTAAAACCGATACCCATCAGGATAAAGTGCCCCGCTTTGCCGCGGCTGAAGTCGCGCTCGCGGTTGCGCTGGGATTGCACGCCGAATGCTGCAGAAAAAGTGCTACCGAGCATTTGTAAAAAAGTTAGCGGCGGTAACTTTTCGTTTTCCTGCTCAGGTTCCTGGCTTGAAGATTGGTCTGATTCGTCCATGTTGCAGCGCCAGTCGTTTTCCTGTCGTTGTTGGATTATATGCCGCCCTAGTGTCATGCTTAAAACATGAAGTTGCATCCATTAAACCAAGAATTTTCTTGGCAGAGAGCGCCTGGACCGCTGCGTTATTTAACTCAAGAGCAGGCGGACGCCTACGCTGAAATCGGTGGCTTTGTGTTGCCAGATGCATTCTCACCGACAGAGGTTGCGGATTTGTTGGCAGAGCTAGACCCTCTGGAGGCGCAGAGTAATGCGGATTTACAGGACATAGATCCGAATCAGCCGACCATCGCTCGACCCGATGAAATCGTTTTTCGGGCGCACGCGGTAATGGTTTCAGAGCAAGCCCGTCGTTTTGCGCAGCATCCGGTGATGCGCGATCTGGTGCAAGATCTGATCGGCCCTGAGGTGCGTTTGTACTGGGATCAGTTGGTATATAAGCGACCAGGCACGCGAGAAGATTTTCCATGGCACCAAGATAATGGCTACAACTATGTGCAGCCGCAGCAGTATTTGACATGTTGGATCGCACTTACCGACGCGACAATAGACAACGGCTGTCCATGGATAGCACCTGGTCAGCACATCAACGGCACACTGCATCATGACTGGACCTCCATTGGGTTTCAGTGTTTGGCCGAGCATCCACAAGATGCCCTGCCACTGGAGGTGAAAGCGGGTTCGGTGGCGGTTTTCTCAAGCCTGACACCCCACCGTACAGGCCCGAATCTCACCCAAGGCATCCGTAAGACCTATATTCTGCAATATGCGCCGGATGGCGCGATGATTCATCCTCGTGGTGGTGCACCGCAACCAGCAAATGATCCACAGCGGCAATTTTTGGTGACCTAGGTGCATAAGTGTTTAGGGCCTTTCCTGTTGTGGTTCGGTCTATTTGGCTGTGCAACACCCAACCGCCCGCCTATGCTGTTTGTGGCCGAAGGTCCGGTTTATCCGCAATCTGCGCGGGTTCAGCGCCTTGAGGGTTTCGTTACTCTTGCCTACGACGTAACGGCTAGCGGTAATGTAGATAACGTGCGTGTGATCAATTCCGAACCGGCGGGTGTATTTGATAATGCGGCTATAGCGGCTGTGCGCGATTGGCAATTTTTGCCCATGCAGCGTAGCGGCACGCCGGTCCTAGCGGAAGGGCAAGTCAGCACGCTGATCTTTAAATTATCTGCGGACGAGAAAGATGGGGCTGAGGCCAGCACAAGCAACAGAGACGGGTAATCTAGCCATATTCAACGGTTGGTGGATTGTCTTCACCAGCGGGATACTGACGATGGTCCCGTTGTGGCTAGGTCCGGACGGCAGCCAAGCTGATGAACTGGGTTATGCCTTACGTGTCAGTGCGCGACTTGCGTTTATCGCGTTGCTACTGGCGTATGTTGCACGTCCATGGCACAAGCTCACGGGCAGAGGGCGATGGTTGATGGTAAACCGGCGTTACCTTGGTCTCACGGCCGCACTCGTGCATACAGTGCACTTTGCCTACATTGTCGCGTTATTTGCGCTAACCGAAGCCGTGCTGGAAGCCGTTACAGCGATCTTTGGTGGCTTTGCCTACCTATGTATTTGGGTCATGGCCTTGACTAGTAATCGAGCTGCGCAGCAACGTTTAGGGCGCTGGTGGTCGCGGCTGCATCGATTCGGTATGCACTATCTGTGGTTGGTCTTCATGCAAGCTTTTATCGGCATTGCTCTGACTGCTGGCGATCCGACCTATGTCGCTTTGACCGCAGCGGGGGTGCTGGCGTTCATGCTCAGAGTGGTGGTTGCACTACGTCATCGGTTAAGGCGCACCGCGTAAAGGCCGGAGAAACTTCCAGCGCTCGAGCCGTCACTGAGCTGCACTTTGCTAGTGAGTTGAAAACGCCCTTTGCCGGATTTTTGCAGATTGTCCATTGCCGCCTCTTGGCCGGCAAAAGAACAACTCACGACAATTTCCTCGGCCACGGGTTTAGCGTAATCAATCTGGCCGTTGGCAATAACAATGGATGCATCAAGCTCGTGCAACTGCAGCTGTAAATGCATCATGCCCCAGCCGGTTAGAGCCTGAACGGCATATAGACTGCCGGCGAAAGCGGTGCCATGTACATTAACGTTAGGTGCCAAACTGGCGCAGCAAGTCAGCGTATTATCAGCAAAGTCCACAATGCGCATGTCCATGGCTTTGGACAGTGGAATTTGTTGGTACCAGATGGCCTGCAAATCTGTACAAAGGTCGTGGAGTTCGGTCATAGTTTTGGCTCGCGAGCGTTGGAGAGGTTAGACACCATGATCAGTGTGAATATGGTTGAGGCAGATGTCTATGAAGTGGTGGTCGGGCAGCGGGTAAGCAGCGAGTTACAGCGTGGTGAGATCAACATTACCGACGAGACCGTGCATCGCGTACATATGTCTCAGGCCTATTACCGCAAATTATGTGGCGCGACTACGACCCATGAATGGGTATTGTTGAATGCGTTTCAGTTTCTCCTGGAGCGCGAACCGAATACGGCGATACTCAAGACCTTTGACCTTCCGGACATAGCGCGTTACTTCCCCGAGTTTGAAGCCGAGATGCAGCAACGGCTGGGCTATCAAGGAAGTTAAAGGCTCAAAGCCCCTCCAGCTACTAAAGTTAGCAAAAAGTTGACTATTCAATTTGATCTAGGGGAAGCGCCCGCGCTGGTGCTAAGCTCTAGCACACGACTGCGAACCTACGAGATTTACCTTCATATTTTAGCTTTTCCGTCGATTGCAAAGCCGACGCTTCGCAGTGATCGGGTTATCTGGGATTAAAGATCCATAATCCCGTCGGCGTTATATGTTTATCAAAAGTTAACTAATCAAGCGGGTGCGGAGTGGTGCAGTTTAAAACTGAAGGCCCAGAGATCATTTACGGAGTGTGGCTATGAAATTCCTTGGCTTAATGGTTGCTGTGATAGCGGCCTGGCTTTCACTCTCAAGCGCAACTGCTATTGCGAATACAGAGATTAAGCGCGAAGTTGATGCCGTGATTGACGACGTTATCAGTTGGCGTCGAGATTTCCATGAGCATGCTGAACTGTCGAATAGAGAGTTTCGCACCGCCAAGGTTATTGCCGAACATCTACGTGATCTGGGTATGGAGGTTACAACTGGGGTGGCTAAGACTGGCGTAGTTGGCCTGCTGAAAGGCGGCTTACCCGGACCCGTAGTAGCGCTCCGAGCAGATATGGACGGTTTACCTGTGGTCGAAAGGACTGGCCTGCCCTATGCCTCGATTCAGCGCAGTGAATACGAAGGGCGCGAGGTGGGTGTTATGCATGCGTGTGGCCATGACACCCACATGGCCATTCTCATGGGTGCAGCAGAAATTCTTGCTGGTATGCGTGACCGGCTTCCAGGTACGGTGAAATTTATCTTCCAACCGGCTGAAGAAGGTGCTCCCAAGGGTGAGGAGGGTGGTGCGAAACTCATGATCGCTGAGGGCGTATTGAAAAACCCTGATGTCGACGCGGTCATGGGTTTACATATCTCCCAAGGCGGTGAGGTCGGCACAGCAAGTTATCGATCCCTTGGTTTTATGGCCAGTGCCCAGCGTTTTGATGTTCAGATACAAGGCAAGCAAACCCACGGCGCGCGTCCTTGGGCCGGCGTTGATCCTATTGTGGTAGGCGCACAGATCATTAACAGCTTACAAACCATCGTCAGTAGGCAGATTGATATCACCCAGCACCCAGCCGTGGTTACTGTAGGCTCCTTTACCGCTGGTGTGCGTAACAATATCGTCCCAGAAACGGCCACACTGAGTGGCACGATTCGTACATTTGATGCCGGGGTGCGCAGTTCTATTCACAAAAAGATCCGCGCCATCGCTGAGCAAACTGCGACAGGAATGGGGGCAGTTGCCACGGTGGAGATTGACCCCGGAGTGCCGGTTACGTTTAACGATCCGTTGTTGACCCGACAGATGGTGCCGACGCTAGAGCGGATATATGGCGAGCAGTCAGTTTTTGAATCACCCCGCGTGACTGGAGCGGAGGACTTTTCTTTTTATCAAGAGCAGGTGCCCGGATTTTTCTTCTTTATCGGTGGACGGCCACCAGAACTGAGCGCTGCCCAAGCGATTCCTAATCACTCGCCGTTTTTCTATGTCGATGAAGCTGCGTTCGCGCCAGCAGTGCAGGCCATGACCCAATTAGCTATAGATTACCTTCACGCCGGGGCACCCTAGAGGCCCCAGCATTCGCCGTCATTAGCGAACAGCACGCTGCCGTTGTAAGACTCTTCGATGGCCGCACGACTTAGGCTCTCGCGGCCGCGTGTGCGATTGGTGCGATGGGCGAGGATCAGCATACGAGCATCAGCTGCAGCGGCAACTTTGCCCAGTTCCGAGGGCAGCGCAAAGGCATCTCTCAGGGCGCCGCGACTGACTTCTGGGATCGCATGACTCGCAACAAGAGCATCTGCGTCGGCTGCAAATGTGCCGATAATGTTTTTGTCGTTATTGAAGTCCCCTGCAAAGACAGCCACTTGGTCGCCTATTTCCACCCGCCAGGCGATGGTAGGAACATTACTGTGCTGCACGGGCACAGCCATCAACCGAACATTTGCGCTTCGGTAGCGTGACCACTTGCGAGAGCCGACAGCGGGGACATTGCTTACTTTCACCCGGAAACCGTCCGGAGCGGATGGTCGTAATAAGCCGGACAGATGGGAGAACGCGCCCTGATTACCGATTAGGCGTTGGACGAATGTTTCGGTGTCGACGAATTCATCTGTATTGCTGTCGGGACCAAGGATGGTCAGGGTGCTGCTGCGGTCTGCGGCTAATGCACCGGCAAGATAGGCTGGTAGATCGACGCTATTGTCTGCATGGAGTTGGGTGAGGGCAATTACCTCTATATCGTTAATGTCTGCGCCGGAACGATCAAATCCGACAGAGGAGCCAGAACCGGTGTCGATAAGCAAGCGTGCGACATTGTCTTGCCAGACTAGAAAACTCGGTGGGCCTTGGCCATCGGAAAGTTCGCCGCTGCCTGCACCGAGAATTTCGATCCAGATACCCTCGTCGCCGCAGTGCGCGCTGTCGCTAAAGGCTGCGGGCGCTGCGAGAAAGCAGGATAGAAATAACAGCAGCTGGAATCTCATACATTGGTCTCATTGGATTGGATTTGGTCGATTTCATCGAGCCATGCCTTGGCCGTGGCTTCGTCGGGCATACGCCAATCGCCACGAGGCGAAAGACTAACGCTGCCAACCTTTGGCCCAGGCGGTAGGGTCGAGCGTTTGAATTGCTGGCTTATGAAGCGTTGAAAAAATTGTCGTAGCCAATGGCTAATTTCGCCCTCGTTATAAACCCCAGCAAAACTGCGTTGTGCAAGATCGAAAATCTTCTTTGGCCGGCTGCCGTGGCGCAGAAAGTGAAACAGGAAAAAGTCGTGCAGCTCGTAAGGACCAACTATCGATTCCGTCAATTGGCTGATTTCATCATCCTGAGGGGGAACCAGCTCGGGGCTGATCGGAGTATCCAACACCCTGTTTAGAACGTCAGCTAATTCAGAGTGTGCCGACGCTCGATGCTGGGCGTACCAGCGCACTAAGTAAGCAATTAAGGTTTTTGGCACACTGGCGTTGACGTTGTAGTTCGCCATATGGTCTGCATTGAAGGTGCACCAGCCTAGTGCTAATTCACTGAGGTCGCCGGTCCCAACGACTATGCCACTTTCTTTGTTGGCATAATTAAACAAAATTTGGGTGCGCTCCCGCGCCTGAGCATTTTCGAATACCACATCGAAGTCACCCTCGTGACGTAGGTCGGCAAGGTGTTGCTCGACCGCAGCATGAATGGGCACCTCCAAAAACTTAGCGCCTGCGGTTGCGGCCAAATCTTGGGCATTACTCAAGGTGCCCGTGCTTGTGCCAGGCCCCGGCATGGTGATGGCATGCAAGCGGCCCATATCTAGGTTGAGCTTGTGCAGGGCGTCTACCGCCACGAGAAATGCAAGCGTTGAGTCGAGACCGCCAGACAAGCCGATCACCAGCGTGCTGCTGCGCGCAGCCTGCAAGCGGCGCGCTAATCCAGTGGCTTGAATTTGCATAATCTCCGCTGCCCGAGCCTCTAGTTCATGCTCATCTGCCGGCACAAAGGGTTGTCTTGGGTACTCGCGTTGCAGTTGCGGTAATGGCGGCAAAGTATCAGCGCCAGAAGCGATGCGATAGGCACTGGGCCGCTCTGCTTGAGCAAAGGTCGTGTTCTGGGCACGGTCATGTTGCAACCATTGGGTATCAATTTCTGCTATCAGCGTGGCTGCCTGCAAGCTAAAGCGCTCGCTGTCTGCGATTAGCTGGCCGGCTTCGGCGATCATTCGATGACCGCCGAATACCAGGTCTTTGCTGGATTCGTTGGCCCCGGCGCTTGCATAGACATAGCCGCACAAATTCTTGGCGCTGGTCATGCGCACTAATTCGCGGCGATAGTCGGCTTTGCTGATGAGCTCGTTACTGGCCGAGAGATTAAGAATCACTTGGGCGCCAGCCAGAGCCGCCAAGCTGCCCGGATTGATTGGTGCCCACAAGTCTTCGCAAATCTCTACGCCAACCAAATGGCCGCCTACGTTAAATAGTTGATCGCGGCGTATCTGAAAGCTGCCAAGGTCAGCAGTAACCTCTGTTTCGTTGATCCCATGGCCTGATACGAACCACCGCTGATCGTAAAACTCACCATAATTCGGCTGCACGGATTTAGGCACCATACCCAACACTTTGCCGTTGCCGATAAGTGCGGCGCAGTTCAGTAGCCGGCCATCGGCTAGACGCCATGGAATGCCCACAGCGCATAGGGGTAGATCAGAGCGCTTAACCAGTAGTGCTAGAGCCTTGCGGCAATCGCCGAGTAAATTCTCGGTAAAGAACAGGTCTTCTGCGGAATAGCCGCTGAGGCAGAGTTCCGGAAAAACAGCGATGGCTACGTGTTGTTGTGCCAGGTCTTGCAGTTCTATGAGTATTGCTTCGGCGTTTGCCATCGGATCAGCGATGCTGACCACAGGGGTGGCTGCGGCGACGCGTAAAAAACCATGGGTGCTGAAGTCTGGCGAATGCATGTCGCGATTCTAGAGAGATTAGACGCAGATAAAAACGGCAACCCAAGTAAATTTATTTCCATCGAAGAATGCCGCGTCCTACAGTTGACTGCGTTCTAGTGGTGGTCACGGCCATATTCATGAGATGTGCGATGTAATTGAGACAAGCACTCAGATGCTGATCGCGCGCATAGTCAAAGCTCTCGAGGCTCTGTTATATTCCGTCGTTCGCTTGAGGGACTGGCGCGAGGCTAAGTCAGCGAAAACAACATTGGGGAAGGCGATTATGGATTTTGAATTTTCTGACGAACAAGAGCTTCTGCGTGAACAGGCGCGCGGGTTTTTGGCGGACAACTGTCCGCCCGCCGCAGTCCGTAAAGTATTGGATGGCGACGCTGAATACGATGCAGAGTTGTGGCAAAAGGTCGTGGAGATGGGTTGGACCGCAACGGTGATTCCAGAAGAATTTGGCGGTCTCGGACTGTCTTACCTCGAATTAGTAGTCATTGCTGAGGAATTGGGCCGTGCGGCAGCACCGATTCCCTTCAGTTCTTCGGTTTATCTGGCTACTGAAGCGCTGCTGATGCTGGGTAGCCAAGAGCAGAAAGAAAAGTGGCTGCCAATGCTGGCCAGTGGCGAGGCCATCGGCACCTTTGCCTTGGCCGAAGGCAATGGCCGGCCCGCGGCCAGCAATCTTAAGACTTCTGCTTCTGGTGGCGCCGTCACAGGTCGTAAAATACCTGTCGCAGATGGCGGTATTGCGAACTTTGCTGTTGTCGTCGCCGCTAGCGATCAAGGCGATGGGGCGAGCTTGCACCTGGTTGAACTGGATCAAGCTGGCGTAAGCCGAGAAGCGGTGCGTACGCTGGACTTCACGCGCGGTCATGCAGCCATTGAGTTTGCTAATGCTCAGTCTGAATTGCTGGGCGGCGAAGGGTCCGGATGGACAGCAATGGAAAGTTTGCTCGATCGAGCAGCGGTCCTGTTTGCTTGGGAACAGGTAGGCCTGGCTGATGCAGCACTTGAGCAAGCACGCGATTACGCCATGGGCCGTTATGCCTTTGGCCGCTCGATCGCGTCCTATCAGGCGATCAAACACAAGCTTGCCGGCATGTATGTGAAGAATACGCTGGCGCGCAGCAACTGTTACTACGGCGCGTGGGCGCTGGACAGCGGCAGTGCTGAACTGGCGCTGGCGGCAGCGACCGCTCGGGTAGGTGCTATCCAGGCGGCGGTGCACGCCGCGGAAGAAAATGTTCAAACCCATGGCGGCATGGGCTTTACCTGGGAATTCGATTGTCAGTTTTATTATCGCCGGGCGAAATTGCTCAGCGTCAACATAGGTAGCGAAGGCTACTGGCAGGACAAGTTGATCACAGCCTACGAACAGACCAACGCTGCGTAGAGCGCGCGTATCACTCAGCGAAAGAGATAATTTAAGGACGAATATAATGGATTTTAATGACTCAAAAGACGAAGCAGCGTTTCGCGCCGAGGCCGCGGCATGGTTAAAAGACAACGTACCGAGTAAAGACGAACTTGCCGGCTTAGACGAACTTGCTGCAGCGAAGTTATGGCAAAAGCGCAAATACGACGCGGGATGGGCGTGCATTCGCTGGGACAAGGAGTTCGGTGGACGCGGCGCCAGCGCGATTGAGCAGGTGATTTGGAATCAAGAAGAGGCCAAATACAATGTTCCAGCAGGCTTCTTTGTTATTGGACAGGGGATGGCAGCACCGACATTGATGACTTGGGGTCAGGCCGAGCACCACGCACGGTATCTGCCTAAACTCGCCAGCGGCGAAGAAATTTGGTGCCAATTATTCTCCGAACCCGCGGGTGGATCGGATCTCGCGGCTCTGCGTACTAAGGCGGAACGTGATGGTGACGATTGGGTTATCAACGGGCAAAAAATCTGGACCTCTGGGGCGCACTATTCTGATTATGGAATTTTGGTTGTGCGCACTGACCCCAATGTGCCAAAGCATAAGGGACTGAGCTACTTCTTCTTAGACATGAAGTCTCCCGGTGTGGAGATCAAGCCAATCAAGCAGTTGACCGGTGGCGCCAACTTCAACGAGGTGTATTTCACCGACGTGCGTATTCCGGACAGTCAGCGCCTTGGTGAGGTAGGGCAGGGCTGGCAAGTGGCGCTGACTACGCTGATGAATGAGCGAGCAGCCATTGGCGGTGGCGGCGCTGGCGTTAATGTCGAAATGGCTTATCGCATTGCTAACGAAGTTATGATCGATGATAAGCCGGCAATTGCCGACAGCGCGGTCCGCGCCAAGCTAGCCAACTGGTATGTGCAGGAATCGGGTTTGCGGTTCACCGGTTACCGCTCCATGACTGCTATGTCACGGGGCGAAATCCCAGGACCAGAAAACTCTATTGGTAAACTTGTAGGTGCACCAAAGACTCAGGAAATGGCGTCATTTTGTATGGACCTGTTGGAAATGAGCGGAGCAATCTGGGATGAAAAGTTGTCCAAAGAAGCGGGCATGCTGCAGCTGACATACATGGGCGCGCCAGGTGGACGAATCGCCGGTGGTACCGATGAGATCATGGCCAACATCATTGCAGAGCGGGTATTGGGAATGCCTCAGGAGCCGCGTATGGACAAAGGCATGCCGTTTACCGAGGTCCCGACGGGCAGCAATTGATAGACGCAGACTATTCTGGCGCCATCGGCGCTCGGTAGATGAATCGGAAGGGGCACCCAGTGCCCCTTTTTTTGTGCAGTAGTGAAGAGGGCCTGTTTAACCTGCTGTTGCAGACGAGTCCGAGGGCAGCCATTCAATGTTATCGCCTAGCTTGATGTTACCTGGCTTTTCAACACTCGCGTAAACCCCTAAGTTGCCGTCGTTTTGCTGCACTAGATGGCGCATGACCTTTGGGTCCTTGGGTAAATCTGCAAAGCCATGAGTGGTCATAACGCAACGCGGGCAGATGGCATTGATGATTAGCACAGCGCTACCAAGCTGCAAACGTTTGCCCACCCATTCGTTTTCGACAAAACCGTTGGCATCAGTATCGAGCACGATATTTGGTCGAAAGCGCCGCACATCGAAGTTGCTTTCAGTACTCGCTGCAGCCATTGCCTGCAAGGATGCCGTGGTCATGATCAGTAGCGGAAATGCGTCAAAGTAAGTTCCCGGGGAAGATTCATAAATGAACAATTCTTTAGGAAACGTCGATAGATCTGGCAGCGGCTCGTCCTCTGCACGTGCAAACAACTCGCGAAAGTACGCCATTTGATCGAAATTTTCTGGATTTGGCGGACGCTTGTAATGCTCGAGCTGATCCGCTGGCAGCAGCGGCCAAAGACTCACTGGTGAACCGATTGCCGCAGAAAGGGCCTGATTTACGTTGGGATCTTTTGAATGAGTACTACTTTGATCTGGGAGTCTTATTGCAACCGGTGGCGATGGTGTTAACGCATCGGGTTCATGCTCTAGCGCTGCGTGCATGTCCATGAGTTGGGGAAATCTTTTACCGCCTTTAATCCCACCCCGTTCTTCATCCTTTACGGTCCAGCAGCGGTCGCCTGGAATACCCTTGGCAGTTAAGGCAGTGCTATTGAGGGTATCCCCACCCATGCTTTTGATGGGATAGCGATAGAGGGAATGTATTGTTGCTTGCATAGTCACTCAGTGGCGGATTTGGTCGATGCCGTTAATCTGACGAATTAGTCCCATTGATTTGCTCAAGATTCGGGTCACCAGAGCGTCGGCGGTATTGGAAAACTCGAAGCCCATAGCATTGGCGGCGGATAAATCGATGATGGGGCTTGCGAGTTCCCAATCGCTATGAGCGCGGATGAGGCGGGTACGAATTCGGGTAAAGTGTGCTCGATAGGTCAATTGGCCTTCGTCTTCTAGCTGCACGATAAGTCGATCCAGCAGTGGGGCGAGTTCGTTTCGAACCAGGGTTCCCGTTTCCATAACGCAATCTCCGTGCAGCCTAGCTCTAGTTTGCCGCTAGAACGCTTGAAAGCCAATGCGTTAACTCAATATCTCGTGCAGGGAAATACAGTCGGTCAGTACCTGGTTTGCTCCAGCCTTTTGCAGTGTGGCAAAGTCATTGCTGCCGGTAAGCACGCCAATACAGTGCATGTTTAATGCCTTGCCCGCCTGCATATCCAGCGCACCATCTCCCACCATAATGCTACTGTCTGGGCGTGCTTTTAAGGCCTGCAGATTAGCTAATAGGTGACGTGGGTCAGGTTTCAAATGAACCACATCATCGCGCGCATGAAGGGCATCCACGAACTGCTCCCGATCAGGAAAAATTGTCTCGATAGCGGCCCTGCAATTGCGGGTGACAATGCCAATTTTGATGTCACAGCTGCGCAACTGGGTGAGCATATCTTTGATGCCCGGGAAGACCTGCGTCGAGCGCGCTGCGTCTAGTTCTATGTCTAGAATCAGCTGATGTGCTCTCTGTCGGTAAAGAGCTGCGTCTGCGCTACTTTGTGTGGTCAGCCATGCAGCGCCGGCTTCGATAACTTCCACAATGTACAAACCGGTGTAAATATCCTCCGGAACACCCGCTGCCACTGTCAGCCCAACAACTTGTCGGCGCATGTCTGCTAAGTCTAGGTTTGGCGCCAGCGTGCCATCGAAGTCGAATAACACCGCATCGATGGACTCAAGGCTTATCACGGATTGTCTTTATTTGCGTCGCGACGTGCTGCCCAGCGGGCTTCATGGGTGGCTGCAATACGTTGGCGAAAACGTCTCATCAGCGTCACCATGATCACCGCGACACTGAGCAAAACGATGATTGGATAGGCTGTGGATTCAACCCAAAACGGCGATGCAGTATTGATGTGAATATAGGCCAAAGTGCCGCAGGCGATGGCGACCGCCATCAGCGACTGAGTCATAAAATAGGCGCCCGCTGCCAGCAGCAGAGGCAACCAAAGCTGATGCACAGGGGTCATCTGATTTAGGTCAATGACAAAGATACTGCCCAGCGTTAGCGCCACGCCAATGAATCTCTCGGGCAGCGCGGTCATGTCAAAATGTCCAACTGGCCGCCATCGATGCGCAAATTTTGGCCGTGAATAGCATTGCTCTGTTCGCTGCACAAGAAAGCAACCAGAGCTGCGACTTCGTCACGTCGAGTAATACGTCGAGTGGGAATGTCTGCAGCCACCTTAGCCTCGATCTCCGACCAGTCATCGCCCCAACCCTTAGCTTGGCCTCGTTTGATATAAGCGGCTTTGACCTCTGGGGTCAGGATGATGCCGGGTGACACGAGATTCACGCGGATGGCGCTGCCGGCAACCTCTTTTGCCAGACTCATAGTCATAGTTGCTAAGGCGCCCTTGGCCGCGTAGTAGGCAGGCATTCGCGAATTAGGCCGAGTAGAGCCAACCGTGCCTATGTTGATGATGCGTGCCCACGGGCTTGCCAACAGACTGGGTAGCAAAGCCTGGGTTAACCGCTGCGCAGACAATACGTTTTTCTCAAAAGCGCTGTGCCAATCATTAGCATTGCTGTCTAACCAGGTGCTTTGGTCAGCACCGCCGTAGTTGTTGATAAGAATTTGGATTGACTGCCCGGCACAGGCTTCGAGCAAATTTTGGCAGCCTGCAGGGTCGCTGATGTCTCCGGCCACCGGTATGCCGCCATTTAACTCGGCTACAGCGGCGGCGGCTTGCTCGGCAGTTATTCCATGCACTAATACCTTAGCCCCCTCGGCTATCAGAGTCTTAGCAATCGCGAAGCCCGTCCCGCGATAGCTGCCTGTCACAAGGGCCGTTTTGTCTGTAAGAGAAAAATCCATGTTGTGCTTAATCCAATAGCAGTTCACGTCGACGATAGCAGACCGAGTGTGGTGGGTGTGTGAGCGTTGCTTGCCGGCAGCTGTGGCACAATGGGTCCGTGGACGTTCCTGCTCTTATTATTTTCTTGCTGATCACTCTGCTTGGTAGCTATATCCAGGCGGTCGCTGGATTTGCGATGGGCATGCTTATTGTTGCGGTAGCCGGTGGGCTGCGGTTGCTCGAAATTGAAACCTTGGCTGCGGTGGTGAGTATTCTTAGTCTTACTAACTCTGCACTATCGTTGTGGGGACAGAGTCAATACGTGCATTGGCGCCTTTTTTGCTGGCTCGCAGCAGGACAACTGCCAGCCCTTGTGCTGGGGCTGTATTTTCTCGATCAACTTGGCGCCAATGCGCGCTGGCTATTAGAGCTCTGCTTGGGTGTTTTTTTGACCCTAGGTGCACTGGGGATGTTGCTCAAACCAAAACCTTTACAGCGTGTCTCGCCATCCTGGGTGGCCTGGCTCACTGGATTGTGTGGCGGCACCCTCGGGGGTATGTTTTCTGCCAGTGGCCCTGTGCTTGGGCTTTTCGGCTTCAGTCAGCCGCTGCCGCTAAACGTAATTAGAGCCACACTGCTCGCGAGTTTTTTGCTGGTCACCAGTTCCCGTACGGTGATGGTCGGTTGGCGCGGCGAACTCACTGAAGCGGTACTGGGTGTTGCCCTACTGGCCCTGCCTGTGGTGTTGGTGGGCACATGGCTTGGCCATGTACTTGCACCACCGGTCAGCGACGCAGCGTTAAAACGAGCAGCGTTCTGGTTGATCCTAGTTATGGGTATCTGGGTGGGGGTTACCGCCGCAATGAGTGGTACGCTAGTGCTTTAGCAAAAGGTTCTAGGAACCCATGGCGACCACCTCGACGCAAAAGATAGACGTGATGGACTTTGATCCAATCCGGCCGTATCGGGACCGCGAAGTTCCCGAGGTGTTGGCGCGGATCAGTCGGTCGTCGCAGCTTGCCGCGGCGGCCAAGCATTTGGTTTTACCAACTTTCCTGGCACAGCGTTTTTTTGCCCCGTGGCTGACCAAGTTGGTGTTGCAGTTCAGCGTGCGCAATCTGCGCAACGTCGACGATGTTCAGCGGCTGGTCTCAAAATATTTTGAGCAGCTGGTAGACAATTCCACAGATGCCCTGACGGTTTCCGGCTTGGAGCATTTGGATCCGACTCGGCAATACCTCTTTATCTCGAATCATCGCGATATCGTCATGGACTCGAGTTTGATCAATCTGCTCATACTGCGGGCGGGTAACGAAACCTGCCGGATGGCGGTAGGCGACAATCTGCTCAACAACCCTTTAGCTGCGGACCTGATGCGGTTGAACAAAAGTTTCGTCGTCGAGCGAGATTTAGCCAGTGCTCGTGCGGGTTATCGCGCCATGACACGCACAAGCCAGTACATCCGCCATAGTCTGCAGGAACATGTCTCGGTTTGGATCGCGCAACGCCAGGGTCGAGCGAAAGATGGCTTTGATCGCACGGATCCGGCACTGTTAAAAATGTTATTACTGGCCTATCGCAAACAACCCGATCCCATGGCCAGTCTGTTAAATAACGGCGCGCTAGTGCCGGTATCTTTGTCTTACGAAATCGATCCTTGTGGACCGGCAAAAGCGCGTGAGTTGGCTGCAATTGATCGCGTTGGGCACTACGCAAAGGGCGAACAAGAAGATCTAAACAGCATGATTCAAGGGTTGGTGGGTGAAAAAGGCCGGGTGCATGTACATTTCAACGGGCCGATCGGTGATGATTGCAATAACGTTGAGGATCTCGTTCAGCGCTTAGATCAGGCCATCGTCGGGGGCATTCGAGTATTTTCCACTAACCGCTATGCCGATTCAGTATTGGCGGGTCGGGTCTCCGAGAACTCGGCGGGTTCAAAAGCGATGAATATTCTGCAGTCCCAGTTAAGTAACTGTGCTGATTCCGAGCGTACATTCCTATTACAGCAATACGCAAACATCTGCGTTAATCGTCGCGAACTCGGTCTTGATGGTTAGTCGCTGATGCTGGCAGGGCACGCTGCCTAAAGCTATAGATAGGTTAATGGCGGTTCGTCCAATAAGGCGAGTTGCTCGCGTAATTCCAAAACGTGCTTAGACCAATAATTGACGCTGTCGAAGGTCGGAAACGCTGGCGGAAAGGCGGGGTCGTTCCAGCGCCGGGCAATCCAGGCTGCGTGATGCATGATGCGCAGTGTGCGCAGTGGCTCAATTAAATTCAGCGTATTCACGGCGAAGGGATAAAAGTCGTTATAGGCATCGAGAATGGTTGCCAGTTGCGCGGTTTGGTCGTGGCGCTCGCCGCTCAGGAGCATCCACAGATCCTGAATTGGTGGCCCCATCATGCAGTCGTCAAAGTCGACGAAATGAGGAATTTCATCCCGCCACAAAATGTTACCCATGTGACAGTCGCCATGGATGCGAATATTTGGCGCGTCAGTCATTAAGGGGTCAATACGTTGCAGCAGGTGCTCGCTTACGGATGCATATGCTGATTCCATCTCAGCGGGTAAAAAGTTGTTTGCAAGCAGAAAGTCGCGGCTATCGTGGCCGAAACGCTGTGCGTTTATTTGCGGTCGGTGCTGAAACGGCTGTTGCGCACCCACCGCATGCATACGCGCGATGGTCCGGCTGAGGACTTCGAGGTCATCCAGATTCTCGAGGTTGGGGGGATGCCCACCCTGACGTGGGAACACAGCAAAGCGGAATTCAAGATGCTTAAACACAGTGCGGGGCGGGGTAGCTGTTGCTCCTATGGCCATAGGGTTTACAACGGACAATTCGGCATCTGCCAACTGCTGTGTGAAGTCGTGCTCCTCGGCGATAGCCGCATCACTCCAGCGCTGGGGTCTATAGAATTTAACAATAACAAAGCTCTGATCTTCCAACCCTGCCTGATAGACCCGGTTTTCATAGCTGTTGAGCGCCAGCAAGCTGCCATTGGGTTGTAGGCCGATACTTTCTAGGGCATCGAGAATGGCATCTGGGGTAAGGCTTTCGTATGGTGTCGTTGCTGATTGCTGCATACCGCACTGTAGCAGCATCTAACTATTGGGTCAGATCTGCCGTTAGGCGCGCGTTGCGCACCAGACGTCTACCCGCACAGCGCCGGCTCGCCGCAGGGTACCCGCGAGTACCGCTACGGTGGCGCCAGTAGTGAGCACATCGTCAATAATGGCAACATGCCGGAAATCTAGCACCCTAGGCGCGACCTTGCGTTTTAGGGTGAAAGTGTTTGTCGCCAAGCGCAGACGTTGATGTCGTGTCAGCGTGCGTTGGGACGGCCCAACCTTGCGCGTTAACAGATCGTTAGCGACAGCAACGTTAAGCTGTTTATGCAAGGTGCGCGCTAACCATTCAGAGGGGTTGTAGCCACGCCGCAATTGGGTCCAAGGTGCTATGGGCACCGGAATAAGAAGATCTGGCAGAGCGTTTGTATTGGGGTAGCGCTGGTGAACAGCAGTGAGCAGAAAGCTTGCCAACGCCAGTGCCTCGCGTTCGCCGCGATGGAATTTTAACTGATGAACTAAATAGGCGCCGCAGTGTTGGTGCAGTACCGGGGCTAAGGCTCTATCGGCAAGAGGCGTTGTAATGCAGCGTCCGCAGATGTGCTGACCATCAGGCAAAGGCAGCGCGCAGTGCTGGCAGGAATTGGGATTCAGCGCCACGGCAGTTCTGCAATAGGGACACATATGGCTGTTTAGACGTAATGGGTCGTGCCATTGATGGGGGGGTAATGGCAATTGGCATAGCACGCAGACGTCGCCAACGACACAGTCAATCGCTAAACGAGCAGCGCACTTAATATCGCTTTTACGCATGGGTATTTGGAGGCTCGCGTTTCATGCTCGGTAGGCGCGGAAAGGCTAAATGAGCGCGGGCCTCATACAATGAGGCCATAGCTGAAAAAAGGGTGAGCCATACCCAGATAAATAGCCGAAACATCCACCACAATTAGACATGGTCAATCTGGCGCGCATAAAATTAGAACAGCCCGCGTGCTATGGTTAGAATTTCGCGCTCGAGCGAACGGCTACTTCGATCGCAATAGGGCGATTCAGGCGAACAAGGAAAATCTGTGGAATACCAAGTACAGCAGCAGGACATTGAGTTCTTGCTGGATGATGTTTTTGACGTGCAAAGCTCTTGGAGCAAGATAGAAGCGTTTGCTGATTTGTCGCCAGACGTGGTCAAAGCAATTGTTGCCGAGGGTGGGCGTGTTGCAGCTGAAGTAATGGCGCCGCTAAATCAGTCTGGCGATGCAGAGGGCTGTCAGTGGCAGGACGGTGAAGTTACTACCCCTACCGGCTTTGCTGCGGCTTTTGCTGAGCTGGCCCAAGGCGGCTGGCTGGGCCTATCTGGCAATCCTCAGTTTGGTGGCCAGGGAATGCCAAAAAGCCTTGGTTGCTTGGTAGAAGAAATGTTTTGGTCGGCGAACAGTAGCCTCTATTTGTACGGCACGCTTACTGTGGGGACATGCTTATGTATCGACGCCCACGGCTCGTCCGAGCAAAAGAGCGTATATCTGCCGAAGTTGTATTCTGGTGAGTGGACCGGTGCTATGGCGTTGACTGAGTCACATGCCGGCACTGACCTTGGGATCATGCGCACCAAGGCCGAGGTGCAAAGCGATGGCAGCTATGCCATTACTGGGCAGAAAATTTTTATTACCAGCGGTGAGCACGATATGGCGGAAAATATCGTGCATTTGACCCTTGCAAGATTGCCGGACGCGCCAGTTGGCAGTAAGGGAATATCATTGTTTATCGTACCGAAGTACCTGCCGAACGACGATGGCAGCCTTGGCGCGCGCAATGGTTGGTCCAGTGGTTCGTTGGAACACAAAATGGGCATAAAGGGCAGTGCCACTTCAGTGATCAACTACGATGGCGCCAAAGGGTTTTTGCTCGGCGAAGAAAATCAGGGTCTTGCGGCCATGTTTACGATGATGAACTACGAGCGGCTGAGCGTCGGTTTGCAGGGACTCGGTGCTGCACAATTGGCCTATCAGCATTCTGCCAATTACGCGCGGGAGCGTCTGCAGGGGCGTGCGCCCAGCGGGCCGCAGAGCCCAGATGCGGTGGCGGACTCGTTATTAGTGCACCCGGACGTCAGGCGCATGTTGCTGACCCAACGCGCGTATGCAGAGGGTTGTCGTGCTATGGGCTTATACGTTGGCATGCAATTGGATCTGGAGAAGTATGCTGGCGATCAGCGGGCGGGGCGTATTGGACAGCTGCTCACACCGGTGGTTAAAGCCTTTTTGACTGACCGCGGCTTGGATTGTGCTGTGCTTGGCCAGCAGGTACTTGGTGGCCACGGTTACATCAAAGAGTGGGGTATGGAGCAGATCGTCCGCGATGCGCGGATCGGTCAGATTTATGAAGGCGCGAATGGTGTTCAGGCGATTGATTTAGTGGGTCGCAAGATCGTCCGCGATGGTGGCAACACGCTACAGGATCTGCTCAGCGACATCACCGCCACTGCGGTAGCGCCTGAGTTTGTGGAGCCGTTAGCCGACGTTTGCCAGCGCTTAGAAGCGGTAACTCAATCGTTAGTCGCGCGAACTAAGCAGGATCCCAACCTACCGGGAGCGGTCTCTGTAGATTTTTTGGATTTCGTTGGCCTTACGCTATGCGCCTGGATGTGGGCGCGTATGGCCAGTTGTGCGCCGCAGAATGAATTTGGGGATGCCAAACGCGCAACCGCCCGATACTTTTTTGCCCGGCTGTTGCCCCAGACCTTGGGTCTGGAGCAAAGCATCGAGGCAGAGTCTACTGCGGTTATGGCGATGCCAGAGGCGTTGTTTTAAGTTCTCGGAAAGACCCAGGGATGGGAAGCGGACAAACCACCATCAACAGGCAGCGCTTGGCCATTGACATAAGACGCGCGGTCACTCAGTAAAAAGCACGCAGCTTCGCTGATTTCACTGGGCTGGCCATAGCGTTTTGCAGGATTGATTTGACCAATTCGGTCTTCTTTGCCACGTTCTCGTGCGAGATCGAATGTGGGCTTAGTCATGCCGGTTTCAATAAGACCTGGGCAGATGGCGTTTATTCTTACGCCAGTACCGTAGAGTTGATATGCAGTGGTCTGAACGATGCTGATAACCCCGGCTTTGCTGGCAGAATAATCCACGCCGCCTGCATTTGCGCGCAGGCCAGCAACTGACGCGGTGCAGACTATCGCGCCGTGTCCCTGGTTCACGAAATGCGGCACGCTGTGCTTGATCGCCAGGAACACGCCAACGGTATTCACAGCTAGGGTGCGTTGCCAGTCTTCTACGGTTAATTCGGTCAGCGTCTTGCGTCCTCCAGATACCCCAGCGTTGGCGTAAATGCCGTCGATACCTCCATAGTGGGTCACACATTGTGTAATGAAGTCTGCCACGGCAGTCTCATCACTGGCGTCTGCTCGCACTGCTATGGCAGTGCCGCCGTTGTGCATGATTTCTTCAACAGTTGAATTAACACTGTCGTTGAGGTCGACACACACAATCTTTGCACCATAGCCAGCAGCAAGAATGCTGGTGGCGCGGCCGATGCCGCTGCCCGCGCCGGTAATCACAATGCGTTTTTCATTTAACACGAATAGACCCCCTTTAAAGTGTTGTATGGCCGTTACTGGCTGCGAGCCGTAAAACTCGTAACGATTTTGCTATAAATACTGTCAAAGGCACCATTGCTCATGATCACGAGATGGCGTTTGCGTCCGCCCTCGAGATTTGGCAACTGCAACAAATTATCGATTAGCTGGTCGGTATTGTCCTCGACCTTGGCTGCGACCACACAGTCGGCAGCGACTTGTTGTAGATCCCATTTGATATTGCTGCCGCGAAACCAGATGACGCGGTCGGCGGCAGCACAGCAGGTGGTCAGATCGGCTTGCAGGGTGCCAAGGGACATGGTGTGGGTTCGCGGCTCGATAATGGCGATGATCTCGTCTGAGCTTGCGTTATCGCGAAGCCCCTGCAGAGTCGTACGGATTGCAGTTGGATGATGGGCAAAGTCGTCATAAATGACTGTATTAGTGTCCTCAAAAATGATTTCCATGCGACGTTTAACACCGCTGAAACTATTTAAGGCGCCTATGGATACGTCGGTAGGCACTCCGGCATGACGCGCGGCGGCAATCGCATTAATCGCATTACTGTGGTTGTGGCCACCCTTCAAAGACCATTCGATCATGCCTTGGCTGACATCGTTCAGCAGTACCTCGAATTTTCCAGGACCTGTTGCACTTTGGGTGGCCGACCATAAATCGCCGTTATCGTGATCTACAGGCTTGCGCGGTGCCTTGTTGCCGACTCTAGCAATCGGAGTCCAGCAACCCTGATGCAGCACGTCATTTACCCTTTCATCATCACTGGGCGCGACCACCAAGCCGCCCTGGGGAACAGTTCTGAGGAGCAGATGAAACTGCGCTTGAATCGCACCGATGTCAGGGAATATGTCCGCGTGATCGTACTCGAGATTGTTCACGATTAACGTTCGCGGGCGGTAATGCACAAACTTTGAACGACGATCAAAATAGCTGGTGTCGTATTCGTCTGCTTCAACGACGAAAAAGGGGCCATTGCCAAGTCGAGCGGATTGTTCGAAATTATTGGGAGCGCCACCAATTAGGTAACCAGGATTAAGACCGGCTTGGTCTAGAATCCAGGCGAGCATACTTGCAGTGGTGGTTTTGCCATGAGTGCCAGCAACCGCGAGTACCCAGCGATCGCGTAGTACGGTACTGCCTAACCATTCGGCACCGGAAGTGTAGCTGAGGTTGCGTTCAAGAATATATTCAACAGCAGCATGACCTCTGGGGAGACCAGCATTGCCAATAATGATCTGGTCCGGTGGTGGATCGAGCTGGGCCGGGTCGAAGCCCTCAAAGGCGCGAATGCTGGCTTGGGCGAGTTGGTCTGACATGGGTGGATATATAGCGCCATCGCTGCCGCTGACCTCGTATCCCATTTGCTTCGCGAGCTGTGCAAGGCTGCCCATGAGAGTGCCGCCGATGCCGAGAAAATAGAGATGTTTGCTCATGAAGATACGCCTAAACCGGGCAGAAATTGTCGCACAAGTTTACGGAATCGCAGACAATTCTGCCCTCAGCGAATCAACGCTGCTTGAAGGAGAATAATATGGTCAAGGCGAATGCCTTTTATGCCCAATCTGGTGGCGTTACCGCTGTTATTAATGCGACAGCCTGTGGCGTATTACAAACCGCTGCTGAGCATAAAGATGTGATTGGCAAAGTCTTGGTCGGTGCCAATGGTATTGTAGGAGCGTTGAATGAGGAACTGATTGACGCTTCTAAAGAAAGCAAACGCGCCATTGCGGGCCTGCGTAGCACCCCGGGTGGGGCCTTTGGCTCGTGTCGCTATAAACTCAAGCCTTATGCAGAGGACCCACGTGAGTACCATCGCCTAATCGAAGTATTCCAAGCGCACAATATTCGTTACTTCTTTTACAACGGCGGTGGCGATTCTCAGGACACAGCAAATAAAGTGTCACAGCTCGGTGCGCGCTTGGGCTACCCGCTGCAGTGTATTGGGGTGCCAAAGACAGTGGACAACGACCTGCCGGTAACGGACTGTTGCCCTGGTTTTGGCTCGGTTGCCAAATATGTTGCGGTATCGACAAAGGAGGCCGCCCTAGATATTGAGTCGATGTGTGCAACATCGACCAAGGTATTCGTGCTGGAAGTGATGGGGCGACATGCGGGTTGGATCGCTGCAGCGGGTGCGCTAGCGCGTGACCAAGCAGGAGACCCGCCACATATTATTTTGCTGCCCGAAGTACCCTTTAATCGGCAGCAATTTTTGCGCCGGGTAAAAGCCACTGTGGCGGAAAAAGGTTTTTGCGTAGTTGTGGTTTCCGAGGGCGTGAGATTTGCCGACGGCAAGTTTGTTGGTGAGTCCGGTGCGGCTAAGGACGCCTTTGGTCATGCCCAATTGGGTGGTGTGGCGCCTGTGATAGCCAATTTGGTGACGGCTAAGCTGGGATTTAAAAATCATTGGGCGGTCGCGGACTACTTACAGCGCTCTGCGCGACATATCGCTTCTGCGACGGATGTAGAGCAAGCCTATGCCTTGGGTCGCGCGGCGGTCAAATTGGCCGTGGCAGGCAAGACGGCGGTTATGCCTACTATTGTGCGTACCAATGATTCCCCTTATCGCTGGAAAATTGGCGAAGCTAAATTGTCAAAAGTTGCGAACGTAGAGCGATTTATGCCGAAGAGTTACATCAGCAAAGATGGCTTTGATATAACCGCTCGCGCGATGCGTTATTTGCGACCGTTGATCGCGGGAGAAGACTACCCCAGGTATAAAAATGGAGTGCCAGAATATGTTCGGCTGAAGCAACAGCGGGTGGCCAAGAAGTTGCCGAAGCAGTGGTAGCGGCAGGACGTAGTTACATCAGTTACCGCAAATAAAAAGGGGGCCAAGGCCCCCTTTTTTTAAGCTTGGAAAATCCTAGGCCAACAGTGGCGCAATCACCAAGCTAACAATCGCCATCACGTTGATGAGAATATTCATTGATGGGCCAGAGGTATCCTTGAAGGGGTCGCCTACGGTGTCGCCGACAACTGCTGCGGCATGGACATCAGATCCTTTGCCGCCCAGATTGCCTTTCTCTACGTATTTTTTAGCGTTGTCCCAAGCGCCACCTGCGTTGGCCATGGTAAGAGCGAGCAGAACGCACCCGATCAATCCACCCCCAAGAGTTCCTCCGAGAGCCTCTGCGCCCAACGTAAAACCGACTACGGGTGGAACAGCCACGGCGATTACTCCGGGCAAAAGCATTCGCTTCAATGCCGCGGCCGTCGCGATGTCTACACATTTGGCGTTATCTGGTTCTGCGGTTCCCTCCATTAGGCCGGGGATTTCGCGGAACTGCCTTCTGATTTCTTCGATCATATCCATAGCGGCATCGCCCACCGCTGTCATGGTAATGCTGGCAATCAAGAATGGGACCAAGCCACCAATAAATAGGCCAATGAGAACATTTGGATCACCAATGTGCAGGACAAAATCGCCGCCTCTTTCCAAGGTCAGTACCTCGACGAACGCTGCAATGATTGCCAGTGCTGCGAGTGCAGCCGCACCGATGGCAAACCCTTTGCCCATAGCCGCTGTGGTATTACCCAGTTCGTCAAGAGAATCAGTGATGGCTCTGGTTTCTTCTCCCAAGCCACCCATTTCAGCTATACCGCCAGCGTTATCTGCTACGGGTCCATAAGCATCCACAGCCATGGTCATACCTACGGTGGCTAGGAGTCCCACTGCGGCAACGCCGACTCCATATAATCCAGCCATGTCAGTAGAAACCCAGATGATTGCACAGATAACGAGAAGCGGTCCGACGACCGACTGCATGCCAACTGATAAGCCAGTGATCATAACCGTCGCAGGCCCTGTTTTGCCTGATTCAGCGATGTTAACCACAGGAGTTGACGCCGTGTAGTACTCGGTTATTAGCCCTATTAAAATTCCACCGGCTGCTCCAAACAGGACTGCGTACCAAATGTTGGTGGTTAAACCAACCATATGCACTAGGACATAGGCCGCTGCCATGAAAAGAATGGTGGTTCCAATCATGCCAAATCTAAGGGCCTTTGCTGGTTCAAAGGTAGACATCGCACGAACGGCACCAATGCCAAGGATAGAACAAATTAAACCAGTGGAAGCGAGCGCCAGCGGTAAGAACATCAGAGTCGACCTACCGTCTGCCTCACTCATGTCGGGTGCCAGAGCAGATATCGACGCCACTGCGAGCGTAGACGCTATGGCAATAGTCGCAATCATAGAGCCTACGTATGACTCGAAGATATCAGATCCCATCCCCGCTACGTCGCCGACATTATCGCCTACGTTATCCGCGATCACGCCGGGGTTTCTTGGGTCGTCCTCAGGGATTCCCTGCTCAAGTTTGCCAACTAAATCAGCACCAACGTCTGCGCTTTTTGTGTAAATGCCGCCGCCCACTCGAGAGAATAGGGCAACCACAGATCCTCCCATACCAAATCCATGGATGTGATGCGCCGTTTCAGGATCTCCACCGAAGAAATAATAGACAGAACCCAATCCGATAAGGCCAAGTGACGCCACTGCGAGTCCCATGATAGAGCCGCCGAAGAAGGCAACTGAGAGCGCGCTGGCTTGCCCATCAGTATGCGCCGCATTAGTCGTTCTGACATTGGCCTGGGTAGCAGTGTACATACCAAACCAACCCGCGCAGGCTGAAGACAGTGCGCCCGCGAGGAAAGCTATGGCGGTAGACGACCCAAGCGAAAAGTAAATAGCGACCATGAGTACCGCCGCGAAAATTGCCAGCTGCGTATATTCTCTCTTCATGAAAACCATGGCGCCTTCATGAATAGCGTTTGCGATTTTCTGAAGGGCCTCCGAGCCCGGGTCGTAGCTGCGCACGATCATATAAATAATCACGGCCACAACCATGCCGAGTACGCCAAGTAATGGCGGCCATATCAAGAGATCAGTCATTTAAGTCCCCAACAGATTGGTGTATCGGTCTGCAAGAGGACATAGAAATGTGGTGCTCTGAATAACCAGAACCAGCCCCCTGCAAGTCTGCGGCGCGTATGATACCAGCGTCACGGCTGGTTACCAGACACATTGCGGCGAAAATATGGGCCTGCAGATCCGACTAAGCGGCGGTTTTAGCCCTGGGTCAGCAGCGTCCTTAGATCAATGATCGCGGCATTTGCGCGTGAAATATGCGATGCCATAACCAATGAATGATTAGCCAGCGGGCCGAAGCCGTCGCCGTTGAGAACCAGCGGGCTCCAGAGGGTTTCTTGCGCCGGTTCCAACTCGCGAATAATTTGTTTTAGCGAAACCCGGGCGTTCTTTTTGTCTAGGACGTCGGCAAAATCGTGGTCGACCGCGTGCAACATATGAATGAGACCATAGGTAAAACCACGCGCCTCGTAAAAGACATTATCGATCTGCAGCCATGGCGTTTTTACCACCTGCTCTTGAGGACTCAGAGTTGCCTGGCTGGCTGCGCTATCGCCGGCGAGATCAGTGTTCAGCTGGCGTTTGCCAACGCTGGCAGAAAGTCTCTGCGACAGGCTGCCTAAGCGCGTTTCCACCGCTGCAAGCCACTGTTGCAGATTGTCGGCACGGGCATAGAACTGTGCGTTCGCCTCAAGCGGGTTTGCTAAGCGATTTCGGTATGCCTGAAAATATTCAATGCCTTCGCGGTATTGATCCTCGGTTTGTGGCAGCAGCCATGAGTTGTTGTCAAAAAAGAACTTAGCTTCTGCCTCTGCCAGATCCGGGTCCTCTGTTGATTGACTCTGCGAGCGCGAAAAGTCATTACGGTAAACCCGGGCAGTGTCGCGCAGTAAGGTCAGAGTGCCGAATTCCCACTCTGGAATATTGTCCATCCATACGCCAGGCGGTAGCAGATCATTAGACAGATAGCCGCCGCGCTTGCTCAGCAGCGTGTCTGCCAGCTCAATAACTGCGGTGGTGGTGATGTAGCCCGTGACTACTTGCTGATTAGCACTGGTAGCATGCTCTAGAGCCTTGGCGCGGACATCAAAATTGCTTGGTTCATTATCCCACCACCAGCCGATCGCGCCAGTGAGAATGATTAATCCGGTTACAACCCCGCCCACTCTGCGCAGCAATGTCCCCGTAGCGGATGGCTCAATAGGCTTGTCCATGATGTCATCGGTATTGGTCGTGCCTCGTTGCCAAAATTTCCATTGCATAGCGTTATTCGTTAATCCGAGTCGATCAGTTGAGTGTGCTGGAACGGCGCCTCGACGATAACACCGTTGGCCAGTTCAATTTTCAGAACACTGGGGCTATTACCCAGTTGTACATCGAACAACATCAGATGATTGCCGCCGCTGGCAAAATTGACCACCGTGCCGGGCGCAACGCTAATCTCAGGCAGTGGTCGCATACGCATCTGATCGTCGATTTTTTTGATGGTATGCATTTCGATGCTTGCGGCAACATCGCCACTAACACCAACAATCGTCACGCTTACATCGCTGTTGTTCTTGAAATCAAAGTAGCCTGCAGTAACCGTACGCCCAGGCACCGGCGTACGAATGCTGGCATTGCTCACATCGTAGGTTGCTGGGTTTTGTGTGGACGGCGTGCATCCGATCATCCCCACCATCGAGACGCAGATACATGTAGCGCTAATTAGGGCCCGAAATCGTGTCAGAAACATGTGCCCTCCACCCGATTGGGGCTTGAAATTATAATAGCTGCGCTCATCGTTAATGCGTGTTGAAGACGTTCTTTAAGCAGCTGGTAGACAAATCTTCCTTGATCGTCGCTGCTGACCGCTATGCTAAAGCGACACCTTAAGTTTGCATCCAGCTGTGCTTGCAAGCGCTGCAGTTGCTCTTTAGTAGCCTTTGTTGCTTGTCGTACGTCGCCTCTAGGTAGGTCAATGCGGACGAATTTCGAATTTGCAAGTAAGTTCAGCTGATTTTCTGTTGGTGCGATAGAAGGATGTTGGGGATCTAGGCGGCGTGCATGAGCCAATGCACGCTCAGCGGACGCCTGTTGGCGACCTGCTAACGCCTTCAAGGCAACGTCAATATGATGCTCAACAATTTGTTCGATGCCGCGTTGCGCCTCTTTATTGTTAGGGTCGAGCGTCAGCATTTGGCTAAATATTTGTTCCGCACTGTCGGCATAAGGCCTGCTGAAGTGCAAGCGTTCCAGTGCGTCCAAAGCAGCGTATTCCAAATTCACCAGACGACTTTGTTGCTCTGTAGTAAGCACCTTTTTCACCGGCGCCTGGGGAGCTGTTGTGCAACTCATGATCATTAAACAAAGTATGGTGGTTAGCGCTGTCTTAATTAACAGCGTTAATCCTTGGTGGTAGTGAATCCTTGGTACTTTTATCATGGGCGTGTTGTGAGCGAATGATTCAGCAAGCGGTTGTTGCGGCGCTCGGTTAAATCGGGAATGTAATTCATATGGTTTTTTTTCGCGAGCGGGTTAATGGGCTGTTGAGTCTGAATGCACGCAACGGCGCAAAGCGCAGGGGGTGCAGTAGCGCCGTTTCGGGGCAACGGTTTTTCCCGTTGTTGCTTGTTCTCACAGCGTCCTGTCTTGCCACTTTTTCTGTCGCCGCCGAGGACTTTACGCGCCCACCTGCTCAGCCTTTTCAAGAACCAGCGTTCTTGCCTGTTGATGACGCCTTCGCTATACGCGCAGAGCTCGCAGATTCGGGAGCAGCACGAATCACATGGGACGTCGCTCCTGATTATTACCTTTACCGCCATCAATTTTCGGTGCGCGTTGATGGCGTAAAGATAGATCAACTGCAAATTCCGTCGGGCCAAGAAAAGTTCGACGAATTTTTTGGTGATGTTGAGGTTTACTATCAATTTGCCGAGCTGACGTTATCCGAAACACGCCTCGACGAGGGCGCTCAGTTGGTGGTGATGTATCAAGGTTGCGCTGAGCGTGGGCTTTGCTATCCCCCGGAGCAAAGGCAATTTATCTATACCGGCGGACGTCTGCTGCCCAGCTATGGGGTTACTGAGTCGGCAGCATCGGCTAACACGACTCAGGTCATCGGTGAAGATCGAGCGTTAGCGGACGTCCTCGCGAATGCGAGCTTAATCACCATCTTGGCAGTGTTCTTTGTTGCAGGTGTCGGGCTGACCTTCACACCCTGTGTGTTTCCCATGCTACCGATTCTTTCGAGCATTATTGTCGGCCAGGGCAAGGATCTGGCAAAACGGCGCGCCCTATCGTTATCAGCAGCCTATGTCCTGGGCATGGCTGTGACATTTGCCGCTGTCGGATTATTGGTGGGTCTGTTTGGTGCTGAGCTGAATCTGCAAGCAAAGCTGCAGTCGCCAGCGGTGCTAATCATATCGGCACTGATTTTCACCTTGCTTGCCGGCGCAATGTTCGGTTTCTATGAGCTTGCGTTGCCCCAGGCGGTGCAGCAGTGGCTGGATGATCGTGCGCGGGCGCAACAAGCTCAGGTGGCCTCTGGCAGTAGCCACCGCTCGGTCTTTGTCATGGGTGCTTTGTCTAGTCTTGTGGTCTCGCCGTGCATTACGCCACCGCTCGCGGGCGCTTTGATTTATTTGTCGAATACCGGCGATGTAGTGTTAGGCGGCAGCGCGTTATTTACTTTGGCGCTCGGCATGGGGGTGCCATTAATGATAGTCGGTGGTACTGGCGGGCATTGGTTGCCAAGGGCTGGTGGCTGGATGGATTTGGTGAAAGCTGCTTTCGGCGTTGGCTTGCTCGCGGTAGCTATCTGGCTGTTGGCGCGCTTGCTGCCTGCACCTCTGGTGCTGCTATTGTGGGGTGCATTACTTATTGGGTGCGGGGTATTTCTCGGAGCCTTGGTTTTCTCAGAGCGACAACAGGGGCAAGGAGGGCTTCAGGTGGTGGGCATCCTCGCTCTCGTTTGGGGCGTGATGTGTGTTGTCGGCGCGGGTTTGGGCAACACGGACCCATTGAAGCCGCTTGGCGGCTTTGGTTCCGATATGGCCCAAGCTGGCAAAAATGAGCAGATTTTGCAGTGGCGGGCAGTGAAAAGTCTTGCCGATGTTCAGCAGGCCGCGCGCGGCAGCCAGACGCCGGTATTGTTAGACCTCTATGCGGATTGGTGTATCTCGTGCAAAGTGATGGAGGAGCAAGTTTTTCCCAGCGCTGCGGTGGCGCCGTTACTTGGGCGCTTTGAACTACTGCGAGCAGATGTAACACGTAATGATGCGATAGACCGAGAGCTACTCAACCACTATGGCCTCTTTGGGCCGCCCAGTTTGGTATTTTTTCGGAAAGATGGCAGCGAAATCGAAGAACTTAGGCTTCAGGGTGAGGTATCCGAACAACAACTTGTGCCACATCTACAGGCGATTTTGGCGCAAAATGCCGGAAAATAGAATATAACATCTGTTAAAATGCCGTTAAAATTAACATATGTGCGATAATTTCGGGTAAATCAAAAATTTCGTGTGAGATTTCTTATGTCAGAACAACCCTATCGATTATTACTGCTGAACGGACCAAATCTTAATTTGCTGGGCACACGGGAGCCCGATGTTTATGGGCAACAAACGTTAGCGCAGATTGAGCAAGCCTTGACTGAGCAAGCGCGAGCGGCCGGTGCTGAACTGTCCACCCTGCAGAGTAACGCTGAACATGAATTAGTTGATGCGGTGCAAGGGACTGCCGCTGGCGGGGTAGATTTTATTTTGATCAATCCCGGGGCATTTACCCACACCAGTATCGCGTTACGCGATGCCTTCCTTGGCGTTGGGGTGCCATTGATTGAGGTGCATTTGTCGAATATCCATCAGCGCGAAGAATTTCGGCACAGATCGTATTTCAGCGATATTGCTGAAGGGGTGATTGTTGGTTTGGGTGCCCAGGGATACGAACTCGCCCTCAGTGCAGCATTATCGATTTTGCAGAATCGGGAGGGTTAGTTAGATGGACTTGCGCAAAGTAAAAAAACTCATCGAGCTTGCAGAAGAAGCGGGGTTGGCTGAACTGGAAGTGACCAGTGGTGACGAATCCGTCCGTATCGCCTTGGCTCGGCCTAGCGCCATGCCAAGTGGTGCTGTAACAGTTACGCAGACACCGGCCCTGTCACCCGCAGCACCGCGACCGAGTGCTAAGACAACATGGGTTCCTGCACCCATGGCTGGCACCTTTTATCAAGCGCCCAATCCTGACGCAGAGCCTTTCGTGCGGGTGGGCGATACTGTTCAGGCTGGCGAAGTGCTGTGCATTATCGAAAGCATGAAGATGATGCATGAGATCAAGACGCCTGTGGAGGGTGTGGTTGTTGCCATTCTTGGCGCTGATGGGGAGCCGATAAGCACTGGCGACCGACTATTTGAACTTTCGTGAGTTGGATTCAACTGCGCTGGCACTTGCAGTCTGACCAAGTAGCACAGGCCGAGAAACTGTTAACCGACCATGGTGCGGTAGCGGTGGTGTTGGAAAGCTTAGCGGATGAGGTGGTGCTAGAACCGGATCCGGGCGCCACGCCGATCTGGCAGTTGGTGCGGGTCAAAGCATTCTTTCATCTTGATCTGGATGTTGCGGAACTCGGTGTTGGGTTACGACAGTTGGATCCGCAGCTTCACGAGCATTGCGAATTTGATTTCATTGCAGAGCAAGATTGGCAAGCCGCTCTGCATCAGCATGCTATTGACCAGCGCTTTGCAGATCGTCTGTGGTTGTTACCAAAAGCCCGTGCAGCGGATCCACGACCAGAGAACATTGCCTGTCTCTACTTAGAGCCCGGGTTAGCGTTTGGTAGTGGCAGTCATCCCACTACACGGATGTGTTTGTCGTATCTGGCCGAATCTCTTCGGCCAGGTCAGCGGATGCTCGACTTCGGCTGTGGCTCGGGAATTCTTGCTATCGCGGCAGCGCTGCTCGGAGCCACTGCTGTTGGTGTAGACCACGATGATCAAGCGGTGTTGGCGACTAATGAAAATGCACAATTTAACGCCGTAAGCAGCGATCAACTGCAAGTCTTTAACCTACAAGATTGGCATCGACAAATCGAATCAGACATCGTGCCCTTTGACGTGATCGCGGCAAACATTCTGGCTGGGCCGTTGCAGCAATTGGCCGAGCACTTTTGTGCACTATTGCAGCCTGGCGGTCAGGTCGTGTTGTCGGGCATTTTGCCGCAACAGGTGAACAGCGTAATCGAAGCTTATCCGCTGATTGATTTTGTTAAGCCGGTGATCGAAGATGACTGGGCGTGCTTGATTGGCACAAAAAATTCATAAACTGTAGTAATAGGGAGACGAAATGATTGGGTATATCACTATCGGTGTCAGTGACATGGATAACGCCTGCAGCTTTTACGACGGACTGCTTGCCGAGGTAGGTGCGAAGCAATTGTTTGGCCAGGATCGCATTAAGTTTTACGGCACCGGTCCTGGCGCTCCAATGTTGGCTGTTTGTATTCCCTACGATGAACAAACTCCCCATCATGGTAACGGTAACATGATTGCGATTCCGGGTGGGGACCGCGCCGGTGTCGATAAGCTGTATGCCAAGGCAATAGAGCTGGGTGCTACAGATGAAGGCGCGCCAGGGGAGCGACTGCCCGTTTTTTACGGCGCCTATGTGCGTGACCCAGACGGTAATAAATTGTGTTTTTACGAAATGAAAATGTAACCCCAGTCGCGGCTGTTGGTTTGCAAACGAGGGCGGTATCATACCGCCCTGTTTTTTTGCCCTTAATATGAGCCAGTCAAGCCTTCATTCTCCGTTAAGCCTTGAATCCATGCAGTTGCGTAACCGTATTGCATTGGCGCCTATGGCTGGATTGACCGATGTGCCGTTCCGCACCTTGGCGTGGCGGTTTGGTGTCGGGCATATGGTTAGCGAAATGGTTGCGTCCAAGTTGGACCTTTGGCATACCCAAAAAAGTCAGCTGCGCCGAGAGGCCTTGCCCTGTGCGGCGCCGACTGCGGTGCAAATGGCCGGCAATGAGCCTGCGGTCATGGCGGAAACTGCGCGCCGTCTGGTTGATGAAGGGGCCGAGTTAATCGACATCAATTTTGGTTGTCCGGCAAAAAAGGTGTGTCGTCGAGCTGCAGGCTCAGCATTGCTTGGGGACCTTGATCGAGTGGCCGCTATTGTTGAGACCGTCGCGACAGCGGTTGCTGTTCCGGTCACGATAAAAACTCGGACTGGGTTAGTTGTCGATGACCGAATAGGTGCGGCGGCAGTGCGTGCTGCCGAGCAAGCGGGTGCACGTATGGTGGTTATGCATGGTCGCAGCCGCGCCTGTAAATTTGCCGGGGCGGTGCGCTTCGCGGCGGTCGCCGAAGCAAGCAGGGATTTGTCCATCCCGGTGTTGGCCAACGGTGATATCGACGATGCGCAAAGCGCGGTGCAGGCACTGGAACAGAGTGGCGCAGACGGCATTATGATTGGGCGTGGTGCCATCGGGCAGCCATGGATTTTTCAAGAGTTAGCAGGTGCTGGCACGCCGACCTTGGCCCAGCGTTTACACATTATGTGTGAGCATCTGGACCATATGCACAGGTTTTATGGCCTCCAGCAAGGTGTGCGGATTGCGCGTAAACATATACAGGCATACCTGCAGCGATTAGATGCCGCCGCATTAGTCCCTGAGTTCATGCGACTCGATACTGCCTTTGCACAGGTAGCTTGGCTTAGCGCGTTAACCGAGGCGACGATTTTAGAACAGCAACAACGGGTAAAGGCGAAGCCCCCGTTGGCGGTAAATTCACTCTCTTGCTAGGAGATCCACATGGCACTGCAGATTCGCAGAGCGTTGATCAGCGTTTCAGATAAAACTGGAGTAACCGACTTTGCCCAAGCGTTGGCTGACGCTGATGTTGAAATTTTGTCGACGGGTGGAACCTACAACACATTGCTTGAGGCTGGCATAAAAGTCACCGAGGTATCAGAGCATACCGGATCGCCGGAAATAATGGATGGGCGGGTAAAAACCCTGCACCCGAAAATACACGGCGGCATCCTCGCGCGGCGTGGCATTGATGACGCAGTGCTCGCGGCTCAGTCCATAGACCTCATCGATTTAGTGGTAGTTAACCTATATCCCTTTGCCGCGACAATTGCTCGGCAAGATTGCACGGATGCAATGGCGATCGAGAATATTGATATTGGTGGACCAACAATGGTTCGAGCTGCAGCAAAAAACCATGCCGACGTTTTGGTGGTGGTAAGCCCTAACGATTACTCTGAGGTTTTGCGTGCGCTGAGTGAAGATGGAGTAGATCAGACGATGCGGCGCCAATTTGCGCTTAAGGCATTCCGCCATACCGCTCAGTACGACGCAACGGTAGCTGGATATCTTGGGGCAGAGGAGCCACTACCGGATTCATTGACCCTAACGTTCGAAAAGATAGATGACATGCGTTATGGCGAAAATCCGCATCAGCGCGCAGGCTTTTATCGTGAGATAGGTGGTGCCGGCCTTACTCCGAATCCAGAGGGTACGATTGCGGGTTATACCCAGCTGCAAGGTAAGGCGCTGTCGTATAACAACATTGCGGATACTGATGCTGCATTAGAGTGCGTTGCCGTATTCGAGGAGCCCGCCTGTGTGATTGTTAAACACGCAAATCCATGCGGCGTAGGCCTAGGCGGCGACCTCCTTGAAGCATACGAAAAAGCCTTTGCCACGGATCCCACATCGGCATTTGGAGGCATCATAGCTTTCAACCGTCCACTGGATGCAAAACTGCTGGGCCTGATCCTTGAGCGACAGTTTGTTGAGGTCGTAATTGCGCCCACGGTTGATTCTGAGGCGGTTGGCGTCGCCCGGCAGAAGAAAAATGTGCGGCTGCTGAGTTGTGGTGAACGTGGTGGTGCCGGGCGTGGCATGGAATTTAAACGGGTCGGAGGAGGCTTGTTGCTACAGGATGCAGACGAGACCTGTCTTGATGATGCGGCCCTTCGGGTAGTCACTAAACTTCAGCCGACAGCTGCGCAACTGGCAGATCTGCACTTCGCATGGAAGGTGGCGTGGTTCACTAAATCTAATGCAATTGTTTATGCGCGGGATGCGCAAACCATCGGTGTTGGCGCAGGCCAAATGAGTCGGGTCATCAGCGCGAAGATCGCGGGATTAAAAGCAGCAGAAGAGGGGCTGAGTGTGCCAGGTGCGGTGATGGCGTCTGATGCATTTTTTCCGTTTAGGGACGGCGTAGATGCTGCAGCAGAGGCTGGTATAAGTGCAGTCATTCAACCGGGCGGATCTATGCGCGACGAAGAAGTGATTGCCGCTGCAGATGAACACGGTCTGGCAATGGTTTTCACAGGCATTCGGCATTTCCGCCATTAATAGTGCGGTGCATGGGTGCCGTAAACATACTGGATGAATAGATGAAAATACTGGTAATCGGCAGCGGTGGTCGCGAACACGCGTTGGCTTGGAAGCTGCGGCAAAGCGCCGGAGTCAATGAAGTGTTGGTTGCGCCAGGTAATGCTGGAACCGCCATCGAGCCGGGCTTACGTAACGTGGATGTTGCGGCAGACGATTGCGCGGGTCTGTTGGCGTTGGCCCAGCGCGAAGCTGTAGATTTCACCTTAGTTGGGCCCGAGTTGCCCTTAGTCGCGGGCATAGTCGATGACTTTACGGCGGCAGGGCTGCCCTGCTTTGGGCCTAGTAGGGCTGCAGCTCAGCTAGAAGGCTCGAAGGCCTTCAGTAAAGACTTTCTGCAGCGCCACGGTATTCCCACGGCAGCTCACGCGACATTCACTGATGTAAACGAAGCCAGTGAATATGTGCGCGCTCAAGGGGCGCCTATCGTTATCAAGGCCGATGGGCTCGCCGCCGGTAAGGGCGTGGTGGTCGCCACTGACGAGTCGCAAGCTTTGGCGGCGGTACGCGATATGCTAGCGGGTAATGTATTTGGCGAGGCTGGCCATAAAGTAGTTGTCGAGGAATTCTTAGCGGGCGAAGAAGCCAGCTTTATCTGTCTTTGTGATGGTGTACACGCAATTCCGTTTGCTTCCTCACAAGACCATAAAGCCCGGGATGATGGCGATAAAGGTCCAAACACAGGTGGCATGGGCGCATACTCTCCAGCCCCGGTAGTGACTCGGCAAGTCCATGCGGCGGTTATGCGAGAAGTCATTGAGCCAACTTTGGCGGGTATGGCGAAAGATGGCGCACCGTATACCGGGTTTTTATATGCTGGCCTAATGATCGATGATGAAGGTAGGCCCAAGGTCATTGAATTTAATTGCCGCTTTGGTGATCCTGAAGCTCAGCCGGTGATGATGCGCTTACAATCCGATTTGTTGCAGGCTTGTCAGGCTGCGGTAGCGGGCAAGCTCGCTGATGCGCAGTTGCAATTTGATCAGCGTGTAGCACTGGGTGTTGTTATGGCTGCTGGCGGTTACCCAGGATCGTATGAGAGTGGTGATGTAATCACAGGTCTGGATAAAGAGTTGGCGGACACAAAAGTTTTTCATGCCGGTACCCGTGAACAACAATCAGAGATCGTAACCGCAGGGGGCCGGGTGCTGTGTGTTGTTGGCTTAGGTGAGGATGTGGCACTCGCTCAGGCGCGGGCCTATGAACGGCTAGATTTAATCGGCTGGCGTAATCGCTACTTCCGCAAGGATATTGGGTATCGGGCCATCGATCGGCAGTAGCAGACGTTGTTTGATATTTTGGAAAGATAATGAACAGTGCACAAAGAAATCCTAGCGATCCGGTGGATCAACTGATTAGCGGGTTCGATCGAGCACTTAAAACGTTAACCGGGGGCCGTGCTGCCCAGCGCGAAAATCCTGCAAAGCAAATTCAAGATGCGGAACTGAGCGATGTCGAAAAGCGCCATGTGGGCGGCTTGATGCGGGTAAACCATACTGGTGAGGTCTGTGCCCAGGCGTTGTACGAGGGTCAGGCTATGACGGCGCGTGACCCGATTGCCCAGCGCTCGTTGCTGGATGCGGCTGCCGAAGAGCAAGATCATTTGAATTGGTGTGCCCAGCGTCTTGAGGAACTAGATGCCAAACCCAGCGTATTAGATCCGTTATTTTACGGTGCATCGTTTGTGCTGGGTGCTGGAGCGGGGCTGCTTGGTGACCGAGTTAGCCTCGGTTTTGTCGAAGCTACCGAAGCTCAGGTGGTAGAGCATTTGAATGAGCACTTAGATTCAATTCCGCAAAATGATGCCAAGACCCGCGTGATTTTGCAGGCTATGCGTGCTGACGAAGCACGCCATGGCGCCCACGCTTTGGAAATGGGTGGCGAAGAATTCTCAGCAATGGTCAAGCGCGGTATGAGCTTGGCAGCGAAGCTGATGACAAAGAGCAGCTATAGAATCTAGCGCATCGTCTTTAAGGGTATGTATGCCACCGTCTAGGAGCTATTTACTACCGTTCGTCTTAACGCCCCCTACCTGATTTGCTAAGCGCAGCTAGCATGGCAGTCGAAAAAGTGGTGCAGGTGTGGTTCGATGAATCCAAACAGTAGCCGAAGTTCTCAGCGCGAATCCGTGCATTTGTTAGCCGATGCAGATCCGTTGAATGTCGAAGATTCGTTGCCTCAATCCAATGATATTGCGCTGGCCTGGGATGCCGCGGCAGTTATGGAATCAACCCATATGCTGCAGGCACTGAAAGGCCAGCAATCCGAATATGGCGGACATTTGTTCGACCAATTGATTAGCTGCGATGACGGTATAGCTGAATTTGATCCAGAACAGGAAAGCTATGCGCAAATAATCCCGGGTGAACGGTATGAGCCGGAAGAGCCTCATCTTCGAGCTTTTATCGCAGCGGCAAATCTACGTAAATTCCAGCCGCGTAGCACCATTATCTTTGGCGGGGAAAATTGCGACTCAGTGTTTTTGTTGTTGCGCGGCATGGTGTCAGTGCACATTGATGGCGCCGCCGGCAGAGAAATTATTTTAGATTACCTTAGCGCTGGCGAATTTTTTGGTGAGTTACCAATGTTTTTAAAGAGCCGGCAGCGCAGTGCCGGGGTAAAGGCTAAATGTTGCTGCGAGGTGGCAGAGTTGTCTTATGCGAGGTTTAGAGCGCTGTCACAGCAGTATCCGGACTTGGTTTTTGCAGTAGCAACGCAGATGGCCAATCGGCTTGTCCGCACCACACAGAAAGTCAGTGATCTGGCATTTTTGGACGTAACGGGCAGGGTCGCCCGCACGCTTATGGAACTATCGAAACAACCGGATGCAGTAACCCATCCTCAAGGCATGCAGATTAAGGTAACGCGGCTCGAGATCGGCAACATTGTTGGTTGCTCTAGAGAAATGGCCGGCCGTGCAATTAGGGCGTTGTCTTCGGAGGGTTTAATTACGGTTCGTGGCAAAACCATGGTTGTGCACGGCACGCGTTGACAGAGTTTTAGCCGAATAGTTTTGCCAGGGCATCGCCCGGGTCAGCCGCACGCATAAACGCCTCGCCGACCAAAAAACAATGCACGTCATGTGCCTGCATACGATTGATGTCGTCCGTGGTGCTAATCCCGCTCTCTGTAACAACAACGATGTCCGGCGGAATATCGTTCAATAAATCAATGGTGTTATTTAAGTCGGTTTCAAAGGTTTTCAGATTCCGGTTATTGATGCCAATTAACCCTGGCTGCAAGGTCAAGGCCGTGGCTAACTCGTCAGCGTCGTGTACTTCGATCAAAACGTCTAAGCCCAGTGATTGCGCTAGAGCATAAAGGTCATGCAGTTGCTCTGATGTCAGCGCACTGACAATGAGCAAGATGCAATCTGCGCCCATGGCCCGGGCCTCATACACTTGATACGCATCAATGGTGAAGTCTTTACGCAGCAATGGCAGCGAAACTGCTCGGCGTACATCACGCAGGTAGTCGTCGTGCCCCTGAAAATACTGCTCATCGGTTAGTATCGATAGGCAGGTTGCGTTTGCAGCCGCATAACTGGTCGCAATAGCAACAGGGTCGAAGTCTTTCCGAATAACGCCTTTGCTGGGCGAAGCTTTTTTGATTTCAGCAATAACCCCTGGTTTTTGTTGATTGGCGCGCTGGTACAAAGCGCTAACAAAGCCCAATGGAGTATGCGCGCCCGTAATGTCGTCGAGGAGCTTTTGTTCCGGCACCAAGGTGCGGCGGTTGGTAACTTCTTGACGTTTGGTCGCGAGTATTTGTTCGAGGATGTTATTCATGTCGGGTCTGATTCGCCGTTTTGCTCAGCCATGAGACTGCTGGTTGCGGCAAGTTCTCGCAGCCGCTCGCGTGCGAGTCCAGTAGCGATGGCATCCTTGGCCATAACGACGCCGTCCGCGAGTGTGTTTGCAACACCAGAAACGTAAATTGCAGCGCCTGCGTTTAAGCTGACAATATCAGCTGCCGCCGAGCTTTCGTCCTCTAGCCCTTGGCGCACCAGTTGTAGACTTTGCTCGCTGGATTGAGCCTTTAGCGCCTCTATAGCTGCAGGACTATGGGTGGATATGGGCAAATCGCTTGGTGTAATGGTATAGGTGGTAATCGCTCCATCCTGCAACTCCACCACTGTGGTATCAGCATCTAGACGAATTTCATCAAGCCCATCACTGTGCACAATCATGGCATGGCGAGTGCCTAAGAGCATGAGCACCTCTGCCATCTTGTGTTGCCATTGAGGACTAAATACACCGATGACCTGACGTGTTGCTCCGGCTGGGTTCGTCATCGGGCCAAGAACATTCATTAGCGTACGAATGCCGATCTCCTGACGCACTGGACCGGCAAATCGCATTGCACTGTGATGCGCCTGAGCGAACAAAAAGCCAACCCCGACCTCGCTAATGCACCGGGCTATCTGTTCTGGGTTCAGCGCCAGACTCACTCCAGCGGCTTCCAATAAATCCGCGCTGCCGCTAAAACTGGTCATTTTACGATTGCCGTGTTTAGCAACATGAGCGCCCGCTGCGGCTGCCACGAATGCTGCAGCGGTGGAAATATTAAATAACTTGAGGCCGCTGCCACCGGTGCCGCAGGTATCTACTAAGTGCGGCACATCCACCTCGACCTTGGTTGAAAGCTCGCGCATGGTCATCGCTGCACCGGCTATTTCCTCGGCAGTTTCGCCTTTGACCCTCATGGCAGCCAGCAATGCACCAATCTGGGCCGGCGTAGCTGCGCCGGACATGATGGTATGAAAAACCTGAGTCGCCTGAGCTTGACTCAGATCTTTACCGTCGACGATATGCTGCAGCGCGGCAGGAATGTCCATAGATGCTGTCCCCTAATTTTTATGCTCAGGCACTTTGCAGGAAATTTTGCAGCAGCGCATGACCATGTTCGCTGAGTATTGATTCTGGATGGAATTGCACACCTTCAACGGCTAACTCGCGATGGCGTAAGCCCATGATTTCATCTATCTGTCCGTCTGCTTCTGTCCAAGCGGTAACTTCCAAACATTCGGGCAAGGAATTTTGTTCTACGACTAATGAATGATAGCGAGTGGCGGTAAAAGGGCCTGCCAAATTACGAAAGACGCCGGCTGCATTGTGATGGATGGGCGATGTCTTACCGTGCATGACCTCTTTGGCGCGAACGACCTGGCCGCCAAATACTTGGCCAATGCTTTGATGGCCTAGGCAGATACCAAGAATTGGAATCGTTCCAGCAAAGTGTTCGATACACGGCATGGAAATACCCGCCTCGTTGGGTGTGCACGGACCGGGTGAGATGACAATTTTTTCAGGTTTAAGGGCCGTAATGCCGTCGAGGTCGATCTCATCATTGCGGTGCACCACCACGTCTGCGCCAAGCTCCAACAAGTACTGCACGATGTTGTAGGTAAAAGAGTCGTAGTTATCGATCATTAAAATCATCTTACGCTCCTCTCACCGTGGCTCGTCGTTTGGGTCGACGAGCTGGTTTTCGGCCAGCGCCGCGGCGCGGAAAATTGCTCGTCCTTTGTTCAGGCTTTCTTTCCATTCCAGACGGGGTACTGAATCGTGTACGATGCCGCCGCCTGCTTGGATATACAGTTTGCCTTTGTTAATAACGGCGGTGCGAATGGCGATTGCCGTGTCCATATTGCCGTTCCAAGATAGATAGCCAACCGCGCCACCATAAATGCCACGTTTAACTGGCTCCAACTCGTCGATAATTTCCATGGCTCTGACCTTCGGTGCGCCGGATAGGGTGCCCACCGGCAAAGTTGCCCGCAACACATCCATGGCAGTTTTGCCCGATTGTAATGTGCCATTTACGTTGGACGATAAATGCATCACATGTGAATAACGCTCGATCACAAATTGTTCGGTGACCTCCACTGAGCCCGGGGCGGAGACCCGACCAACGTCGTTGCGGCCAAGGTCAATGAGCATCAGGTGTTCCGCAATTTCCTTAGGGTCTGCCTTGAGTTCTGCTTCAAGTGCAAGGTCTTCAGCGTGGTCGTGGCCGCGACGGCGAGTGCCTGCAAGTGGTCGGTTGGTAATTACACCGTTTTCCAGTCGCGCCAAGATTTCTGGCGAAGAACTGACGATCTGAAACTCATCCAGATGCATAAAGTACATATAGGGTGATGGATTGAGACTGCGTAAGGCTCGGTACAGGTTGACCGCCGGCGCTTTGAATGGAATTGACATGCGCTGAGCAAGGACCACCTGCATAACATCCCCAGCGCGCGTGTACTCGCGGATTTTCTCTACTGCGCTTTGGAATGCCGCCTCGCCGAATTCGGAAACAAAATCGCTTTCCTCTATACGCTTGTTGGCGCCGCCCTGTGTCAAACCTTGGATTGGCAACTGCAGTTGCTCCGCTCGTTGTTGCAGACGTTTTTGCATAGCCTCGGCAGCACCATCTTGATCCGGGTCAACCAGGCCGATCAGCTGCATGCGGCCCCGAATGTTGTCAAAAACAACGACTTCCTCGCTGACCATTAACATAATGTCAGGGGTATTGAGAGTATCCTCGGGCGCACTGTTGGCCAGTCGTGGCTCCACATACCGCACAGTGTCATAGCCGAAATAGCCCACTAGGCCGCCGAAGAATCGGGGCAGACCTTCAATATTTTCTACCTCAAAGCGCTTTTGGAATTCCTCTATGAATGTGAGCGGGTCGTCAGTCTGTATAGATTCAGTAATTTCGCCGTCGCGGATCACCTCCACCAGCGAACCTATGACCCTAATAATGGTGCGGGCGGGTAGGCCTATGATCGAATAACGTCCCCACTTTTCGCCGTCATCGCCGGCGTTTTGTGCCGACTCCAGCAAATAGGAATATGGGCTGTTGGCAAGTTTCAGATAAACCGATAGTGGGGTATCTAAATCCGCAAGGGTTTCATGAACAATCGGAACGCGTCGATAGCTGGGCGATGTTGAAGTCATAGTGGGCCTGTAAGCAAAAATTTAGCGGAACGTTTGGGGCGAAAGCATGATCAGCTTCGCCAGCGCTCCAATGAGCGGTCGCTCTTATTTGCTCGATTTATTCGGCCGAACATGTGTTTTCCAGGTGCTTAAAAATCGCGTGGGCGAAGGCTACCACGCATTTTTTAGGATGTGGAGTAAGAGACCTCGCTTCAGTGAACAAGCAATTCGTTAAAGCTTGCAATAACAAAGTCGGGGTCAAGGGTCGTTACATCAACACCGTGGTTATATCCGTCACGCACACAAGCGACATCCACGTTGGCTGCCTTGGCGGCAAGGACATCCGTTTCTGAATCGCCGACCATTAATACCTGCTGTGGCGTAAGGTTAAAGTGCTCTAGGCACAGCTCAATGGGGTCCGCCGCAGGTTTGGGTAGGGCTGCGGTATCGCCGCACACGATCAGATCAAAAAAGTTATACAGCCCGATGTCCTGCAGTAAGGGTTCACTTAACTCCATAAGTTTATTGGTGACCACAGCTAACTTGCTACCAGCTTCTTGCAGAGTGATTAGGGTCTCGCGTACCTGCGGATAAATCTTGCTGTGAACTGCGATATTAGCCTTGTAGTGACTGAGAAAAGGCCCTATGAGTTGATCGATGGCGGTCGTATCTGCGGGTTTCTGATGATGCTGTAGCGCTTGCTTAATCAGTGTGCGGGAACCGTGACCGATCCAATGACGGGTCAGCGACTGTGCAACCGGTGGCAGGTCTGCTGTGGCCAGCGCGTGATTTAGAGCGTGGTCAATGTCCGGTACACTGTCTACTAAGGTGCCGTCTAAGTCGAATAGATACGCCTTATACCGCGCCTTGCTCACGAGTCGGTGGCTGCGGCGATATTGGTGCGTAACGCACTGATGACCTCGGCATAATCGTTTTGGCCGAAGATTGCAGTACCCGCTACGAAAGCGTCGGCACCTGCAGCAGCTGCATCGCCAATGTTTGTGGGTTTGATACCACCGTCTATTTGCAACCGAATGTCACGCCCGCTGACGTCGATAAGCTCTCGGGCTTGACGTAGTTTGTCCAAGCTACTTGGGATGAAGGACTGACCGCCAAAACCTGGATTGACGGACATGATCAGTACTAAGTCCACGAGATCTATCACCTCAGACAGGACATCCAGCGGCGTTGCGGGATTAAAGACGATGCCGGCTTTAGCGCCGCCCTCGCTAATCTGGGTAAGGCTGCGATGTAAATGCTCAGTCGATTCTGGGTGAATGGTGATGTAATCAGCGCCGGCTTCGAGAAAGTCGCCGATTAATCGGTCTACCGGTTTAACCATCAAATGCACATCGATAATGGCGTCAAAGCCGGCTTTGCGCAGCGAACTCAATACCAGTGGTCCGATGGATAAATTAGGTACGTAGTGGTTGTCCATGACATCAAAGTGAATAGTGTCGGCACCGGCATCCAATACCGCCCGTACTTCGTCGCCAAGACGAGTAAAATCAGCGGCTAGGATAGAGGGACAAATCCAGTGATTCATAGTTTTGAGCACCCGTTGCGAAGAGCGCTAGTGTAACCGAGGGTTGGGCTGCAGCGGGTTATTTTTTCTCGAATCCGCTATCGCGGACCGCAGCATATTCATTCAAGTCACCAATATCGGTCCAGTGCCCAGCATGAATTTGGGCACTTAGCTGGCTTTTTGCTATAGCCGAAAAGTAAATGTCTCGCAGTGAAAAGGCACCTTGCGGAGCATTTGCAAAAAGCTTTGGATCCAAGACAGCGATACCACAGTACACCCAATCGTCGCCGCGCTCGGTGATACGCTGATTGCTGACGTTGAAGTCACCATGATCGCGGCTCGCTGGCTTACCGGTAACCACCAGATGGCCGAGTGTGTCAGCAGTAAAAGCGGGCGGCAGATCAGTAAAGTTGAAGTCCGTAAGAATGTCGCCGTTGAGTACCACAAAGGGTGTATTGCCGAGCATCGGTAACGCTTTAACGATGCCGCCACCAGTGTCTAACAACATATCCTCGTGGCTGTACTTAATATTTACCCCGAGGGCACTGCCATCGCCTAGGGTGGTTTCAATTTGCACACCCAAATGATGCAGGTTGATCACAATGTCGTTATAGCCGGCCTGACTGAGTTGGCGGATTTGTCTAACCAGCAGGGGTTCTCCGGCGACTGGTAACAAGGGTTTAGGTGTTTGATTCGTTAAAGGTGCTAGGCGTCGCCCCATGCCGGCAGCAAGAATCATTGCTTTCATGATATAGCTCCCAGATTGTCCTCTAGTCGCGGCAATAATTCGCCCAACAGTTGATGTAAATCCTGGGTATCGTTATAGGCGCCAGTACTGGTAATTAAGCTGCGGACAACTGGCGTAATCCAGCGCAGGTGACTGCTCTTAGCGTCACGTAAATGCAGACGTGCAAAAATACCCACCGCCTTTATCTGTCGCTGTATGGCTGTGTGGTCAAAGGCGCTTTTTGTTGCAGCGAAATCGTTTGTATTGAAGAGCGGTGAGCGTGACAGAAAATAATCCAGCCAATAATCAATAGTCTGTTCTGCATGTTGGTAATAGCAGTCGCGCAATAGTGATGCGATGTCGTAAAGGCCGGGTCCAACCAGAGCGTCTTGGAAATCTACAACGCCGATTTGTCCCTGATTAAACAGCAGATTGCGGCAGTGGTAGTCGCGATGCACACAAACCTGTGGTTGCGCGAGCATGGCCGCGATACATGCGTTCTTAGTATGGGCCAGCGCCGTTGCGTATTTGGCGGCAAGATCGTTGCCAGCGTCGCCAAGCAGTTGGCGTAGCATCCACTCTTCAAACAGGTCGAATTCCATAGTTAAGCGCGCCTCATCATAAGGCGGTATGTGCCGAGACTGGACTGCCTGTAATTCAATTAAGGTGTCCACTGCAGCGCGCAGCGCGGCCTCTTCGACGGGTGATGCATAGGTCTGGGCAAGATCCAGATCCCCCAAATCGGTCATAAGCATGAAACCCCGCGCCATATCTTTATCGATAATGGTCGGCACGGGGATATCGTGATCAGCAAAGACCTTGGCCAGGATCAAAAACTGATGGTTGTGCTCGAGCTCTGGTGGGCTGTCCATGGCGACCCAGCGCCGATTTGGATTGGTGTTAGAGTGCAGCCGAAAAAACTGCCGATGGCTGGCCTCAACCGCCAGCGGATTAAAGACTAGGTCAGAGTCCTGAGTGACTTCGGTGCACCAATTAAATAAGGCAGATGGGTCATGCATGAGCCGATTATAAAGGGCCGCTGTCGAGATAGCAGATAATAAAGTTTTTTGGTTTTGCACCGGTGTGATGTCTTTCCATTGCTAAATCAGGATAGATTAGGCGAGACTGCGCCCCATGATCGCTTCCCCTTACCACCGCATCGGAGCTTGGGCGCAAATTTTTGTGCTCGCATATGCCACTGGTGCCAATGCAGACGTTCTCACATCTCCGAGTAGCCAAGTAGACGGGCTGGCGAGCGAACTATTTGTACCCAGCGAGCAAAGGTCCAGCACCGCATGTGCAGGAACCTATGTTCAGCCGCAGCGGGCAATCAGCGAGGTGCTGGATAACAAGTTGCGCGTTTCTGCGGATCAGCTATCGGGCGCTGTGGACGATCGTATGGCGCTTTCTGGTGCAGTAGAAATCCAACAGCAAGATATGCTGATCAGTGCGCCGGCGGTAGATATAGATGCAGGTAACACGATTGCATTTAATCAGGGTTTACGACTCGAACTGCCGGGTATGGTCATGCAGGGGCGTCAGGCCCAGTGGCAAACCGATGTGCAGCAACTGCAGATAGACCAGGCGGAGCTCGTGCTGGTCAAGGGCGGTTTGCGGGCGCAAGCACAGCGATTAACTCGCAATGCGGCAGGCCAGTTATCCATTGATGATGGCGAATTTACCTACTGTGCACCGGCAGACGATGGCTGGTCGTTAAGTGCTCGACAGCTCACCGTGGCAGCGAATTCTGAGTATGTTACTACCCGCGGTGCGGTGTTACGGGTCAAATCGGTACCACTTATTTATTTGCCTTATTTGAAGTTGCCGCTTGGCAGTGACGATGAGTCTGTGGCGGCGCGCCAGAGTGGCTTCTTAGTGCCAACGGTCGGATATGACGACGAAGAGGGTGCCAGTATAGGCGTTCCTTATTACCTAAATATCGCGCCGAACGTCGACGTCACCCTAAAGCCTAAGTGGATTAGCAACCGCGGCGCCGGCTTTGCAGCTCAAGGCCGTTGGTTAACGTCGCAGCAAATGACCCAGATACAAGGTGGGTTGCTAGCTGACGATGGGATTTATAACGGCATTATGAGTCGTCGTCGTTACGATCAATTTGGTGGCATTGAGCGTTTCGGAGCGTTTACTCCAGCAGATCGCTGGTATGTAAATCTGCGCCATAGTGGCACTACAGGCCGTCTGCGCACTTATGCCGATTACTCGCGCTTGAGTGATCGGGATTACCTGCGTGATCTGAATATGGATTTCGACTTATCGCGCAACAGTACTTTTGATTCGACCAACCCAGCAGATTTGCAGCGCCGAATTGAGATGCACTATCAACACGGCGGCTTAACGGCTCGGCTTTGGCATCAAAGCTTCCAACGTTTGGATCAACTGGCATTACCCGCTTATAGCCGGTCACCGCAGCTGGATCTCGATTATCAGCAAGCTTTAGGGATGCATTGGCAACTGCGTATGCAAAGTAGTTGGGCACGCTTTGAGCAAACGAACGATGAGTTTTTTGCGCCTCTGGGAATACCCCCGCAGCAGCAAGATTTGACCCAAGGTGTCTATGGCGAGCGCCTGCACTGGCAACCTGAAATTTCTTATCGCAAACGTTGGCCTGCAGGTTTTTTTACCGGCACCGGCGGCTTTAAGTACACGAGCTATTCGTTGGAGCAGGATTTACGGCCGCTGCAAGTACCCCTGGCCGATGCGTCACCCACTCGCGGAATCGGCTACTTTAATGTAGATGCTGGATTGTATTTCGAGCGCTACCTGCAGGGGCTTGGCCGCAACTGGTTGCAAACGTTAGAGCCTCGCGTGCTGTACCTGCGTCAGGGCTATGCTGATCAATCGGCGCTGCCGATCTTTGATACGACCAATATGCCCCTGAGCTACAGCCAACTGTTTCGTAAGGAGCGTTTCGTAGGCCTGGATCGAGTCGGTGATGCCAACCAAGTGACCCTGGGGCTGAGCAGCCGCTTATTGTCCGGGGCAAATGGCCGAGAATACGCGAGCTACAGTCTTGGCAAGATCTTTTATCTGGATAATGCCCGTGTTGGGTTGCGCGAGACTCGAGAGTTAGGACAGCCGGTCTCCACGGAGGCGCTGGTTAGTGAGTTCAATTTGCGCTTTGGCTCACGTTGGCAGCTCGACAGCCACCAGATATGGAGTAGCGAGTCAGAACAGTGGCAAGAGCTCGGTGCTGCCTTACATTACCGTCTTAATCAACGGCGCATGGTTACTTTAGGCGCGCGTAAGCGCTTGGCGTCCGCCCAATACTTTGATGAAGCAGTAGAGCAGATCGAAGTTTCCACCATTTGGCCTGCGTCAACACGATTGTCGCTGATGGCGCGCTGGCACTATGACTTGCAGCGCTCGCGTACCGTAGAGGGCTTCGTGGGGGTACAATATGACGATTGCTGCGTTCGTGGTCGGTTAGTGTTGACCCGGGCTTTGCGTAGTTCCGCTTTCTTGCCTGTCAGTGTTGCGGGTAATGCGGACTACTCATTGCGAACCAACAGTGGCGTAGCGCTAGAACTGACATTAAAAGGTTTGGGCGGTTTTGGGTCGAATATCGATGCCATGTTACGCCGCGGAGTCCGAGGCTATGATCACGTTACGTCTGGGCTTTGATTACTGTATCCGTCACCCCAGCCTGAGATACACTACGCAACACTAGGCCTCGAGCGCAAACCGCGAAAATTCATAATGGCCTTGCATAAACTACAATTCCAAAGGTTGGCTGTATGTCCTCAAGACAGTTGTTAGAAAATTTAGTCCCAGCAGCGAAGCTGCCCCGTTGCATACTTATTGGGTGCGCACTGGCTTTTGTATCCATGCCAGGCGTTGTCACCGCCCAATATCAAAAGCTCGACGGCATCGTTGCAGTAGTGGACGACGACGTAGTGCTCGCCAGTGAGCTATTAGACCGAGTTGATCTGGTACGACGTTCCAGTGAAGAAAGCGGTACGCGCCTTCCACCTAATGACGTCCTAGTCAGCCAGATAATGGAGAGGTTGATACTGGAGAACTTGCAGCGTCAAGAAGCAGAGCGTCGTGGAATCACCATTGATGATGAAACGCTAAGTCGTGCGGTTGCGCAGTTTGCGCAGAACAATAACAAAACCATAGATGAATTTCGTCAAGCCTTGGTTGCGGATGGTAATAACTTTCGCCAGTTCCTCGAAGATATCCGCGAAGAAATGCTGGTCAGTCGCCTGCAGCGCGCCTTGGTCGGTCGGCGGATATCCATTACCGAACAAGATGTACAAGGGTTGCTTAACTCGCCTTACTACAGGCAACTGTTCTCCGACGAATACCGTGTCGGCCATATCATGATTACAACAGACGAAAACGCCTCCGAGGATGTCGTTCGGCAAGCGTTAGAGAAAGCCAACGATATCGTGACAAATCTGCGCGACGGCGCCGAATTTGGTCCTGTGGCAATGACAGAGTCTTCGGCCAGTTCGGCGTTGGAAGGCGGCGATATGGGATGGCGCAAAGCCGGCGAATTGCCCAGCATATTTGCAGAGCCAGTGATGCAGATGAGTGTGGGAGACATTGCCCAGCCAATCCTTAGTGGTAGCTCGATCCACATTATCAAGCTGCTTGAGCAGCGTGGTGCTGGTGTACAAAAGTCTAAGCAAACCAAGGTGCGGCATATCTTGGTGCGCCCATCAGAGATAAGAACACCCAGTGAAGCGGAATCGATCATTCAAGATTTGCACCGACGCTTAGGGGAGGGTAGCGACTTTATTGAGTTGGCTACCGAGTTTTCAGAGGACCCAGGCAGTGCTCTAAATGGCGGCGATCTGGGCTGGTCAACTGCGGATCAATTTGTCGGGATCTTTGCTGAGGTTATGCAAAGCACAGAGGCAGGGGCGTTCAGTGAACCTTTCCTTAGTCAATTTGGCTGGCATGTGTTGTTAGTAGAGGGCCGCCGCGAACAGGACATGAGTGACGAAGCTCGGCGTAATATGGCGTTGGAGTTGCTGCACAACAGACGGTTCGAAGAAGAGCGGCAAGAGTGGCTGAAAGAGCTACGCGATGAAGCCTTTGTTGAAATTCGTTTGCCGAATGCCTAATGCCAATTTCTCTGGTCGGTTGGGGTAGACGTTGTGCTAGCCGTCACCCCAGGTGAACCAGCGGGCATTGGCCCTGACCTGGTAATTCAATACGCTCAAAGCCAAAAAGAGGACGCCACGCCTTGGGTGGTAGTCGCCGACGCTGATATGTTGCGCCAGCGCGCCCAGTTGCTCGGTTTACCGCTGCAAATCCAAGATGATCTCGAGCGTTCAACTGCCGCTCCAGGAGATCTCAAGGTGGTGCACATACCATTGCCGAGCAGGGCGCAACCAGGCCAACTTAATCCGGATCATGCCCCAGCGGTATTGGCAGCCTTGGATCACGCCATTGCCGGCGCCATGAGCGGAACATTTCAAGCACTGGTGACCGGCCCTATCCAGAAATCAGTGATCAATGACGCGGGTCTGCCGTTCAGTGGCCACACTGAATATCTTGCCCAAGCCGCAGCTGTAGACGATGTGGTTATGTTGTTGATGAGCGAAAATTTAAAGGTCGCTTTAGCGACCACACATTTGCCGTTGGCAGCAGTTGCAACCGCTCTGGATAAAGAGTTATTGGAGCGTCGGTTAAGAATTTTACATACAGCGCTGGTGCATGACTTTGGAGTGTCCAAGCCGACAATTTTAGTGGCCGGGCTTAACCCCCACGCCGGCGAGGGCGGCCATCTGGGTCGCGAGGAAATTGAGATAATTGAACCCGTTTGTAAGGCACTCCGGCGTGACGGCATTAACGTGATCGGCCCATTGCCCGCGGATACCCTGTATACGCCTAAGTATTTGGCTCAGGCAGACGCCACAATGGCAATGTTTCATGATCAGGGATTACCGGTATTGAAATTTGCAGGCTTTGGTCGCGCCGTTAACGTAACGTTGGGTTTACCCTTCGTGCGTACCTCGGTGGACCATGGTACGGCCCTTGATTTAGCCGCAAGCGGTAATGCTGACAGCGGTAGTTTTGCTCAGGCGCTGGTGACCGCGCAACAGCTCGCCCAGCAGCGTTCGATTTAATGCGCGCGCGTAAACGCTTCGGCCAACACTTTCTACACGACGCTCAGGTGCTGCAGCGTATTACCGATGCGGTGGCTTTGAAGTCAGGGCAGCGAGTACTGGAAATCGGTCCTGGTACAGGTGCGCTAACGGAATATTTGACGACAACAGAAGGCACCCACTACACGGCCGTCGAGATTGATCGAGATCTGGTGCCGGAACTCCAGCAGCGCTTCTCAGCCTTGCAAATCATTAATACCGACATTTTGCAGGTTGATCTGCAGGAGCTATTGGGTCCGGTAACCAACGAGTGGCGGGTGGTAGGTAATTTGCCCTACAACATTTCGTCGCCACTGATACTCAAGTTCATCCTCTATGCGCATAGCGCTCCCGGAAGCATTCGCGACATGCATTTTATGTTGCAAAAAGAAATGGCCGAGCGGATGTGTGCACAACCGAGTACTAAAGCCTGGGGTCGACTGAGCGTTATGGTGCAACTGCTAGCCGAGGTGGAAGGCTTGTTTGACGTTTCTCCCTCCAGCTTCAGCCCGCCACCCAAGGTAGATTCTGCGGTAGTGCGTATGCAGCCGCGGGCGCAAATAAATTTGCCGGCGCGACTGTCTACCTTAGACCGGGTGCTGAGGCAGGCGTTTTCGGCGCGCCGCAAGCGCTTGTCGAATGCTCTGAAAACGCTGAACATTGATTGGTCGGTGGTCGTGGCTGAGCCGCAGTGGCGTGCGGATGATGTTGGTGTCGCCGAATTTGTAGAGATCGCTCAATGGGTGGATGAGCATGCCGCAGAAGGAATTGGATCGCTATGAGTAAAACAACAGATGGCTCTGATGCAGAGATGGACGAGGGTGGCGTGCGCGTGACGGTAGAATCCCGTTATTTGCCCCAGGAATCGGACCCCACGGCCCAACGCTATGTATTCGCCTACACCATTACGATCGAAAATAACGCCAGCGAGGCGAGCCAGCTGCTTAACCGCCATTGGTTCATAACCGACGGGCAGGGCGAGCTTGAAGAAGTTCATGGTCCTGGTGTTGTAGGTCAGCAGCCACGGATCCAGCCGGGGCAGGGATTCCGTTATACCAGTGGCGCCATATTAAAAACGCCGGTAGGCGTTATGCGCGGACACTACGAATTTGTCACCGATGCGGGTGAACATTTCGATGTTGCAATCCCACAGTTCAGTCTTGCGGTCTCTGAACTGGTGCACTGAGCTCGTGGTAGTGGAGAATTAAACCAGATGGCTACCTACGCGGTTGGTGATATCCAAGGTTGTGATCGCGAACTCGCAGCCCTGCTCGAGAAAATCGGGTTTGGTGAGGAGGACCAACTTTGGCTTGCCGGAGATTTGATTAATCGCGGCCCGGATTCGCTCAGTGTCCTCCGTCGGCTACATGCTATGGCGGATCAATGCCGCATAGTTCTGGGTAATCATGACTTACACTTTTTGGCGATCTTGTTTGGAGGCCATTCGCCAAATCGATCCGATACCCTAGATGAACTCCTGCAAGCAGATGATGTACAGGAGCTTGGCCATTGGCTTCGTCAGCAACCTCTACTGCATGTTTCTACCGACCAACAACATGTGCTGGTGCATGCGGGTATTCCACCTATGTGGTCGTACCGACAGGCGCTGAAGTACGCGGCGGAGGTAGAAAGTGTCATGCAGGGCAAAGGCGCTATTTCTTATGTCGAGTTTTTCCGCCATATGTATGGCAATGAGCCTGGGGTGTGGCGCGAGGATTTGCAGGGCATGGACAGATTGCGGGCAATAACTAATTTCTTCACGCGTATGCGCTTGCTCGATGGCTCCCAGAGTATGAACTTTAGCCATAAAGGTGCGCTTGACGGCGCGCCAGAAGGTTTGCGGCCGTGGTATCGGTTCCCCGCCGAGCGGCCATCTAGCAAAATTCTTTTTGGTCACTGGGCCGCATTGGAAGGTCGTACCGGAGTGGCCGATGCCATCGCCCTTGATACCGGCTGTGTTTGGGGGCGCACCCTAACGGCCTATTGTCTGGAAACCGGCGAACTTATTTCTCAGGCCGCGCTGCAGGCGGCATAGATGGCGTCATCTATTGAGCAGTTGCAGTGTTATTTGGTTGGCGGAGCCGTCCGCGACGAACTGCTGGGTCGACTCAGTCCGGATCGAGATTGGGTGGTGGTCGGTGCCACGGAACAGCAATTGCTGGCCCTGGATTTTGTGCGCGTGGGCAAAGACTTCCCGGTATTTTTACATCCGCAAACAAAAGAAGAGCACGCCCTTGCGCGCACCGAGCGCAAGCGCGGGCAAGGCCATCGTGGTTTTGTCGTTGATGCTCGTCCAGATGTCACCCTCGAACAGGATTTGGGCCGGCGCGATTTGACCATTAACGCGATTGCTAAGACGAGCGAAGGGCACCTCATTGATCCGTATAACGGTCAGCAAGATTTGCATGACCGAGTGCTGCGGCATGTCTCCGAGGCTTTTATTGAAGATCCACTGCGGGTGTTCCGGGTAGCGCGCTTTGCAGCGCAACTGCCGGGTTTTGCCGTTGCCGCTGAGACTCAGGCGCTGATGCGCAACATGACGGCTGCCGGTGAGCTAGAAACTCTGTCGGCAGAACGAGTTTGGCAGGAATTTGCAAAAGCTTTGGGGGCTGCTCAGCCGCAACGCTGGTTTCAGGTACTGGCAGAGTGTGGTGGCCTGACGCCATGGCTCGAGGAATTAACCAGCGCCACTACTCACCAGTTCGACAGCGGCACCAGTGAGCAGCGCTTTGCGCTATTGCCCTGGTCTATGGCGAACCTGCAACGCTTGGCTAAGCGGTTGCGTATTCCCAAACATTACCTGCAGTTGGCGACTGATCGGCTCTTATATGGCGATGTTCTATGCTCTTATCCATGGTCTGCTGGGCAAGCGTTGGAGTTGCTGGGTGCGCTGATCGATCTACAGGTGTTGCATGACGGTTCGCGCTGCCAGCGGCTTATGCAGGCGCTGGGCTTGGATACCGTTGGGCCGAGTGATGAGGTGTTTAACGACATTCGCTTGGGTCTGCGCGATATTCAATTGCCTGCAGATCATAACCTAGCCGGTAGCGCCTATGGCGAGGCCCTAAATCAGCTTCGCCTGACCTGGCTGCAGAATTATTTGGCGCGGTAAATCTGTAGGCCTACTAAGGCGTCGCTGACCGCTTGTGGCTTACATACGCGCACGGTCACAGCTTGAGCCAAGGGTAAGCGTAAACAAAGATCGGCGATGTCGTTGATCAATGTCTCAATAAGCAAGTACTCGCCAGCCACCGTGAGCGTGCGAACCTGTTCAGCAAGTGCTGCATAGTCCAGGGTATCGTCGATGTTTTTGCTCTGAGCGGCGGGCCGACTGTCAGTCTCTAACTGCAGTTCGATGACAACACGCTGGGGGGTGGTGCGCTCTTCGGGCAATATGCCAAGGATCGCCTGCACCTCGAGCTGCTCTATAAAGACAATATCGCTCATGACTTTGCGATGGCCGGTAGTTCGTTAAGTGGCCAGCGTGCGCGGGTGTTGATGGCTAAATCAGCGTCGCCACCCTGGGCCTGCAGACGCAAAGCCCCAGCATAGGCGATCATAGCCCCATTATCGGTACATAGCTGTGGTGGTGCGTAGTACACCTCGCCTTCCAATTGGTTCTCTAATTGTCGCCGTAGGCGTTGGTTAGCGCTGACGCCGCCGGCAATTACCAGATGTGGTGCGCCGGCCTGCTTTATGGCGCGCCGGCACTTGATAACTAGCGTGTCCACTGCTGCCTCTTCGAACGCTAAGGCGATGTCGTCGCGATCCACATCGGACAGCGGGCTATGCTGTTGCACAGTGTTAAGAGCAAAGGTTTTCAAACCGCTGAAACTAAAATCTAGGCCTGGGCGGTCAGTCATAGGGCGTGGAAAACGAAACCGCGATTCCAGCCCAAGCTTTTGGTTACGCGCCTCCGCCCGGGCTGCGGCTTTTGCCACCGCGGGGCCTCCGGGATAGTCGAAGTCCAACAGTTTGGCGGTTTTGTCGAAGGCCTCACCAGCGGCGTCATCAACAGACTCACCGAGTAATTCGTACTCGCCGAGTTGGCCCACGCGTACCAGCTGGGTATGGCCACCGGATACCAGTAGCGCAACAAAGGGCAAAGGCGGTTTTCGTTCTGCCAGAAGCGGAGCCAACAGGTGAGCTTCCATGTGGTGTACGGCCAGCGCTGGAATGTCCAGCGCCCAACTGAGACTGCGCGCATAGCTGGCACCGACTAAAAGTGCGCCCATTAATCCTGGACCGGCAGTATAGGCCACACCGTCGAGGTCATTCAGAGTGCAACCGGTTTGGTCGAGCAATTGTTGCGTCAGTGGGGCAATCTTGCGTACGTGGTCTCGCGACGCCAACTCCGGCACCACGCCACCGTAGTCGGCATGTAGAGTGATTTGGCTGTACAGCACCTGATCGAGCAGGCCTTTATCGGTGTCATACAACGCCAGTCCGGTTTCGTCGCAGGAAGTTTCAATACCGAGGATGAGCATGGCGCTATCATACCCAACGTTGTCTGGCGCGTCGCGAAACCAAAGAAATTTCTGTCCTTGAGGCCAAATTAACGGCTATTAAATTAACTGCAACATGGTTGCTGTCATCAGAGCCGCTGTGTAGAATCCGCGCCCTCAATCAATAGATCCATGTGTCTACAAGAACAAAGAAGTTTTATGCCTCACGTAAGAGTAAAAGAGAACGAACCATTTGATATCGCACTGCGCCGTTTCAAGCGTTCATGCGAAAAAGCCGGGGTACTCTCCGAAGTGCGCCGTCGCGAGTTCTACGAGAAGCCAACAGCAGTGCGCAAGCGTAAGGCTGCAGCTGCGGTAAAGCGCCATATGAAGAAGCTTCAGCGCGAATCTCGTAAGTTCGATCGCGCCTACTAGCGTCCAGCATAATGCCCGGCCGCTTTTTGTAGCGGCCTCATTCCCCACGTTATCGGCACCATGTCCGCACTCAAAGAGCACCTAAATCAATCCACTAAAGACGCAATGCGTGCACGCGACAAAGAGCGTGTAGCAACCCTGCGCATGGTTAATGCGGAAGTTAAACGGCTAGAGGTAGATGAGCGCCGAGAGCTCAGTGATGACGATATCTTTGCCATACTCAACAAAATGTTGAAGCAACGCCAAGACGCTCAAAGCCAGTATGAGGATGCGGGCAGAGACGATCTTGCCGCCATAGAAGCCTACGAAATCTCTGTAATTCAAGGATTCCTGCCGGAACAGATGGACGAGGAAGAGCTCAGTGCATTTGTTGCCGACATCATCGCACAGGCGGGCGCGAGCGGGATGCAAGATATGGGCAAGGTCATGGGGTTACTGAAAGCTCAGGGCGAAGGTCGAGTCGACATGGGGCGTGCCAGCGCTCTAGTTAAATCCCAATTGGCGGGTTAGCGCTCGGATTATTATTCCATTTAGCAGTGCGGTGGCCATTGCTTGTGGTAGCCTGTTGTTTTTCTAGTGCGAAGCGCGAAGACCTTGGCTGGCCGAATACCCCAACACTTCATAAATGACCTGATTGATCGAGCTGACATCGTTAGTGTCATTGATGAACGTGTAACGTTAAAGAAAACCGGCAAGAATTACTCCGGCCTGTGCCCGTTCCACGACGAAAAAACACCCTCTTTTTCGGTCAGCCCTGATAAACAATTTTTTCATTGCTTTGGTTGTCAGGAGAGCGGCACGGTGCTGACCTTCCTGATGAAGTACGAGCGTTTAGAATTTGTTGAAGCCGTGGAAATGCTTGCTCGAGATATGGGCATGGAAGTCCCCAGAGAGCAGGGTCGGGGCCCAGTGGTGAAGGTTGATGAGGACCTATATACCGTTCTGGAACAGGCGGAGCGTTTCTATCGCAACCAATTGCGTGGCGCCTCTACGGCAGTGGACTATCTCAAGGGTCGCGGGCTCACAGGGGAAATTGCCCGGGATTTTGGAATCGGTTACGCACCCGCAGAATGGCATGGGGTAGGCGAAGCATTAACAAATGAAAGGATCAGCGAAGAAAAACTGCTCACGGCAGGACTACTGACCAAGAACGACAAAGGTCGTGTATATGACCGGTTCCGTGATCGGATCATGTTTCCGATCCGCGATACCCGAGGTCGGGTAATTGCCTTCGGTGGACGTATCTTGTCCCAAGACGGCGGTCCGAAATATCTCAACTCGCCGGAAACGCCGATCTTTTTTAAGGCCCAGGAGCTCTATGGGTTATACGAGGCGCGTAAAGCGCTGCGTAACATTGAAGAACTTTTGGTGGTGGAAGGCTACATGGATGTCGTGGCGTTAGCGCAAAATGGCATTGTTAATGCGGTCGCGACCTTAGGTACCGCCACCGGTGAGGCCCACTTCAAAAAGTTATACCGGTATGCCGATCGAGTGGTGTGTTGCTTCGATGGCGACAAAGCCGGTCGCAGCGCCGCTTGGCGAGCGCTAGAAAGCGCGCTGCCGGTACTCAATGAACACAGACAACTTAAATTTGCTTTTCTCCCAGATGGCGAAGATCCAGATTCGCTGATACGCACCCAGGGCCAGTCGGCGTTTCAGGGCTTCATTGATAACGCTGTGCCCGCTTTAGAATTCTTGTTAAGCCGATTGGCTGACGGATTGGACTTGGCCACACTGGATGGCCGCGCCAAATTTATTGGCCTTGCCAGCCCCTATGTGGAAAAGATTACTCCGGGTGTGTTGCGTGATCTGGTGCAGGCGCGAGTGCGCGACCTTGGTGGTATGGCGCAGCCGCTGCAGCGCTCCAAGCCTTCATTCAGGCGCCCGAATCCCCAGCAAGCACAGCGAACCCAGGAACTGCCGCAAAGGATGGCTGAGATACTGCTCAGATTGCCATCGCTGTGGCAGGAGTTGAGTGATGAGCAACGCCAAGATCTACAGCTGCATGCCGCCGAACTCGGGGTGTTCGGTGTGCTAGTGCAGTTAGTGCAGCAGCACCCGGAAGCCGATAGCGAGGAGATATTGGTGCGGTGGCAAGGCTTGCCGGGATTTGACGACATTCAGCAGTTAGCACAACGTCAGTCGTTACTGGATTCAGCGGGGCAACAAAAGGCTTTTTTCGAGGGCATTGAAAGGATGTTGAAACGGCGCAAAGGTCGGCCCCAAGTTGCTGAAATTCGCGCTCGGGTTGCCGCAAGCTCGTCTCAAGTAGCGCCAGAACAGCCTGATGTGGACACTGACTTCGATCCATTCGACGAATTAGCCACTGATTCGGACGATTATTCAGATGAGGAATTCCCCATTTGAATGCTGGTGCCCGCGTATTCTGCTGATATAATCCGCGGTCGCTCGAAGCAAGCTGCCAAGGTAAAAGGTCAGGCAGATAGTCGCATCGCGACAATAGTTAGCCGAGCGGGATGATCACGAACCGGTTTAAGCGAAACGCGATGAGCCTGCTGCAATCGGAGCGCATAAATAACGTCGCTCAAACAGCCCCAGCAGTCAGCTCCAGCGCCAGACCCTATCGGATAAAGACAAGTAGTCGTAAACGGCGGTACACGATGCCGAGTACGACTGAAAAAGCAGAGGGCTTATGAGCAACCAAATCACGACAACCGATCAGCAGTCCAAACTCAAAGAATTAATTGCCAAGGGTAAAGAACAAGGATTCTTAACCTATGGCGAGGTGAATGATCACCTGCCAGACGACATTTCTGACCCTGAGCAGATCGAAGACATCATTCGTATGATCAATGACATGGGCATCACGGTGTATGAAACCGCGCCTGACGCCGATGACCTGCTCACCAACGAAGAGAACACAGCAGACGAACTGGCTGCAGAAGAAGCAGCTGCTGCATTGGCCGCAGTAGAGACTGAAGCCGGCCGCACAACGGATCCGGTGCGCATGTACATGCGTGAGATGGGTACGGTAGAACTGCTGACCCGCGAGGGCGAAATTGCCATCGCAAAGCGCATTGAAGAAGGTATTCGCGACGTACTTACCGCACTTTCCTACTACCCGGGCACAGTTGAGTATCTGTTGGAAACCTATGCCGAAGTGGTTAAAGAAGACAAATTAGCAGATTTACTAGTGGGATATCTGGACCCAACGGATCACGTTCCCGCGGCTACACAGGTGGGCGCTGATGGAGTTAAAAAGCCAGAGGCGGATGACGATGACGAGGAAGAAGAAAACAAAGGCCCCGATCCGGTCGAGGCGAAAAAGCGCTTTTCGTTGTTGAAGCGTCAGTACAACAAGTACAACAAACTGGTCGAAGAAAAGGGCGCTAAAAGCAAAGAGGCCGAAGCCCAAGCGGTTAAGCTCAGCGAAGCGTACTGCTGCTTTAAGCTTGTTCCGAAGCACTTCGACCACATGGTAGAACTGGCCCGAGAAGCACAAGGCATCGTGCGCCGACATGAACGCCTGATTATGACCGCAGCGGTTAGACGTGCACGCGTACCCCGCGATGTGTTCCGTAAGGAGTACGTAGGTAACGAAATCAGCGCCACTTGGATTAACAAGCTGGTGAAGGCGAAAAAAGATTTCTCCACGCCGCTAGAGAATCAGCGCGACGATATTGCGCGTTCGCAGAAAAAGCTCAAAGCCTTGAGCAAGATTACCGAACTCAGCATTACCGAGATCAAAGACATCAATCGACGCATGTCTCTGGGTGAAGCGAAAGCCCGGCGCGCGAAAAAAGATATGGTTGAGGCGAACCTGCGTTTGGTAATTTCAATCGCGAAGAAATACACCAATCGCGGGCTGCAATTCCTAGACCTGATTCAAGAAGGCAATATCGGCTTGATGAAGGCGGTAGATAAATTCGAATACCGGCGCGGATATAAGTTTTCAACCTATGCCACATGGTGGATTCGCCAAGCCATTACCCGGTCTATCGCAGACCAGGCGCGCACAATCCGAATACCAGTGCATATGATTGAGACCATTAACAAGCTCAATCGTGTCAGCCGGCAAATGCTGCAGGAAATGGGCAGAGAGCCGACGCCAGAAGAACTCGGCGATCGTATGGAAATGCCCGAAGACAAAGTGCGACGGGTACTGAAGATCGCTAAAGAGCCTATTTCCATGGAAACACCTATTGGCGATGACGAAGATTCGCACCTGGGTGACTTCATAGAAGACAGCACAATTGGTTCGCCTATTGAGCTGGCCACCGGCGAAGGTCTGCGCGAAGCAACAAAAGATGTGCTCGGCGGTCTGACCGCACGAGAAGCTAAGGTGCTGCGAATGCGCTTTGGTATCGATATGAACACAGACCACACCTTGGAAGAGGTGGGTAAACAGTTTGACGTCACCCGCGAACGGATTCGTCAGATAGAAGCGAAAGCATTACGCAAGCTCAGGCATCCGAGCCGCTCGGAGCACCTGCGCAGCTTCTTAGACGAAACGTCGGAGGGCGGCAAAGGGCGCAACACCTAAACGTTGCAATGATTTGGGCCTATAGCTCAGTTGGTTAGAGCAGTGGACTCATCAAAATGGTGCTCCCGACATCGAAAGGGTCGGGATGAACGGGATGAATTCAGGGAAACCTTCACGGACGAGTAATCGAACGCAGGCAACCCTGAGCCAAGCCGGCGGTACACCGCCGGAAGGTGCAGAGACTACCTGAG
>CAJXAC010000001.1 GCA_913050035.1 uncultured Gammaproteobacteria bacterium | reverse complement strand
TGGAAGATGAGTTGCTTATGGCCATTCCACCCGCATTTTTACCGAAGGTGATTCAGGGCTTGGAGGCATTATCAGCAAACGGCTTACGCTACCCCATTCCTTCCTATGGCATAAACAATGACGTGAGGGCTGGAATGGGGGCAAGTTATTGATAAATCTACTGATAATTGATCCTGAAAAAGCAGCCGCACAAATTTGGCAAACACCAGCCAACTTCTAGTAAACTCCTCGGGCACACATAAACTTTAAGATATGCGCTCTAAAATGAAGCCAACCTTGTCGACCAGCCTAGTAGCACATGGCACGTCCTTGAGCGGCGATCTTGTGTTCAATAAGGAGCTTGTGATTGCAGGTTCAGTCAATGGGACCGTGAACTGTAACGGCGATGACGATAGCGTTGTAAAAGTTGTTGAGGGTGGTCAGTTGGTTGGAGAAATAAACGCGCCAGTAATAGAAATTTTTGGCCACGTGGAAGCGACCGTGGTAGGTTCTGTCAGCGTATCCGTGGGGCCAACCGCCACAGTCACTGGTGTGTTACGTTTCAAACAATTGCAGGTAAGCCCAGGGGCTCTAATCACCGGGGAGCTCATACCGATCGGAGAATCCGACAGTGATGAGATATCTAACATCAAACAATATCAGAAGAGCGGTTAGTCGACCCACTTCGATATTCAGAAAGCAAACTAGCGAAAGGACAAACACATGAACGATTCCGATTCAGATTATGAATTCTACGTCGGCACCGCAACGCACTTGGAGGGGGCTTCCCTGGCTATCGACGGCACCGCACGTATAGATGGCAAAATCGTGGGTAAGGTCGCTGTCAAACACCTAATAGTAGGTCCTGGAGGCGTGGTGCAGGGCGACATTTCCGGCGAGACGGCTAAAGTGGAGGGTACAGTTGAAGATAGCTTAACCCTTACTGGAAAATTAACTGTGTGCTCCTCTGGCAGAATTAGAGGTAAAATCCAATACGGATCAATCGAGACAATGGAAGGCGCAAAGCTCGTGGGAGAGATTTCTACCGATTGGGGCTCTACAGCCGAGACGAATTTCGTATCGGATCGCCTCGAAGCATTCACTTCATCTGTGACGACGGATGGCGAAGAATCGGCAGACGACTAATCTAATAGACATGGGTTACGAGACGCATAGAGGTTTTCAATTTTTTCGGGTCATAGGGGAAGGCAGGAAGGACATCGACCAAGAGACGATAGCTAACCGCTGAAGGCGGTAATAGGCTCTCGATTTTGTCTACAAACGCTGAACAAATAACGACCGCTAGAGTCGAAAGTTCAGCAGCCAAGGAAGTTAGATAGAACAAATTGGCACAGGAGAGATCGATGACTGAACTCGCACAGACTGCACACACTGTCGGCAGAGCCAACGAGGATAAGCGGAAAAACTGCAACACAGCTATTTTCGCGAATGCCAAAGGCGGAGTGGGCAAAAGCACACTTGCTTTGATGTTGAGCCTGGGTATTGCAACGCGTCACCCAACAGCGGACGTGGAGCTCATAGACCTGGATAACCAAGCAACGAGTAGCGAATCTTTGAAAAGATTTTCGAATCATCGCTTTCGCGTCATGAACGATGATAACCTGTTCTTAGCCTCCGGTTCTCCGAATAACGGCAACATCATCAATCATATTGAGACGGTAGCGACGGGCAGGACCAACCCTAAATACATCGTCTTCGATAGCCCTGCCGGTAACGAGCCGGGAAGAAGTTCCTTTCTGCTACATTGCGACGTTATATTCGTTCCAACATCCGTTAGCGATGCAGATATTTTTGCGACACAAAAATATCTGACGTCTTTGCAACAGTTATTCTTACGTCAACGAAGCGACTACCAACACAAGGCGCCACTCGTAATTATCCTGCCTAATCTGGTAGATAGCCGCGCCGAATTTAATGAATTGAGAAAAGCACTGGACGAATGCCCAGCTTACATAGGTGAGCCGCTCTATTATTCGCCTTTATTCCGCCGGGCCTTTAGGGCAGAGGATGATGACAAAAACGTCAGAGACTTACTCTGTGCGAACGATTCCTACATCCAATGGCTGACCGCAACGTTGGCAGGACTCGACGACCTCAAACCTAACCCTCCCAAACTATTTCAGCTTTAAAATCAGCTAACCGAACCAGCTCCGCTTTTTGCTCTTACCGCGGCACGATCGCAGCTGTTTTTTATATAGGCTTGCTTGGGCAGCCGCTTTTTTTGCATAGCCCTTGATGGTGTTGGACTTACGCCAACGACCCTGACTGTAGCCCGTGTGTCCGTTGTAATAGGCCAAGTACAACCGATAAGCATCATTCTTGCGTAATTTCAGCAGCTTGTGGCTGCGGTCGTTGTACCAACCAATAAAATCCAGCGCATCGGCAAAATCATCCCTTTGTACAAAGCGACGGCCCGTATCTTTCTTATAATCCTTCCACGCTTCATCGGTCGCCTGAGCATAGCCATAGGCGCTTGATGACCTCCGCCAAGGCACAATTCCCAACACCTTCTTTCGCGGCGGTTTCGCCTTGGCCACAAAGGACGATTCTCGGTGAATAAACGCTAAGCCGATATGCATCGGTAGTTCCCAGCGTTTCGAGGCTTTCACGCCTGCGGCATACCAGCCCTTGTTTTGCGCCAAGATTGTACAAATGTTGTTAGCATCTCGCGGCGCTGCATTTACCGACCCACTAACCAAAAACAAAGCTAGTACCGCCAATTGCACTTTACCCATTAGGTATATCAATGCCCGCCTCCTGCAAAAATGCTAAAAACTGCTCTTCGTCCACCACATTAATGTCTAGTGCCGTGGCTTTTGCCAACTTACTGCCGGCACCGGGACCCGCCACAACAACACTGGTCTTCGCCGATACCGATCCCGCCACTTTAGCCCCCAATAACTGCAATGCCGCTTTCGCTTCATTGCGCGACATTACGTCCAGCGCTCCGGTCAAAACCCATGTTTGACCTGCCAAGGGTTGTGCTGCCTCATCTCTTTGTATCGCCGGCCAATTGACTCCGCTCGCTAACAGCGCATCAAGCACCCGTAAATTGTCGGCATTGTGCACATAGTCGTAGATTGAACGCGCTACTACTGGACCAACATCTGCAACTTCTTCCAACGCTTCAAGATCGGCATTGCGCAGGTCCTCTAGAGTGCCAAAGTGCATCGCCAAACTATGAGCTGTGGCCTCGCCAACCTCACGAATACCTAGGGCATAGATAAATCGCGGCAGGGTTGTCTGCTTGCTCGCCGCAATCGCGGCACACAAATTTTCAGCCGACTTCTGCGCCATCCGCTCCAACCCGCTCAGCGCCTCAACGTCCAACTCGAAGAGATCCGCGGCGTCACTGACCATGCCTTTCTCAACGAGTTGTTCGATGATTTTGTCTCCGAGCCCATCGATATCCAAAGCAAGCCGCGAAGCAAAGTGCCGAATGCCCTCCTTACGTTGGGCAGGACAACTATTAACCGAGCCACTACAGCGAATAACGATTTCGCCCCCGGCACGCTCTACCTGACTGCCGCACGCGGGGCAACGTTCAGGAATGACCACCGCACTGGAATCCGCAGGACGTTGGCTAAGTAGCACTCCACGTACTTGCGGAATTACATCTCCGGCCCGACGAATCATTACCTGATCACCAATACGCAATCCCAGCCGCTGGATCTCATCAATATTGTGGAGAGTTGCATTGGTGACCGTGACACCGCCGACAAACACCGGCTGCAGTCGCGCGACAGGCGTGATCGCACCAGTTCTACCCACCTGAAAATCAACATCCACTAACCGCGTCGTCGCCTCTTCAGCGGGGTATTTAAAAGCGATCGCCCAGCGCGGTTTACGGGTGACGTTACCGAGTTCCTCCTGCAGGGCCAGTTGATTAACCTTTATCACGATGCCGTCAATGTCGTAACCAAGACTGTTTCGGGCATCCTGCAGGCGCTGAATGTAGTCCAAACAACCTTCAAGCCCCCCAACTTCCTCGGTCATGGGATTGGTTCGGAAACCCCAAAGCGCGAATTGGCGCAATACCTCGGCATGGGTTTGTGGCTGCCAGTCGCCATCAATCCACCCGGCGCTGTAACAAAACATTGTTAACGGTCTGCTTGCGGTGATCCTCGAGTCGAGTTGGCGCAGGCTGCCTGCTGCGCCATTGCGAGGATTCAATAACGGCTTCTGCTGTTGCTGAGCTGCTCTTTCATTAAACGCATCGAAATCTCGATGCGCCATATAGATCTCGCCCCTTACTTCAAAAGCTTGCGGAATATCAGCGCCCACTAATCTTAAAGGTACCGAGGCAATAGTTCGTACATTCGCTAGAATATTCTCACCGATAAGACCATCCCCACGAGTTGCTGCCGAAACCAGTAAGCCATCGCGATAAGTCAGCGCAACCGCCACGCCGTCAATCTTCGGCTCGCAGATAAAGTCTAAGCCGCTCGCATCGCCTAGACGGCTACGGCAGCGCAGCATCCAATCACGCAGTTCATCAGCATCTGTACTTTTGTCCAAAGACAACATTGGCTGTCGATGTTGAATTTTTTCGAACTGCGCAGCAGGCCCAGCACCAACACGCTGACTCGGCGAATCCTCGGTGATTAAATATGGGTGTGATGCCTCTAGACTGAGTAATTCGTCAAACAACCCGTCGTATTCAGCATCCGCGATCTCCGGGGCGTCCAGAACATGGTAACAGTGGTTGTGATGGTGCAGGGTTGCGCGCAACTCAGAGAGTCGCCGCTCAACATCAGCATGCTGTCTTGTCACGTGTCCGATTCGTAGGCTTGTTGGGTGAGATAACGACGCGCGAAATCGCTGACTCTTTCACGTAGATGTTCCACCGTCTGACCGGTGAGCGCGCTCATATTTTCGTCTTTGATAACCCCACTTAAGGCTTTAGCAACATTTTGGGCCGCTTCTACCATGTGTTCTAGCGCTTCTATCCCATCAACTTTTGTCGGTAGCTGCAGGAAGAATGTAAGACCGGGTGAGCGCAGCGCTGGTAAATCAGCCAGATCAAATGTTCCAGGCTCAATGGCATTTGCAACACTATAGAGCGCGCTGCCACTGTCCTCATCTAGGTAATGGAAAATGTTCATTTCACCAAAACGCAAACCTTGATCGCGCAGCGCCGCAACTAACTCTGCGCCTGCAAAACCCTCTTCAGCGCGGGCCAGCACATGCAACACAATCAGCTCGGCCAGCTCTGACGATGCGTCTGCAGATTTTTCGAGCTCTGGCGCTGGCTCAACCCGCCGCTGTTTTTCGACCGCGCTTTTGCGCCTCGACTCGTGCTTTTCCTTGGCTTTTTCTTTTCGCGCTTGAGCACTTTTTTGCCGCTCATCGCGACGCGCTCTGAGCGGATCAATCTCTAACTCTAGGCTGTCTTGCCGTGGTTCTGGTTCTTCAATCACGCTAACAATACGGGCGCCGCCATTCGGTAGCTCGCCGCGCATAGCGGGTTCTTCGGGAATTAACTCGTCATCAACATCGCGGAAATTTTTCGGCGATATGTCCATTTTCAAATCACCACGCCGGCTTCGTCGTACCACCCAAATACCGTGACCAACCACCGCAAAGAGCAGGCCACCAAGGAGTAGAGTGATCTCTTTAATATCCAACTTATGACCCTCCTTTACCGTATATCCCCGGCAAAGCAACACATCGAGTTGTGCATATAGCGAAACAGTTAGTCATGATAAGGCCGTTCATTCCAATACGCCTAATCTCTTTCTGCGCACGCTACAAGATAGCCAGTGCTGCGGCGGCCTCCACATCTACAGAGACCAATCTCGACACCCCAGCCTCTTGCATTGTTACACCCATCAAATAATCCGCCATCTCCATGGTAATTTTATTGTGTGTAATCACCAAGAACTGCACATTTTCTGACATCTCTTTAATCAACCCTGCGAAGCGCGTGACATTGATGTCATCCAACGGCGCATCCACCTCGTCCAGAAGGCACACTGGACTCGGATTGAGGTGAAATATCGAAAAAATCAGCGCTACTGCGGTCATGGCTTTTTCTCCACCTGACAGCAAATGTACGCTGGCATTTCGCTTTCCGGGCGGTTGTGCCATGAGCGAAACTCCTGTGTCGAGCATATCGTCACCAGTGAGTTCTAAATATGCATGGCCGCCACCAAATACCTTGGGAAACAGCTCAGACAGCTTCGTATTTACCGCATCAAAGGTATCTTTAAAACGACTGCGAGTTTCCCGATCGATCTTCGCTATCGCATCCAACAAGGTTTGCATAGCAAGTTCTAGATCTTCCGCCTGGGCATCCAGATACTGTTTGCGCTCCGATTCTTGATCATATTCTTCGATAGCCGCTAAGTTGATCGCGCCCAAGCGTTGGATACGACGTCCCATACGCTCCAACTCATCTGCCCAAGCGCCCTCACTGGCCTCTTCTGGTAGCGCTGCCTGAACCTCTGCCAAATCATGCCCCGTGCCTTGAAACTGCTCCAATACGTTGGCTTCCTGCACCGCAATGCCCTGACGCTCTACCCGCGCCTGTTCCAAGTCACCGCGCACTTGTTCAACCTGAGCTGCAATGTCCTCGCGTTTAGCTTGCTGGTTCTGAATCCCCTCCTCAATGCTGGCGAGGGCTTCGCGGACAACTTTTAACTTGGCCTCAACCTCTACCCGCGCTGCCAGCTTATCTGACAATTGTTGCTGCAACTGCGGCTGCGGCTGCTGCGTCTGGACAATACTCTGACGCACATGTTCAAGTTGCTTCTGTAAATCCTGCTGCTGACTGATTAACCGCTCACGTGCTGTGAGACTGACCTTGAGTTGCGACTGTACCGCTTGATAACGCACATTGAGATCGTGCAATTGGTCGCGACTTTGTCCTGCAGACTCGCGACACTGCTGCACTTGGGCATTTATATCATCTCGCTCAGTGGCCAATGCCCCTCGCTGACCATCGTGCTCTTCGGCGATGGCTTGGACTTCTTGTAAACGTTGCTGAGTCTTTTCTAAACGCCCCTGCTCCTCACTAATCTGTTCATTCAGCTGTTCTGTATCCCGCTGCAATTGCGCCTTACGGGCTGCAGCCTCTTCCAATTTAACCTGGCGCACTCCATGGTCAGTGCGACGCTCGCTCAAATTCTGGGTCAAACTATTGGACTCGCGCTGTAACGTTTCACGCTGGGTCTCCAGTTGTTCGATTTCGCCACGCTGTTCTTGCAGCCCCTGCTGCAGTAATGCCAATTCTTGTTCAGCTTCCTCTACCCTGAGCACCAGTTGCTCAATTGCTTGGCCTCGCTCAATGATGCCTTGTGTCTGGTCACCTGCATGCAAAACCCGCATCCAGTCACTGCCTACCCATAGTCCTTCGCGGGTGATAATGCTTTGGCCTGAACTCAGCGTATGACGATTAGCAAGAGCTACATCGACCGTTTGCGCAGCATAGACTCCATAGAGTAACGAGCCGGCAGCGACCGCTTCTGAACGTACCAGCGAGGCTGCTGTCGGCAGATCAAATTCACCGTTTCGCGGCGACTTTTGATCAAGATTGTCGCGGTATTCCACCAGCGCCACATCACCTTCTACTAAATTTACTAACGAATCAGCATAGTCTTCGAGACTATCAACCTGAATCGCTTGCAGAAAGCGCCCTAAAACCGCCTCAATCGCTCGCTCCCAGCCGGGCACCACCGCCAAATGCTGACCCACCCGTTGGGCCTGGCTCAGTCCTTGGGACTCTATCCAAGATTCCGCTTCCTGAACGTCCTGACCCAGGGCAGCGTCCTGGGCTGCCTGCAAACTAGCTAATTGGTGCCGCAGCTCCTGAACCTGACTGCGCGCAGCCTCGAGAGTCCGCTCGCGGTCACCCACTTGTTCCCGTGCAAGCGCCAGTTTTTCTATACATTCTTCAATACGTTGAGTAAGCGAACGATCCGCGCTTTCCAAGTCCGTAATCTGCAGCGCCAACTGCTCAACAAGCGGTCCGCCTTCTTGAGGCTGCTCTTGGGCTTGGAGCATCGCCTCTTCGTTGCGTTGGCGCAGCGTGCGCAAGCGCTGCACCAATTGCTGTAAATATTCCAGACGGGAGACCTGAGCTTCAATTTCGCGCTGATTCTCCGCCGCGACAGCCAAGAATTGCTCCCAACGCTCCTGTACTGCACGAGCCTGGGCATCTTGCTCCGCTAGATTTCGCTGGGCTTCCGAGTCAGCAGCTTGTGCTTGCTGCAAACCTGGCTCGAGTTCCTGCAACTGCTGCTGCATTTCGGCGATCTGTTGCTCGTCCATGCTCAACTGCTGCTGGGTCTCCGTGCGCCGCTGTTCTGCGCTTGTTAGATCTTCTTGCAACTGCTGGGAGCGTTGTTGGTTAAATTGCAGGGTCTCCTCGATACGGGCGATCTCTGTACCCAGCTGATAGAACTGCTGCTGGATTTCGCTAGCCTGCTCTGACTGATCTGCACCTTCCTGACGCTGTTCCTCGATGGAGGTATCCATATGACGCTGCTGGGCTAAGGTTTTTTCCAGCGCCAACTCTAGCTCGCCAATCTGCTGCTGGGTCGTTTGTAAAATTTCCGCAAAGCCGTTGTAGCGCAGAGCGAAAAACTGCGCGCTCAGCAAAGATTCTTGGGTCTTCAGTTCTCGGTAACGTTCAGCTGCTTGTGCCTGGCGTTGCAATCGGTCCAGTTGGCGCCCCAGCTCTTCACGGATATCGTTAATCCGTTCTAGGTTTTCACGCGTATGCTTGATGCGATTTTCAGTTTCCCGGCGTCGCTCTTTATACTTGGAGATCCCTGCCGCCTCCTCCAAATACACCCTAAGCTCTTCGGGTTTCGCCTCGACCAACTGGGAAATCATGCCCTGCTCAATAATCGAATAACTGCGCGGACCAAATCCTGTGCCGAGAAATATGTCTTGAATGTCTCGACGTCGGCAACGGTTACCGTTCAACAGGTAATTAGACTGACCATCTCGACTGACCTCGCGGCGAATCGCAATGTCTGCATAAGCAGAAAATTCACCACCGATGCGCCCGTCTGAGTTATCAAATACGAGCTCGATGCTGGCCGCAGAATTGGGCTTACGGGTGGTCGAGCCATTAAAAATTACGTCGGTAAGGTTTTCACCGCGCAGTTGTTTGGCCGAGCTCTCGCCCATGACCCAGCGTACTGCATCAATGATATTAGATTTACCGCAGCCATTTGGGCCGACAACCGCACAGCGATTGCCCGGTAGGGTAACGGTCGTTGCATCTACGAAAGACTTAAAACCAGCTAATTTGATCTGCTTCAGTCTCATAGATTCCTTAAATAATGCTCGTCGTCAAAGAGGGATTGGACAAAACTGAAAGCGAAATCACCCCTCGAAATCCACCTCTTTCTGCCTGCGGAAGTCTAATCTATCCGAGCTTATTAGGTAATAGTTTTGTCATCTGCATCAATCGCAAAACCCTCGGCACTCAGCCTGCTTCAAGGGCAGCTTGCAGTTTTTTGCCGGCTTTATAATCTTGCACAGTGAGAGTGCCGGAGCGCCATACCCAATCATCCGATTGCGCTTGAGCGGTGCCGCTGCGGCTCAAGCGAACCATCACTTCAAATTCCTCGGCAGCGGATAACACCCGCTGTTCGCTCATACTAACCAGATCATCTAATAACACCGTAAACGGTAGCATCGCCGCCGGACGCCGCACTGCAGCATAGGGCATGCCACCGCCAGGCGGTCGCGCAACGACAAATATTGTGGCATCAGAATCTGGCGGCTCCTGCGCCGAAATTGTTACTTCCACATGAGGCGAATCGCTTTGCATACGCCCGCGTAAAACACGCATTGCCCCAGCTAAGCCAATTTGCCGCTCCACGCTGACCGAAGCCGTGAGTGCGCGGTTCATAAATTTGATGGCTTGCGGCAAATCTCCACGCTGCATCATGGCAACCGAAAGCAATTCAAGCACCGGCCCATTATTCGGTTCGAGTGTAAGTATGTCGTTGGCGATCGCTTCGCTGGCCTCATCCAACACGCCATTGTTCGCCAGCAGACGCGCCTGTAACCAGTAAGTTTTGACACTAACATCCTGGCCCACCAAAGTATCAGTTGTAGCAAACGCCTGTACCGCGTTTAGTAGATCACCGAGTTTCAATAGCGTATGACCCAGTAGATACCAGCTTTTGGCGTCGTCTGGGGCATTAGCAACGCGGTCTTGCAGGCGCTGTTGCCAAGCCCGTAGTTCTTCGCCTTGCTGGCTCTCATCAAGGGTTAGAACAACTTCTGCGCCTTGGATCAGTGAAGAGCCTGCATCACCCTGACTGTAATAGACCACTGCGCTGAGTACTAAAGCCACCCCGCTCGCAAGCAAGGTCCAACCGCGAGCAATTGTCTTGATCTTGGTATCTTGGCCCGCAGCCGCATGGTCGTCCTCCGCCAGCACTACCGCCGCTAGTTCCTGCCGCAAAGCTTCGCGCGCTTCAGAATCAACGACCTCCTGATCCAACTCTTGCAAGCGCTGTTTGTACCAATGCCGATGTGCGCCAATGGCACGCCAATTTACAGCATCGCTGGTTCTTGCAGCCAACAACGGCACCACCATAAAAGCTAGAGCCAGCGACGCCAGAGCGATAAAACCCAGCCCACTAATCATCGCTGGAGATCAACTCATTAAGACGTTTAATCTCCGCCGCACTCAAGGCCACCGCCTGTTGGCGTCGGCCTCGACTTTGCAACGCGAACAGAACGGCCATACCAAGCAGCAGCAAGCCAATAGGAATGAGCCAGATAAACGCGGTACGCCCGGAAAACGGCGGCTTGTATAAAACAAAGTCGCCATAGCGCTGTTGGAGAAAATCCCGTATGTGTTGATCTGTGTGGCCGTCGCGCACCAGCCGATAAACACTGCGGCGCAAATCCTGTGCGATCGGTGCATCACTCCCTGACAGGTTAGTATTAAGACACTTGGGACAGCGGAACTCATCGATCAGCGCCTTGTATCGACGTTGTTGCTGCTCAGATTCAAAGGCCAGCACATCTACAGTCGACGCTGCGTGGGTTAAGCCCATTATTCCGCTCAGCAGAATAATCAACGCGATGAGCTTGCTCATTGCCAACCCACCATCCCAGGATCAACCCGAACCCCCAGATCAGCAAATCGGGGCTGCAATTCATCGCGCCAGATACGCGGATTCACATCACCGACGCGCTTATAAACTACCTTGCCAGACCGATCGAGCAAAAACGTTTCTGGTGCACCGTATACGCCCAACTCAACCCCTATGGCGCCATCAGCATCGACAATAACCAACTCGTAAGGATTACCAAACTGCGACAACCAATTGCGCGCCTGCACCGAGTCGTCCTTGTAGTTGACACCGACCAACCGTACATCCGTACCCGCTGCTATACGCAGCAACTCGTCATGCTCACTCTTACAGGTCGGGCACCAGGTCGCCCATACATTTACTAGCGTTGGCCGCCCCAACAAGTCTTTTTTACTGATACGCCGTTCAGTATCCAGTAGCGAGGCGGCATGAAATTCTGGGAAAGGCTTATGCAGTAGCGCCGACGGCAACTGATGTCGATCATTCAAGCTGAATCCGACATAACCTACGCCACAGATCACGAGGAACAAGATCAACGGCACAAATAACTGCGCTCTGGTCATGATGCGGCGACCGCCATACCCGCACTTAGTTGCCGTGCCCGCAATGCGCGGTAACGTCTATCCAAAATCGCCAGCATGCCGCCTAGGGCCATCAATACTGCACCCAGCCAGATCCATCGAACCAGCGGTTTGTAATGCAAGCGCACGGCCCAAGCGCCTTGGGATGCGTCTAATGGTTCCCCCAGAGCGATGTAGGTATCACCGAACCATCCGGCATGAATACCTGCTTCAGTCATCACATTGCCACCTGAAAGATAACGCCGCTTTTCCGGACGCAACGAAAACCCACCACTGCCATTATTTACCAGGAATACACCCTGTTGCGCCCGATAATTCGGCCCGTCCACAGCCTTGACCCCGAGGAAAGTCACCTCCATACCGGCCAGTTCGATTCTATCTTGGGGCAACATGCGCACATCACGCTCCACTGACTGGGTAGCGGTTATGGCAATGCCAATAATCGTTGCCGCGAACCCTAAGTGTGCCATGGTCATGCCTATATAAGCTCGCGACAGGGCTTTGCGCTTGCGCCAAAGATCCACACCATGAGTAATCCAAATCCAAGCTCCAAGGCCCACGGCAGTGGCAACCGTCAGCGACGCCGGATCAAGGATGAACCAAACCAACACCGCTACCAATAGACCCCAAAGTCCAGCGACCAGAATAGGCTGAAGCCGCGCTCGTTCTGTGCGCTTCCAGTTAATTCCCGGTAATAACGCGAGTACCGCGGCCAGTGCACAACCCAGGGGCACGTAAAAGACGTTAAAAAATGGTGGCCCTACAGAAATTTTCGCGTCGGTGGCCGCCTCGTAGGCGATGGGTGCTAGGGTGCCCCATAACACCACCGCTAGCGACACCACTAATATCACGTTGTTGATAAGCATGAAAAATTCGCGGCTGAGCAGGCCATAGGACACATGGATGAATCCCCGACCCGCACGAAACGCGTACAAGGTCAGCGAACCACCGACCACCAATAACAGAAATAGCAAAATAAATAAGCCACGCTCTGGATCTACCGCGAACGAATGAACCGAGGTTAGGACCCCAGACCGCACTATGAAGGCCCCCAATAGAGACAACGAAAACCCAGCAATCGCCAACAATAGTGTCCAACTCTTGAAAGCTCCGCGCTTGTCCGTAACAGCCAGCGAATGCACCAGCGCAGTGGCGGCCAGCCATGGCATGAAGGAAGCGTTCTCCACCGGATCCCAAAACCACCAACCGCCCCAACCCAGTTCGTAGTAAGCCCACCAACTGCCTAAAGTAATTCCTAGTGTAAGGAACGCCCAAGCCATGTTGGTCCAAGTCTTACACCAACGCGCCCACGTCGCATCGACGCGCCCTTCTATGAGCGCGGCGACAGCAAAGGCAAACGGCACCGCCAGCCCCACATACCCACAATAGAGTAATGGGGGGTGCACAATTAACCCGAAGTCTTGCAACAGCGGGTTAAGGTCAGCGCCGTCCGCAGGAGTCATGGGTATCAAGCGCAAAAACGGATTACTGGTGAAAACAGCAAAGCAGATGAAGCCTAAATTCATCAAGGCCAGTACCGCCAACACGCGGGTCGCCAGAGATGGCGGATAGTTATGACTGCGCAGGGCTAAGGCCAGCATCCAACTGCTCATGATCAAAATCCACAGCAAGAACGAGCCTTCATGACCGCCCCAGGTCGCACTGATTTTGTAATACCAAGGCAGTAAAGAATTGGAGTGATTAGCGACATAGGCGACACTGAAATCATCAGTGGCAAATGACCACACCAAGGCAGCAAAGGCTAGGGCACAGAATAGACACTGGCCTACTGTCAGCGACAACACCCAACGCTGCAGCAAAGGATTTCCAGCCGCCAATAACCCACCGCCACTGGTAGCGAGGGCCAGACATCCCGCCAAAATCAAACTGTATAGCCCAAGCTCTGGAATCATTCGCGCTCACCAAGTCCTGGCAGCGCCTCGGTAGAGGCTGTGGCAGGCGCGGCTCCAGGCATGTCCATCAATTCCGGGGGCATGTAGTTTTCATCGTGCTTTGCCAGCACTTCAACAGCCTCGAAAACCCCAGCTCGATTCAGTTCACCCTCAACCAGAATGCCCTGACCTTCGCGAAACAAGTCAGGCAGGATCCCGGTGTACGTGACCACAAAGTCAGCACCCTGATGGTCTGTCAGCGTAAATATTACCGCCAGACTATCGCTAGCCCGCTCTACACTACCCTCCAGAACCATGCCTCCGGCGCGCACCGTTTGATTGAGTGGCACCTTGCCCTGAGCAACATCAGCCGGGGGATAGAACATATTCATATTCTGCTCTAACGCCATAAATACTAACGATACGGTTAATGCAGTTGCCACCAGTACAAAGGACGTCATAAAAAGTCGCTGCTTGCGCTTCGGATTCATGAATCGTTTTGCTCCGTTGTGTTGTTAGTTTGCTGCTGTTGTAACGCGGCAACCTCTTGACGCCAGCGCAACGCGCTTTCCTGTTTGCGCGTCGCTAGCCGCGTAGCCATTAAATTGACCAGTAACACCAAAACTGTAGTGCCGTACGCTAACCATACGAAACTACCGTGCCCGTCCATGGCAATGAGTTCGCCTATTGTCGAGAAATACATAGTGTGCGTTACGACTCTTTGGTAATTGACGCCGGGACTGACTTAGCCGCAAAGAGTTCAGCTACCCAGCGTGTATTGGCTTCGCGGCGCAAGATCTCTAAACGCATCCGCGACAGCACATTGTGCCCCGCAAAACAATAAAATCCCAAAACCATAACCAGCAACGGCAACCACATTTCAGCGGGCATCGCTGGCTTCTCAGTGAGGGTGAATGACGCAGGTTGATGCAGGGTATTCCACCATTCCACAGAATACTTAATAACAGGAATATTAACTGTACCGACTAAACTCACCAACGCTGCCGCTCGGGCACGTAGATCCGCTTCAGCAATGGCTTCGCGCAGGGCATATATACCCAGATAAAGGAATAACATAACCAATGTCGAAACGGTGCGTCCATCCCACTCCCACCAACTGCCCCAAGTAGGACGGCCCCAGACGCTACCTGAGAACAAGGCCAGCGCGGTGAGGCTAATACCAAGCGGCAGGGTTGCAGCAATCGCCACATCCGCAAGCTTCATGCGCCACACCAAACCAATAAATCCTGCTACGCCCATGCCCAGATAGAGTGACTGCGAAACCATAGCTGCGGGCACATGCACGTACATAATCCGAAAACTATTGCCCTGCTGATAATCTGGCGGGGCAAATGCAAGGCCCCATATGCAGCCCACAAGCAACAATACTGCTGCCATAACGCCAAAGCCACGCACCCAATTGCGAGTAATTTGATAGAACCAGCGCGGCGACCCCAGCTTGTGCCAAAGTTGTTTCAAAGATGCAGTAACCGACCCGCTCAACGGACCGCTCCTTGTTTTTGCATGGAGTCTTTATGGTTATTTTTCATTGCATTTCAACACTGATTTTTAATGCAGCCCACGTCGCCCAGGGCGCCAACAGCAGGGAACTGGAACTGAACAACCCAAGCCAAGTAAGCGGCGCGGCAAAGCTTAGGCCACTTATGGCCGCACTAATACATGCACTGCCAAAAATAAGCACCGGTAAAAACAGTGGCAAGATTAATAATGCCAATATCGTCCCGCCACGGCTAAAACCTACCGTCAACGCAGCGCCAATGCTGCCGAGCAAACTCACGGCCGGTGTGCCGACCACCATTACCAACATGATCGGTAAAAAGGTCTCAGTTTGGAGACCAAGCAATAAACCGAACAACGGCACAAACAACGTCATTAACAACCCGGAACTCAGCCAATGCACGAATATACGCAGCAACACTGCTACAAAGGGCATATGCGCGCTTATGAGCATCTGTTCCAAGGCTCCGCTATCGAAATCACGCCGAAACATAGTGTCGAGTGACAACAGGTTAGTCAGCAATATGAGCACCCAAAATATGCCACTTAGATAACTGTTGTGGCCGTCTTGGGCGCCAGGATCTACCAATGCAAACAACAACAGGCTGAGCAACAAAAATCCCAACGGGTTAGTGACACTGCCCCGAGTACGCAGCGTCGCAGTAAGCTCGCGTTGCAGTAACTGGTTCATAGGGCGACCTCGACAACTGGCTCGAGTTCCAAGGTCACCTTGCCAACTACCTGCAACTGTAAATGGGTAGCGCAAACCACCGCACCACCCGCCTGACAGTGCTCGTGCAAAAGCTCGTTGAGCAGCACTTGGCTCTGTACATCCAACGCATTGAACGGCTCATCGAGTAGCCACAACGAGTGCTCCGCAAGCAACCAACGAGCAATCGCAGCACGGCGTTGCTGACCCGCTGACAACCGATAGCAGGCTGTATGAGCTTCTGCCAACAGCCCTAGGCGTGCCAGCACTGTAAGAGCACGATCGCGATCTAGGTGCTGATCCTGCAGTCCAGCGAACCACGCCAGATTCTCCAGCGGCGTCAACAGTTCATCCAGGCCTAGACGGTGTCCCTGGTATACCGCCGCAACACTGTTGTACTCACCCTGATACTGGCTGTGCAAACCTGCCAGAGTCCTCAATAAGGTACTTTTTCCTGAGCCGTTCGGCCCCAGTAGTTCTATACATTCACCAGGGCCGACCACTAGATTCAGCGGTTCGAAAAGATCTCGCTGGTCACGCTGGCACGACAACGCCAGCATGCTTAACACTGCCTCTACGTGTCTTGGTGACTCATCGTCAGCTTGATGTATGTGCAGTGAGTGATCGAGCACGGCCAGCCCGTAAGCGGTGGATATATGCCACCTATTCTACCCGATCCGACGCCGCGACACCCACACCCATATGGTTGGTCTAACAAGCGTCTACCAGCACTACCGCGCCAGGATTAGGTTACCTACTAACGCCACACCGAATCAGTCCAATACAAGCCGCACACCTAAGTAAACGTGTCGCGGCATCGCCGGGAAATAACGATAGCTGCCAAACGCAAAGTCGGCGCGATCTGCATACTCCGCATCTAGTACATTCATCAGGCGCAACGACCACTCCAGATCAGTGCGCGGTTGCCACTGAGCACGCCAATTCAAAACTGTGTGTCCTGCATATTCGGCAGTATTTGCCGCGTTGAGGTAGTACGGCCCAACCGCACTTAACTCAAGTTCATGGCGCAAAGCCGGTGAAATCTGGGTGCTCCACGCAGCCTGACCAAACCACTTGGGTGCCGAGTCCATAGCGTTACCACTGCTGATGGTTTCACGCCCATCCGCGGCGCGATCAAACGCGTACTTGTGCTGAGCGTATGTCGTCGCCAATGACAGGTTATGCTTACCAATAACGCGGCTGAACGAGATCTCCAAACCGCGTGATCGAGTCCGACCATCGCTGACGTTGTAGGCCTCGGAGTCTCGGAACAAATAATTACGGGTATTTTCTGCAAACAGCGCAATAGCGAGACCCTCGTTGCGCAGACCAAGCTCCAGCGCCGAGAGCCGCTCGCTATTAAGGTCTGCGATGGTCTGCCCGCCTCGCAGGCGATATAACTCGGTGATTTGGGGCGGCCGGAAACCGCTACTCGCCGTGGCATACAACATACCCAGCTGGGTGTCACGTTCAACCCCGAACCGCGCCCCTAGGTTAGTGAATTCATCCTCACGGCTGGCCGGCCGGGTATATAAACACCCACCAAAACCACAGGCCGTCCCATCGTCCTTGGTATTACCGACAATATGATTATTGGTGTAGTCGTATTTAAGCGTTTCAGCACGCAGGCTATGGACTAACCGGGTGTCGGCAGAGAGGCTGTAGTCGACATTGTAGAACACCGCGAACAACGAACTGGTAACGTCGTAGTCGTAGTGCAGTCCAGCAGGCCGTGTTGCCACCAAAAATCTACTACCCGTTGTCGGTTGCGCCTGGAATTCACGCAAGCCACCCGACATGAATTCCACATGACCACCGACACTGAGTTGGGTGGCTGCGCTACTAATGTCCCGCTCAACGATCAAACCAACACTGGACTGATCATTCTCTTCGAGTGGCTGACCGGGCAAAAAGTGCTGCAAGAAGGCCATCTGTGATCGCCGCAGGTAGGGCTTAAGCGTCCAAGCGTCGCGGCTCAGTTCAGAATTCAGACGCAGCGACCACGCGTCGCGGTATGCCTCTGGATTAGGGTTAGAGGTTCGCAAACTCGCATTCTCATAGGCGTTTTCGCCACGCACATAACCGCCAGTCTCTTGATTTAGCAAGGTCGCAGTAACATGGCTGCGCACCGCCCACCCAGAAAAATCAGCCAAGTGGCTGAGCGACAGCTTTTGCTGACCATAGCCACTGGCGTCACGGTAGCCACCAGAGTTGGCACCGACAAACGCTGCTCCAATAGTATGACCCGCCACTTCCGTGCCGCCTTGCAAACTCAGCCGGCCAAAATTATAGGCACCTGCCTCTATCGCTATACTGTTCTGATCGGGTACGGGGGTGATGACGTTTATCGCCCCGTGCAGTGCATTGCCGCCGAGCACGGCACTGGCAGGACCACGCCACACCTCAACAGCTGCAGCCTGCTCGGTGTTCAACTCGAACAGGTTGTTGATGTTACAGAACCCATGGGGTCTGATGGGAATGCCATCCTGCAGGTAACTGAATTCCCCGCAGGCGCCAGAGCCGGTGAGCACCGCTGAGCGAATAGCGGTCAAATGTTCTTGACCGGACCCGCGATTCACCCATACACCCGCTACCCGGTTGAGCGCCTCACTGGCATGGGTCGCACCGATTTGCTGGATTTCCGTAGAGGTCAGTACCGTACCACTGCCGCTCTGACCTAAACGCGCCTGAATACTGCTGCCTGCCGTAACCACCACTTCCTCGATGGTATTTTCTACCCCATGGACGCTACCAACCATAGCTAAGACTAGGACCGCACTGAACAAACTACGCAACATACATACCCCCAGAATTTAAGCAGCGCCAGACGATACTGGCGACGCATACGGGATGCAATGCGCAAGAGCAATCAATCTGCCGTGTCGAAGTTAGAGGCCTATCGAACCATCACAATGTCGATGTGTTCGTTTTCTGGATAAAAATGAATCTCCGCATCACCACTTGCCAAGGAACCCAGCACCCGCTGGCGCTTTTCTTCTAAGGTGTACTCTTGCAGACCATAGTCTGTCCCTTCACGCAGAATGAAAGCATCAATCACACCCATTAACGCTTCAGCAGATAGCTGTTGTTGGGGTATCTTCACCGTCAAACTGGGATCAGTTGATTTCGGTCACATCAATGCGACTGTTGTCCGCCTGCAACGATGCAAAGTCAAATAAGCGTCGATCACCCAAATGCGATAGGGTGACGTTGTTCACACTGCGACCAATATTGTCGACCCGACCTGGGTGCAAAGCATCCCACTCTGCCAACATCTGCTTTATCACCTGACGTTGTAAATTGTCCTGCGAGCCACACAAATTACACGGAATAATCGGGTGCTGCTGAAACTCTGACCAGCGGCTGATGAGTGATTCGCGACAGTAGTAGAGCGGTCGAATTAAAATGTTACGGCCGTCGTCACTGCGCAGCTTGGCCGGCATCGCCTTAAGTTTTGCCCCATAGAACATATTCAACATTAGGGTTTCCACCACATCATCCAAGTGGTGGCCAAGAGCTATTTTTGTCGCCCCTATTTTTTGCGCATGGCCATATAGAATGCCGCGACGCAACCTCGAACATACAGGACAAGTTGTCTTGCCCTCGGGAGTCAGCGCCTTTACTACGCTATAAGTATCCTGCTCGATAATGTCAAACGGCACCCCAAGATCACTCAAGTACTGTGGCAAGACCTGTTCAGGAAAACCCGGTTGCTTTTGATCTAAATTAACGGCAACCACATCAAAGTTAATGGGCGCATGCTGTTTAAAAGTGAGCATCATGTCCAATAGCGTGTACGAGTCCTTACCCCCGGAAAGGCAGACCATAACCTTGTCGCCCTCGCTAAGCATATTAAAGTCAGTAAGCGCCTCGCCGACCAAACGCCGAAGCTTTTTATGGCACTTGTTCTTTTCATACTGATGTTTTCGCGGATCGCGTTTCGGCACAGCGGTTGCTTTTATTTCAACCTGAGATTCAGCCACTAATTTAGCCCTCGGAGTACATTCATAGGTGGAGAATCTAACAAACTGCGGCTGCCCAACAAACCAACCACGGTGATAATAAGCGCACCACAGAGCGGTCCCAACAGCCAAATCCAAGGATGCACAGAAGCACTGAGCTCAAATACTTGTGTCTGCAGTGCCGCCACAGTGACTTCCGCACCCATAACCGCCACGACGCCAGCAAAGGCCCCAAGAATCAAAAATTCTCCGGTAAGCGATCCTGCAATGAGCCGCCGAGTTCCGCCCAGAGCCCGAACCAAGGCCAACTCGGACATACGTGCATCGCGGCTTGCTTGGATACTGGCTATAAGGACCAAACACCCACTAAACAGCACTAATACCAAAATCAACTCAACCGCCTGAGTCACCTGATTAATAATCGTCTGCACCTGCTCAATCACCGAATCAATTTCTATCACCGTAATGGTCGGATATTGACTAAGCAGAGTGTTAAGAAAGCTTTTGTTCTCGGGCTCTAAGAAGAAGCTGGTCATATAGGTGGCCGGAAATTCCTCTAACGCCGCAGGCGAAAAAATGATGAAAAAGTTCGGACTTAAACTCTCCCACTGCAATGTGCGCATACTGCTCACCACAGCATCAATCCGCTGACCACCGATATCGAAGGTCATATTATCGCCCACCGTAAGACCCATTTCTTGAGCATACTCTTGCTCCAGAGAAACTTGGGGCCGGGCATCGCCGACATCCCACCATTCACCTTCGGTCAACGCATTATTCCCGGGCAGTGTGCGCATCCAAGTCAGGTTACGCTCTGAGGACATACGCCGCCGTACTTGGGGTTTTTGCGCACGCCAAGCCTTCGCGTCTAAATCATTGATGGCAACGATACGCCCACGGATAGTGGGATATAGAAATTCACCCTGGGTGGCAAACTCTTCGATCAGTTCGCCCACTCCGTCGACTTCATCCATGCCGATATTCATTACGAAATGATTTGCTGCGTTTTCCGGTATCTGCGATCGCCATTCTTCGATCAATGCGGTTCTGATCAATACCAACACTAAAAGCAGCATGATGGCTAAACCGAAAATGAGAATTTGCGCGGTATTTTCCTGACGCCGCCGCTGCAGACCTGATAATGCAAGACGCCACCCGCTCTTAGCCTGCATACCCGCGACCCGGCCGCCACGCAGCAACCAGTAGGCGACAAAACCAAATACTGTAATGACAACCACAGCACCGGCCAAAGCCCAGAAAGTAAGCCATAAATTGTTCGTATACCACACCAATAACACCAGACTACCGATCGCCGCAGCACCGTAGGAAACCCAGCGGCTCAGTGGTGTCACCCCTAGATCACGGCGAATAACTCGCATTGGGGCGACATTTTTGAGATGCACAAAGGCAGGCATGGCAAAGGCCAAGGCGCAAATCAACCCGGTAACCGCACCGAGCACAAATGGCCGCAGCCCCGGTACCGGCAAAGCTACGGGCAAAAACTGCGCTAGTACTTCAACTATTGCGAGATGCAAAAGCCCGCCAGCTGCAAGGCCCAAGAGAATAGCTACTGACCCTACAAGCAATAGCAAGCCCATAAAGCCGCGTAGAATCTGTCCGGGGGTTGCGCCTAACGTTTTCAACACCCCTACATGATCGAAATGCCGCTGGGCATAACGATGGGCACTCAAGCCGACGGCAACACCCGCCAATAGCACTCCGAGTAACCCCCCCAACAACAAAAAACTTTCTGCCCGATCCAAGGCGTTGCCAATACTGGAACTGCTTTCACGGATGCTCGCCCAGCGATAATTGGGCTGCAGCGGTAAGGCTTCCTTTAGCGTTTCCAGTTCATCATTGTCACCGGCAAGTAACATGCGATAAGACAACCGACTACCGGGCTGCACCACTTCCGTAGCTGGCACATCTTGGAGATTCATCAACAAGCGCGGTCCAAGGTCGAACATAGAACCGCCACGGTCTGGCTCTGCTACGAGCACGCCGCCAATACGTAAAGACGCCATCCCTACTTCAACCGCTTCACCGAGGCTCACACCCAAGGCGGGAAATAGTCTCGAATCCAGCCATATTTCGCCGGGCGCCGGCACACCATTAATCGGATATCCATCGGCAAAGGGCTGGTCGGCAACAATTAACTCACCACGCAGCGGATAGGCTTCGTCAACCGCTTTGACACTGACAAGCTGGTTGTTATCGCCACCGTAGATCATGGACTGGAAAACCAATGTTTGTGCGGTCTCTAGCCCCTTGGATTGCGCGCGCAGGAAAAAATCATCCGGGATCGCTTGGGAACTAGATATTTGCCGGTCTGCGGCAAGAAAATTCGAAGACTCCTGAACCAGCGCTCCCTGCAAACGGTCCACGAACAAGCTAATAGATGTCACTGTGCCCACGGCTACCAGTAGAGCAACCAGTAACAAACCCATTTCCCCAGATCGCAAATCGCGCCAGGCCAGTCGGGAGACCAACGCTAAATTCATAATGCGACCTTGCCGCCGGCTATCGCAATCGTGCGATCACAGCGTTCCGCCAGACCTCGGTCGTGGGTTACTAGGATCAGCGTGGTGCCAAATTCCTGATTCAACTCAAACAGCAATTGGCAAATCACTTCGCCGGTTTGGGTATCTAAATTACCCGTAGGCTCATCGGCAAAAAGAACCTTGGGATTGGACGCGAATGCTCGGGCAATAGCCACACGCTGTTGCTCACCACCAGAAAGCTGACGCGGATAGTGATCAACCCGTTCCTGCAGACCAACCTTCGTGAGCAGCTGCCGTGCTTGATCTGCGGCCATCCGATCGCCGCGCAATTCGACCGGCAGCATGACGTTTTCCAGTGCTGTGAGGCTACCCAGTAGTTGAAAAGACTGGAACACGAACCCCATGTATTGGCCTCGAACAAGCGCTCGGGCCTCCTCATCAAGCCGCGATAGATCTGCATCGACCAGTCGCACAGCACCCTCTGTGGCGGCATCCAAGCCTGCCAGAATCCCCAGCAAGGTGGTTTTGCCGGAACCCGAGGCGCCGACGATGGCTACGGACTCCCCTGCATTGATTTCCAAATCAATGCCATCCAAGATCACCAACTGACCCGCAGCAGTGGGCACTACTTTAGTTACACCTTCAGCAGAGACTACGATTCGACTCATGGGTAAATCACTGTTCATTGTTATTATTCCGCCGTTTATTCGGCTACTTTTTTCAAAGCCTAATACGCTGGCTGTGTTTTTTGCGTTAACGCTTTCGACCTCTGCGATTTCGCCTGTGTTAGCGGAGGCCAAGGCGCCAACGGGGACAATCGTAGTGCTCGGAGACAGTATCAGCGCCGCCTATGGTATTCAACGCGAGGAAGGTTGGGTTTACTTACTTGAGCAATACCTTGCGACAAACCATGCGGGCTGGCGGGTTGTGAATGCCAGTATTTCTGGAGAAACCACGGGCGGGGCACTGGCACGCTTGCCCGGAGTACTCGACGCCACGGCCCCAAAAATAGTCATCGTTGAACTCGGCGGTAACGACGGGCTGCGCGGCTATCCGATCAGCAAAATGAAAAATAATTTGTTGCGCATTATCGAGACCGCGCAAGCACAGGGTGCAGCCACATTATTGGCTGAAATGCAGATACCACCGAACTACGGCCGCCGTTATACCGCAGAATTTACCGCAAGCTTCAGCGACATCGCGGCGCAATCAAATACGGTTTTAATTCCGTTTTTACTCGAAGAAGTCGCATTGCAACCGCAGTTTATGCAGGCCGACGGCATTCATCCGACAGCGGTTGCACAACCGCTGATCGTGGACGCGGTGCTCCCGCACTTATTACCCCTAGTTGAGTAGTTCTAACCAGCACAACGCCGCTGGCTAGGAGCCTTTGTCCTTGCTCTGGGTTACACCAATGTGCGCCTCGCCCCGTGCAGCTGCCAACCGTACCTGTCGCTGACGTTCACGAAACTGCTGACGCCGCACATCAGTGACCGAACTGTGACAAAACGGGCAACTAACACCGTGCTCAAACTCGGGTGCCTGCATATCGTCTTTGGACAATGGATGTCGACACGCATAGCACTGTCGATACTGGCCCTGTTCAAGGTCATGATTTACCGACACCCGTTGATCGAACACAAAGCATTCGCCTTGCCACCGGCTCTGTTCTAATGGCGTATCTTCTAGGTACTGCAGAATGCCGCCATTCAGCTGATAGACCTCTTCTACGCCATGCTGGGCTACTAGAGCTGAAGCTTTTTCACACCGAATACCGCCAGTGCAGAACATCGCGACTTTGCGCTGTTTTGCGGGATCTATGTTGTCTTCTACCCATTGGGGAAACTCGCGAAAATTATCGGTATCCGGCGACACCGCATTATCAAAGGTACCAATATCAATTTCGTAATGGTTGCGCGTATCAATAACCAGTACCTCAGGATCGGCGAGTAATTCATTCCAGCGCGCCCCATCTACGTGCTCACCGGTTTTTTGCAAATCCAAACCGGCAACACCAAAGCTGACAATTTCCGGCTTGATGCGCACTTTAAAACGATGAAAGCCGATCCCAGATTGATCCAAGTCGGACCACTTGAAAGTCATCGCCCCAAAGGCTTGCTCCAATGCCCTGACCATCGCGTCAAGACTGTCTATTTCAGCGACGATTGTCCCATTCACGCCTTCTTGTGCCAGCAAAATGGTACCCACCACACCAAGCTGCTCACCCAACTGTTGCAGTTCCTCGACACGGGCTTCGGGTTCCGTCACCGGGATAAACTTATAAAACGCCAACACTCGCCGCATGCTTAGGCTCCGTCAGCAGCGTTTTTACTAGCACCAGCACAGTCGGGCGATTGCGGCGCCTGATTTTGCCGCTGCAGCCACTCGTCTTCGCTATACAGATGCAATGCACAGGCGTGCATGCCAGAGTCGAATTCGCTCTGCAGCAGCTTATTAACCAGCCGGTGGCGCGCTATGCGTGACAGTTCGGCAAATACCTGGCCTACGGCGGTCACCTTAAAATGACTTTCTGCACCTTCTGGCACACTGTGCCCGGAACTTTCATCTGCGACATCGACGTGACTGAGCGAAAACTCAGCCGTCAGTTTTTCTAAGATACGTTGTTGACGAGCGCTCATGCGGACACCTAAAACCTGGATTGCGCAATGATATAGCCGTGACAATCAGGGCGCTATCAATTGATTGTGAACTGCTTGAAGACACTCGTCTAAGGCCTTCAGGTTAGCTAATATCTCTACCCTAAGTGGCCAAAACTATTTCCATGGCACCAACACAATAAGATCGATAGGGCAAAATATGCTGGCTATTCTTTCCCCAGCGAAAACGCTGGACTACGAAACACCGCTGACTATCAGCAAGTCTACGCAACCAGACTTCAACAGCGAATCGAAAGAGCTGATCTCGACGTTGCGAAAATTCGCACCTGCGGAGATCGGTAGTCTGATGAAGATCAGTGACAACCTCGCCGAACTCAACCACCGTAGGTACGCCGAGTGGCAATCTACAGCAAATACGGGCAATGCTCGGCCGGCTATCTTCGCCTTCAAGGGCGACGTATACCAAGGCCTAGACGCACAAACCCTGGCAGCTAGGGATGTTAATTTTGCGCAGAAACACCTGCGCGTATTGTCTGGCTTGCACGGTCTGCTAAGGCCCTTAGATTTAATCCAACCCTATCGGCTGGAAATGGGGACGCGACTCACCACCCGCCGCGGCAGCAACCTGTACCAGTTCTGGGGCGACAAAATCACCGGCAGCATTAATGAAGCCCTGGCGCAGCAAACTAGCAAAGTATTAGTGAATCTGGCATCTAACGAGTACTACCAGGTGATCCAGCCGGAGCGCATTGAAGGACGCATTCTAACGATAAACTTCAAAGAGCTGCGCGATGGCAAATACCGTTTCGTTTCGTTTTCCGCGAAAAGAGCCCGTGGCTTGATGGCGCGCTATATGATCGATAAGCGCATTGTACGACCAACCCAATTGCGCCAGTTTGATGTCGATGACTATGCGTTTAACGAAGCGTTAAGTAGCGATGACGAATGGATCTTCACCCGATAACAAGGATCTGCAAACAATGGACACGCTGACCCAACAACAACAAATTGAGCTCGAGGCCGCAGCATTTAGACGTCTGGTAGCCCATCTAGACTCGCGCAAAGACGTGCAAAATATCGACCTGATGATTCTCGCCGGATTTTGTCGCAACTGCCTGTCTAAGTGGTACAAGGCCGCCGCCGATGACCAGAACTTACCGGTGACCATGGACGCTGCTCGGGAACAGGTCTACAAGATGACCTACGACGAATGGAAAGCGAAGCATCAGTTGGAAGCGACCCCAGAACAACTGGCGGCGATGGAAGCGCAGCAGCAGGCCTGATATGAAGCTCAATACCGAGGCTGCCAAGTCTCGAAGCCTGCCTAACACCTGGCGCGATTGGCGCGGGTTTATTGGCTTTGTCGTCTTTATGCTGGTTTTCCGCTCGGCTGTAGCAGACTGGAACCACGTACCATCCAGTTCCATGCTGCCTTCAATAGTGATCGGCGACCGCGTGATTGTGAATAAGCTGGCCTATGATCTGCGCATTCCGTTTACGTTCATTCGTATCACCCGGTGGGCAAATCCTGAACGCTCAGATATCGTCACTTTTGAATCACCCAAGGACGGACGTTTGATGATCAAGCGTATTATCGGTCTGCCAGGGGATACGATCAGCCTTCGCGACAATCGACTCAGCATTAATGGCCAACTGGCCGAGTACACGACAGAAACGAATAATCTTTTACCCGAACAATTATCGCGCCCGCTAAGCCACACCCGGATCATGCGCGAAACGGCACTAGGGGAACAACGACCTATTATGTTGTTTAAACACAGGCCCGCATGGGTGGCGTCGAGCTTTGGCCCGGTCACTGTTCCAGAAGGGTCCTATTTAGTGCTGGGCGATAATCGCGACAATAGTGGCGATTATCGCGCCGTTGGCTTCGTGCCACGCAATGCCATTTTGGGGCGAGCCAGCTCGATAGCCTTTAGCTTTGACATCGACAATTACTACTTGCCCCGCAGCGACCGTTTAATGCGCTCGCTACGCAGTTAAATTAACCACGGCCAAACAGCTTACGTAGCAACCACAGCAGGCATGCAACGGCCAAAGCAATGCCGATCAAGCCGGCCACAAACAGAAAACTACTACCCAAAAACGCCAAGCTATCGGTTACCGCAACGCCATATTGCTGAGCCACCCAAACCACGCTCGCCAGTGCCGTTGTGGTGCCAAGCAAAATTGTTCGCGCCATACGCTGCCAGCGACTTCTTTGCACCACAATACGCTGGGTCGCTTGGCTACTGTCGCTATCGCGCCGCACTACTCGATCTGATTCATTCCTATTAATCAAAACGTCCTCGTTGTCTGCCGCTGCTGTTACGGTTTCAGTTACAATGTCCGATTGCATTTTACCCACCCACTATGAGCAAGCGCTATTGATTGAACCGACCTCAGACCCTGAGCCGCAACAGTACAAGTTCGCGCGCATTATTCTGTTAGTGGCGTTGGTGGGCGTAGGCTTCGGTTTCACGGTGCTATTTGCGATTCTCGGCCCGCTAGGTCGGGAAGTTGGTCTCAGCGAGCTACAGATTAGTTCAGTCATTGCAGCATCGTCGCTGACCGTATTCCTAGCCAGCCCACGCTGGGGGCGGCTGAGTGACCGCTGGGGACGCAAACCGGTAATGATCTTCGGCTTGCTGGGCTATGCCTGCGGGAATTTCTTGTTCGCGAGCGTATTTCACGCTGCCCTGATTGGCGCGCTGTTGCCACTCAGCGCCTACTTGTTGCTCATGCTTACGCGAGTAATGCATGCCAGTGTGATGTCCGCAATTATGCCCGCGAGCAGCGCCTATATGGCCGATATCACTGATCTGACCACCCGTACTAAAGGCATGGGGGCTGTGGGGGCAGCCAATAACCTTGGTGGCATACTCGGTCCGGCATTAGGCGGTTTGCTTGCAGGAATAACCTTGCTAACGCCTTTGTGGGTGGCCTCGGGTCTGGCACTAACCACAGCCGTTTTTGTGGTCTTTTTGCTTCCCCGTAGCCCGCAACCGAAATTAGCCCGGGATCAACCCAGCGTTAAACTCAGCTATTTTGATCCCCGCATACTGCCCTACATCATCGTCGGCGCCATGATGTTTATCGGCATGGCATTAGTGCAGCAAACTCTGGCGTTTCGTTTCCAAGACGTTTTGGGCTTAACTGCCGTGGAGACTGCACAGACCTTTGGTATGGCCATGGGCTTATCTGCAGCAGCGTCATTGGTCAGCCAACTTGGCTTGATGCAGCGCATTAATCTACGCCCGATTCAATGGCTGCGCATTGCCATGCCCATACTGGCGCTAGCTTTCGCCTGTTTGGCCATGGCCGACACCCAGTCGTTACTGGTCATTGCCATGCTGCTGCAGGGCGCTGGAATGGGTCTGGCGGGGCCAGCCTTCATGGCCGGTGCATCGATGGCAGTGAACGCTAACGAGCAAGGGGCGGTGGCCGGTGTGGCTGGCTCCTGTGGCCCATTAGGCTTTACCATCGGGCCGCTGCTTGGCGGTTTCTTTTATCAGATCCAGCCTGACCTACCTTACTGGTTTACTTTTTTCTTATATCTACCGCTTATTGTTTTTGTGCTTCGCACCCGAGATAAACCCAAAAGCCCGAAACCCGAGGCCAACGTCAGTTAAAGGGCAGCTGAAAGCAAGGATTGCTGTCTATTTTTATCTGGGTAATAATATTTGAAATCTATTATTACCCGGATATATGTACATCGTATTTTGCCCTAGCCATCGAATCGCCCGTGGCTCTTTAAAAGAGGCAGCACTGGCTGCCCACGCACACCTGCATGAACCCGGCGTTGTGATTTTTGATGAAACCTCTTTCAGCGTTGTCGACGTCGACCTGAGTGGGAGCGCCGATGAAGTGGCCAGACGCATTGACAGCTATCCGCAAACCACCGCGACACCGGCTCGCGCACGCGGCCGACCTAAACTCGGTGTGGTAGGCCGGGAGGTCACACTATTACCTAGGCACTGGGATTGGCTGGCACAACAACCGGGCGGTGCATCAGTAACCCTGCGCAAACTCGTTTCCGCTGCGCGTAAGGACCCGGCTCGGCAACGAGAATTCGCCCGACATCAGGCGCAACAACGGGCATATCGCTTTTGCCAAGCTCTGGCTGGTGACCTGCCTGGTTATGAAGAGGCCTTACGCTATCTTTACGCTGGTGACGTCTCGGGCTTTGCAAGCCAGACCAAGGATTGGCCCAGCGATATTGCTGATGTGGCAAATACCTTGGCACAAGCCTGCGTTTGAGCTCGTTCTTGGGCGCTGCGGCTGAGCTCACCCTCCCTCTATGCGCGGCATGAAGAATACTTCGCTGTCAGCTGCCAACTCTTCCATAAACGCATCCTGGTAAATCTGCCCATCAATAGCCACGGCACAGCGTTCTAATACTGTGCCAAGATCAGGCCATCGCTGGGTCAGACTCGAACGTAGGTCGCGATAATTTTCGGCGTTTATTTCGAGCACGCGTATGCCGCCCGTCAGAGCTGTCCAATCTTCTGGCAGTGTAACCTGAGCCACTTAGCAGTCTGACAACTAGTCGCCGTCGATGACCTCTAATAGATTGGGTGGGGATAGTGGCAATTCCGTTACGCGCTTGTCGATGGCACGAGATACTGCATTTGTCGCCACCGCCAAGGGCGCAACAATGGGCGTTTCGCCGACTCCCCGCACACCATAGGGATGGCTCGGATTTGCAACTTCAACAATCTCTGTGTCGATCATCGGCAGATCGGAGCAAACCGGTATCCGATAATCCAAGAATCCGGGGTTTTCCAGCACCCCTTCTTCGTTGTAAATATATTCCTCATTTAGCGCCCAACCGAGTCCCTGGGCTGCGCCCCCCTGCATCTGCCCCTCAACGTAGGCCGGGTGAATGGCCTTGCCCGCATCCTGCACTGCGGTATACGACAATACATCGACTTTGCCAGTTTCTTGGTCTACCCGCAGATCGCCAAAATTCACAGAAAAACTCGCGCCGGCACCTTGGGCATTGAGCGACGCTCGACCCAATATGGGTCCACCAGTTTTGGCTGCCTTACGAGCCAGATCAGCAAGAGAAAGCGCTTTAACATCCGCATTAACCCCGGGGCCGGGCACCGCCTGTCCGTCTTCCCACTCCACCTGGTCCTCATCCAGCCCCCAGGTCATCGCTGCGCGCTTTTTGCATTCTGCAATAACATCTTCGCAGGCCCTAGTGACCGCCATACCGGTAGCAAAGGTAGTTCGACTACCGCCGGTGACATTACAGAAGCCGGTGCTGTCTGTATCAGCCACTTGGGCACGCACCTGCTCATACTCTATACCTAGAGTTTCCGCCGCCATCAGGCACATTGACGCCCGCGAGCCACCAATATCGGGACTGCCTTCTATGACCATGACAGTGCCGTTTTCGTTAATGTGCACCTCAGCACTGGACTGCAGACCTACATTGAACCAGAACCCAGCTGCAACGCCTCGGCCTGCGCCTTCCGGCACCGGAGCAAGGTAATTAGGGTGCGACTTTGCCGCTTCCAAACAAGCCTTAAACCCGATAGGTGGAAACTTCGGTCCATAGGGTGCTTGGGTGCCCTCTTCTGCCGCATTGTGCAAACGCAAATCAATTGGATCTGTCTGCAACAATTGGGCGATTTCGTCCAGCGCACACTCAAAGGCGTGCATAGACTGGGGTGCACCCGGCGCACGATAAGCAGCAACCTTCGGCTTATTCACAAGCACATCAAAGGTTTCAACCAAGAAGTTTTCTAATTGATAGGGTGCGAAGATCGCCATTGCGCCCGGCATATAGGGCGCACCTGCGAAAGCGCCGGCCTCGTAGGCTATCCAAGCATGGGCTGCGGTAATGGTGCCATCTCGTTTAGCCCCAACCTTGATACGTGCTACCGAAGCCGAGGCAGGACCCGTGGCGCGAAATACTTCCTCTCGGTTTAGCGCCATTTTCACTGGGCGGCCGGATTTCTCCGACAACAGCACCGCCAGCGGCTCTAGATATACAACCGTTTTGCCGCCAAATCCGCCACCGATCTCTTTCGGAACAACCTTTAGATCCGACAAGTCCTTGCCCAGCATTTTTGAAGTTGCGGCACGAAATTCAAAGTGCCCCTGAGTGGAACACCACAACGTGCCACGGCCCTGCTCATCAATACTGGCGACGCACGCCTGAGGTTCGATATAACCCTGATGCGCCATCGGGCATTTAAATTCCCGCTCCACCACCACGTCTGCCGCGGCAAAACCTTCCTCGATACTGCCACGCTCAAGCCGCCCCTGATTCGCCACATTACTCGGATGCTCGGGTTTTTCTGGCAGCTTGGTGTAATTGTTTTCGTCCACAAGTGTCGCATCAGGCTGCATGGCCTGCAGCACGTCTAATACCGGCGCCAAGGGCTCATACTCTACCTTGATGGCCGCCAGTGCCGCTTCTGCCGCCATCGGTGTGGCAGCAGCTACCGCCGCAACTGCATGACCGTGATACAGCACCTTGTCACGCGCCATAACATTTTTAGCTACGTCGTCTAAGGTGCCGCCACCTTCGCCGCCGACCTCACCCTCGATGCCGCCGCCCGGAAAGTCGGCGCCGCTGATCGCAGCGAATACGCCAGGCAGCGCAAGGGCACCACTGACATCAACGCTGAGGATTTTCGCGTGGGCATGAGGACTACGCAGAACCTTGCCATGGATCATATTGGGCAACACCGTATCCGCGCCGAACTGAGCGCGACCGGTAACCTTATCGAGGCCATCGGGGCGCACTGGGCGACTGCCTATCTGCTTATAATCCACTGCTTCTGCCATGACTCACTCCTTGGGTCTTCAACACCAAAATGTAGCACGCAGGCCTAGCACTAGGAAACCAGTGGTAGCGAAAAGCAGCTTAGAGCTGGTCAGCACACGGCTGCTGAATGAGCAACGCCTATGCAACTCTATCTGCGCAAACAGATCCCCCATGGGCACATCGTAATTACTTCATCCGATAGCGAATCGGCAAAGTTTTTAAACCACCGACAAAAGTGGATTGGGTGTACTGAGGTTCGCCGGCGAGTTCGATGTCTTCTACCCGGTTCAGTAATGCGCGATACAGAGACGCCATTTCCATCCGCGCTAGGTGCTGGCCGAGACACACATGAGCCCCAAAACCAAAGGCGATTTGCTTGGCATCTTTACGGTCGACGCGAAAATCAAATGGCGCATCGAATACGCTTTCATCCCGATTTGCTGAGGGGTACCAGAGAATCGCCGACTCGCCCTCGCGAATCGTTTGTCCACCAACGTCACAATCTTCGGTAGCGGTACGCATAAAATGCCGTACCGGAGATACCCAGCGAATCATTTCATCGATTGCCGTGGGCAGTAAAGCGTCCACATCGGCACGCAGCTTGGCCATTTCTTCCGGTCTTTCCAGCAACGCCAAGAGACCCCCGGCGGTTGAGGCGCTAGTGGTGTCATGCCCGGCCGTGGCGATGATCATGTAATAGCCGTTGGTTTCATGCTGAGGTAAACGCTCGCCATCAATCTCGGAGTTTGCGATCAGCGAGGCTAGATCGTCAGTGGGTTTCTTTCTGCGCGCCTCGGTTAACTCGACAAAGTATTTTTCAAAATCCAGCACCACATCCATGAAGTCCATCATGTCAAAGGAACGGGCCACATCTGGATCAGTGCTGCCGAATAACTCTTGGGTTAGTTTCAGCATTAACGGCTCGTCCGCTTCCGGCACACCGAATATTGACATGATAACGCGTAGCGGAAACCAAATAGCCACATCCTTGACGAAGTCACATTCGCCGCCCATTTCCCCCATACGATCAACATAGTGAACTGCTAGTTCATCAATTCGCTGTTGCAACTTGCGCAAGTTACTGCCCATAAACCAGCCCTGGGTCAGCCGCCGGTAGCGCATGTGATCTGGATCGTCCATCTGCACCAGCGACCGCACCAAATGTTTACGACCAGTCATCTGTTGCAGCACTTCGGTCATCATCTTTTGACCCAAAGTTGGGCGCGGATCATTTATAAAAATTGCTTTATTGCCTTCGATGGCTTTGATGTCGGAATATCGGGTGACGTTCCAAAATGGATCGAACCCTTCAGGGCTCAGATACTTCAACGGCTCATTAGCGCGCATCCAACTGAACTGCTCATGCACCCAGCTTTCATCCGCCCAATTTGCGGGGTTGACCAAGGCATTGTCCAAATCCGGCGACTGCGTAATTACTGGCATATCCTTCCCTGTTAACTGCTGTTTTTTCTAAGCTGCAGAGTATACTCGCCGTCTTCCATGGTTCGGCAACACTCACAACACCCTCAGTAAACGGCAAATAGTGGTTTTTCAGGAATACATCTTTTCTTTTGGGCGGTGGCCATTCGGCTGGACCCATGATCTGGTTTTCGATAACGAAGAAGCCTACCTGGAGCGCTGGATTATTTGGTGCGGCTTTACCTTACGCCTGCACAAGTTCCACAAAGGCGACGACGACCGCGCATTTCATGATCATCCATGGTGGTTCGTTACCTTGCCCTTGCGCAGCTATACCGAGCTGACTCCTAAGGGCAGCAAGCGGGTCAGCGCATGGCGCCCGCACTTTCGCTCTTCTCGACACCGGCACATCGTGCAGCTCGAGCGTCAACAACCCGTTTGGACCTTTATACTTACCGGACCCAAAAGCAACGAATGGGGGTTCTGGGAAAATGGCGAGTTTATTCACCACGAGCAGTGGTTGGCGCAGCGCCAGTAGTTTCCAACCTCAGCAGCTTCAGTACGATCGTCGAGCCTGCAACCAATTAACGGCAAACAAAAATAACGCCAACACCGCTCCTAGGCTTCGTACTAACGTATCGGGCCATACCAGTAGCCCAGCGCAAACTAACGCAGCTACACGCAGATATTGGGGCACCGTAGTCCACAGAAAACCTTCTAGGGCCATTGCTAAAACCACAATAAGCAGCAGGGTCACAGCCCCAGCAACAAGCACCACGGGCCAGCCTTGTGCATCCGTTAGCAACAACGGCGAATAGGCCATCATCAGTGGAATAACAAATAATCCGTTAGCGAGCTTAAGCGCGGACACTGCCGAAGCCATGGGTCGAGCGCCGGCAATGCCTGCGCCGGCAAACGCGGCTAACGCGATGGGCGGTGTCACGTTCGAGCTTTGTGCCAACCAAAAGATAATCATATGCGCGGTAATCAGCGCTAACCCGAGCTCCTGTAGCGCAGGACCGGTCATCACCGCCAACACGATATAGGCGGCCGTTGCCGGCAGACCCATGCCCAACACCAGAGCTGCTACCGCGACCAGTATTAGCGCCAACCATAGCCGGCCATCACTCAAAGACACCACCGACTCAGTAAATTGTAGACCGATGCCCGTTTGCCCAATGGTACCCACAACAATTCCGGCCACCGCGCAGGCCACAGAAATCGGCACCGCGAGCAACGCACCCTGCCGCAACCCTGCAACAATTTCGGCAAAGCCAATGCGCGTATGCGAACGCAAGAGGCTGGCCGCGACCACTGCCGCACAGCCTGCAGCACCCACCAATAGCGGCGAATAATTCTGCAACAGCAATACCGTTATTAAGGCTAAGGGTAAAAAGAAATGCAGACCGCTGAGGAAAATAGGCAATACCTTGGGACGCTCACTGGCGCCTTTGAATCCTGCCTTGCTGGCCATCAAATGCACATACAACAACACCGACGTGAAATACAACAGCGCTGGCACGAGCGCCATCCACACAATGTCGCCATAAGGCGTTTTAGTGAACTCAGCCATAACAAAGGCCCCGGCTCCCATAATGGGAGGCATAATCTGCCCGCCGGTGGAGGCGGCAGCCTCAATACCCGCAGCTTGTGCAGGTTTGTAACCAAGCTTTTTCATCATTGGTATGGTCAACGAACCCGTAGTAACGGTGTTTGCAATAGCACTGCCAGAAATTGAACCCATAGCCGCAGAAGCCATTACCGAAGCCTTTGCTGGACCACCGCGAGATTTTCCCGCTGCGGCAAAGGATAGATCGATAAGCATTTTGCCCGCACCGGTGACCTGCAAAAATGCACCAAACAGCACAAAGCTAAATACCGCGCCAGCCGCTATGCCAATAGGCGCTCCGTACAGGCCAGCACCAGTAAACACCTGAAAACGCACGATGCGCTCAAAACTGAATCCGCGAGTTGCCAACACATCAGGCAGCACATTGCCAAAGGCCGCATAAAGAACGAACACCAAGCCGATAATGCCCATCACTGGACCCACAGATCGGCGAGCGAGTTCTAAAGTTGCCAGAACAATGATCACCCCGGCAAGAAAATCCGCCGCACCCAGCCCATTCAACAAATGATCAATCGCCGAATAATCAAACCGCAAAATGCGCCAGGAGGCCCATAGCACCAATAACGTTGTGAGCACATCGAGCCATGGCAAATCTGTACCGCGCACGCGTAATGGGTACACCCAAAAGCCTAGACACAAAATCCAACACAAGTGCACCGGACGAAAATAAACCGCCGGTTGCATACCCAGTATCGTTTCCCACGGCAAAACCCCCGGTGGCACAAAACCTGCCACGGGCTGCCACAACTGAAATACCGACAGCAGCGCCGCGACTACGGTAACCAGTAGCGGCCAACGATTGGGAGTAGATTTCTCAGCATCCATAGAATCAGACTTACTCATTGGGTAAATCGCAGGACTGAGCCGGATCTTGCAGATATAACTGGGTACCCGGATGCAGCGGCACCGCCGATAAACGATGGATATTTTCTAGTGTCATGGCCTGCACCACTGGCGAAATCTGCAGCAACGATTGACGCTGTTGATATACGGTACAGGTGAGTCGATAGGCTAAATCTGTAGGCATATTTTCATGCACGACCACAGCGCTCCAAATGCCAAGCGCTGTGGTATCACTGGCAATGCCGTTGTAGGTCTCAGCGGGAATACGATAGCCACTATATGCTGGGAACTGGCCGACGAGTTGTTGCAAGTCGTCGTCACTAAGATTGAGCAAGCGCAGAGAGCGGGTAACCGCCAGTTCCGTTACTGCAGCAATACCCAACCCCCCAACGATGAATCCAGCATCTACGGTGCCGTCCTTGAGAGCGGCCGTAGTGGCGGCAAAACTCAGGTAACGAGGCGCAATGTCATCTATCTGCACCCCAAGGCCGGTGAGCACATTGGTTGCGGCCACCGCCGTACCAGACCCCTGAGCGCCCATGGCCACACGCTTACCGCGCAGGTCTGCAACCGTGTTTATACCGCTCCCCTCGAGGGTCAAAATATGCACGATATTCGGGTAAGCGGTAAACAACACTCTCAATGGCAAGGCTTGTTCGAATAGACCTTGGCCAAGAAATGCATCGGTCGTGACATCGGCCATAGCAATACCCAGATCACTTTCCATACGCGCCACCTGGGTTACATTAGTGATGGAACCACCAGTGACTTCAGCTTTGACATTAACGTCGGTGAGTTGTTTCGACCAAACAGAGGCCATGCCGCCACCAAAAGGATAATAAAGCCCGGCCGGACCACCGGTTGCGATGGACAGAGTTCGATCGGCTTGGCCACAGCCGCTCAGCACTAACACTATCCCAAGCCAAACGGCAATTAGGCGACATTGTCTAACGCTGAAATTTACACACACCCTCATTTACTGGCGCATCCGCCTCTTGCTCCCTAGTAGCCGCGAACATTAACCGCTCCGCAGCGTTGGGCCAACTGCTGCGCGTTACCAGCCTATTCGAGCAGGGCGACAATCCGCTCTATATTGAGCACCTAAGTATTGAATTTTAGCTCCGGTGACTCAGAGGTTCTTGGGGCGAATCAATACGAGTAGGGCAATCGCAACGCCCTAGAACCCAGCGACCAAACCTTCTTTGCGATGGTCAGAACCGCCCACGTAGCCGTCAGCTAAACGCTGTATTAATTGCGCACCACCAAAGGTACTCGTGCGCTTATCGAAGCGCACCTTGTGCCCACGTGCCTCTAACTCCTCTGCAACTTTAGGGTCAAAACCCGACTCGAGGCCCACACTAAAATCCTCGTAAACGTGCCAACGTGGGGCGTCACTGGCAGCTTGAGGATTCTGTCCGTGGCCGAACACACGATTAACCATCTGCACATGCCCTTGATGCTGCATATGCCCACCCATAACGCCGAATGCCATCTCGGGCCGACCATTGGCGGTGACAAAGCCCGGAATAATGGTGTGAAAAGGACGCTTGTTCGGTCCCACCGCATTGACATGGTCTGAGTCAAGGACAAAGCCACTGCCTCGATTTTGCATGGCGATACCGGTACCCGGAATAACAATACCTGAGCCAAAGGCACGAAAGTTCGATTGAATATAAGACACCATCATACCGCTGGCATCCGCCGTGGTGAGATAAACCGTGTCGTGCCCAACCGGCAATACCACAGGTGGTAAGGCCATCGCGCGGGTGCCGATTGATGCTGCTGCCTGGCGCAAACTCGCCGTATCCAGTAATTCCTCGACGCTAACGGTCATGGCTTCGGCATCGGCGAAACGCCCTGCCGCAGTCGCCGTAGCGATCTTCATCGCCTCAATTTGTTGGTGCACTTCTGCTGCCGAGTCTAATGCCTGGTCAGGAAGGTGTTGCAAAATGCCCAATGCAATTTGCGCCGCCAAGCCCTGACCATTTGGCGGAATTTCATGCAGCTCGATGTGCTTAAAAGCTTGGCTGATCGGCGCCACCCAGTCGGCGGCGTGAGCAGCGAGGTCTTGCATGGATAGACATCCCCCTTGAGCATCGCTCGCCGCCACCATGGCCTCCGCCAACTCCCCTTGGTAGAAAGCAGCACCCTTGGTTTCAGCGATTAACCGCAATGAACGCGCCAAATCCGGCCGCTTGAACAATTGCCCCGCCCGGGGAGCTGGAAGGAAATGCTCTGCGAACGCTGCGAATCCTGCGTAGTGGGATTCTAGGAGTTGCCAATAGAACGCTGTTTCTGGACCCACCAAAAATCCGCCCTCAGCGTACTCGATAGCCGATTCGAACAAGTCCGCAAAAGCCAGTCGACCGTATCGACCACTGAGTTTCACCCAGCTACTGACCGCCCCGGGTACCGTTACGCTGTCCCAACCCAACTCTGGCATTTTTTGCAGACCGCGAAAGCGCTCAGCAGTCCAACCCGCGGGTGAGCGACCAGATGCATTGAGACCAACCACCTCAGCACCATCCCAAAGTATGCAAAAGGCGTCACTGCCTAGTCCATTGTTATTCGGCTCAACCACTGTCAGCGTAATCGCTGCCGCAAGCGCCGCATCCATGGCATTACCGCCCTGCTGCATAGCACGCAGACCCGCTTGCACAGCCAAAGGCTGAGAGGTTGCTACTAAATTAGCTGCCGCAACCGGCGCACGGGCAGAGCGATAAGGCAAGTTCGGGTCATACATTACGGAACTATCGAAGTGGGCTTTCTAGAGCAAACCACGCTCACAGGGGCGACGCAACTCCACGCCGATAGCGAGCGAGACGCTCTACATCGCCAATTTCCTGGGCAATACTCGTACCCAAACTAAGCATCTGCTCAAAACGCCGGCCAGACGCCATCACGGAGTCAATCACCCCCAGTGCCATTGCGCTGCTGCCAGTGGAGTGCAGGGCTACCGCATACAGGTACGCAGTGCGCTGACTGGGCTGTTGCTCAAAGGCTTTAGCCAGCAGGCCCACGGCGGCCTCGCGCTGACCCTGGCGCACCAACCACATCGCCCGGGCCACCAATACATCCGCACTATCTGGCACTCGCAACAATGCCTGTTGCAGCAGCGGACCTGCCTCAGCATCACGTCCCTGGGCACGATAGAGATCCGCTAAGTTGACCATTCCCGGCACCCAATCTGGATTCAGCACTAGCGCCTGCTGCAATTGTTCCTGAGCTTGCGCTAACTCGCCCATCTGTAAGTAGGCGTTGGCCAGATTAGTCCGCCCACCGGGGCGATCGAGATGCAGTTGCTGCACCAACAGATATTCGTCTACCGCAGCACTTAGAAGTCCACGCTGATTTGCCGGCAACTGCTGCATTCCCTCTAGCAACGCCTGAGTCGCCTCAATGCGCACAGCGAGTATCGGGTCTTGCAGCATGCGCCGCAGACGTCGCCAACGCTCGGCAAAAGACCATCGCACAGCACCGCGAACAGCACCAATACGCTGCAAAGCAGAGGCCGAATTTAATCCCGCAGCGATCGCTTCGGCACTGATTTGTCGCTGATAGCCCGCCAGCAACGAGAGCGCCGTGGCACGCACAATGTCAGACTGATCAGAGTCTGCGGCTATGGCCACCAAGCCGGATTCGGCGCGCAATTGGCCGTCTCGCGCCTGGGCGAACACCACTCCAAAATGCTCAGTCTCAGGAGTTTTTGCTGCTCCAAAATGTGCCAATACGGTATCGGCTGCCCACTGCGCAGATTTTTCCTGATGACAGTCAGTACAGGGATTGGGCGCCTGAGTGCGCGCGGACAAATCTGGGCGGGGTTTACGGAAACTATGATCGCGACGACCGTCAATACCCATATAAACACGCTCGGGCATATGACAAGAAACACAAGCCGCGGCCTGGGAATTCTCATCATGAAAGTGGTGCTCGGCAGTATCGTAATTAGCCAGCCGCAGCGACGGAAAATCTGGGCGTCCGTTGACGTTATGACACTGAGTGCAGACGCCATTGCCGGCAATCTTTAACTGCGCGGTGTGGGCCTCGTGACAGTTACTGCAAGCCACTCCTGCCCGATGCATTTTGCTTTGCACAAATGAGCCATAAACATAAACCTCGTCGAGGATCTGCCCATCCGCATGATACAGGCCATCGTCAAGCAGGGCCGGTAAATAATGATCCAGGTAGTTGTGCTGCGGAGTGAAGCCCTCGGCAAGTTGCGTACGCCGGCTATGACATGTTGCACAGGTATTTATTTGTTGCCCTGGTTCTTTAAGTGCCGGCAAGGGCACTTTCGTGGGCTGCTGCGCATGCAAGCTCCCCGGGCCATGACAAGCCTCGCAACCTACGCTGATCTCTGCAAATTCTGTAGCAAAGGTATCTGTTGCAGAGGAATAGTTCTTGCGCACTGCGGTGGAGTGACAGTCTGCGCACATGTGGTTCCAGTTTTGGCCGCCGCGACGCCAATGTTCTGGATTATCTATGGCATCTGCCGCGGCATTAAGATGATACCAACCGCCTTGATGGGGCACCGAAGTGTTGGGGACTGGCTTTGTGCGACTGTCCCAAACCATTGGGAGTGCCTGCAGCCGGCCGCCACCCACATCCACAAGATACTGCTGCAAAGGCGCCACACCGAATGTATAGCGCACGCGCAATTGGCTTAGATCTTGGGATGCGTCCGCGCCATCTGTAGTGGCGACAATAAAGGTGCGATCAGCAGTTTGAAACAAACTGCGATGCTTACCATGCACCAATTCAGCGTCAGCAAAATTACCGAGCACTGTTGCTTCGGTCGGTTCAGCCATAGCCAACTGATGGTGAGAGCCCTGCCACTGCTGCCACGCCTCGGCGTGACAATCTGCACACTGACCGGAACCCACGTACTCTGCTTGTCCGATCGCTACGCCGGTATCCTGAGTGACACTACTCGAGTCTTTGGAGTCGCAGCCAGCCAGAGCCAACGCTGCGACGAGAGCAATATGGAGGACACGATTACCTTGCGCAGCCATGTCCTCAATGCGCTCTCAGAAGGAGATTTTATTTCCCGTAGTGGGCCGCAAGAATGCGAATCTCTTCGTCTGTAAGATCCTTCGCCATGCCGTACATCACGGCATTAACTCGCTTCTCCGAGCGGTAAGCCTGCAATTGCAAACGCAAATAGCGCTCCCATTGCCCATTCAAGTTCGGATAAATATCTGCGATCGCCTTACCGTCTTGACCATGACAGGCGATACAGCCTTTCTCTACAGCCAAAGCTGCTCCATCAACAGGCTCACCGGAACATGCGCCCAGCAACGCTACGACGCCAATAGACGCCAACTGAAGAAACTTTTTCAATGTATTCACAGCCAACCTCAATTCGCTTGGCGGCTGAAATATTCAGCCAACCTTTGTATATCTTCATCGCTCAGAAGAACTGCCTGAGCATTCATTTGATTGCCCGGCTCTTGGCCTTCGCGAAAATAGTTCAGGCGGCTTACCAAGTAGCCCACGTTTTGGCCGGCAATATTCGGATAGCGATCGGAGCTTGCTACGCCGGTGTCTCCATGACAAGTTACACAGTGATACTTCCATGCCAATTCTGCACCTTCTTCGTCTGCCCAGGCCCCAGATGCAGACCCAATAAGCGCGTACGCCACTACAGCACAGACTGCAAACAGGTTTTTCTTCAGACCACTACGGCCACTCTTTGCCATCTTCTTGTTTTCCTCAGAGTTATTTTTTTCTTCAGCGCTTTATAGCAAAGCACAATCCCGTGGTAACGCTAAGCGCTAACCGCATCGGCCACCTTCATCACGAAACGATGAGGGTAAGCCTGGGCGCCCGCTTCAGGGCCTTCATGCGAACTCAACTGACGACAGCCTACGCGCCTAAAGAACTCTACGGCGAACCGTTCAGCACGCACATATAAAGTGTCTCTTTGGCACCGGCTGGCTCGCTGCGCAATCTCTTTTACTAGCGCCCGACCGATGCCTTGATCTTGCGCACTGGGTGCAACATACAACCCGTGCAGTAATGCTGCTTGGTTGTAATCGTCCCCCTGTATTGATGCGTCCGGCTGCCATATCGCAACCCCGAATTCCGCGGCGGCTTTATAACACAAGACCATTTCAAAATCTTGAAAATCAACAGCATCATACCTCAGCGGCAAGGCTACAAGACGACTCAGCCGCGCCGAAATCGGCCATACACCAATCGCATCAAGGATCAACCCATTCACTGTGTTCAAATCGCTCGGCTGCGCGGTCATAAATGATAACAAATCGTCTAGTTCCTATAGGCTTTCGCACTAGTTTATCAACCGCTAAAACGCCTTTAATAACGGGAACTCAGACACAAAATCGACAACGTGGTCGTCACAAACCTTTGACCCCCTTTTGTATACAGTATCGCCCTCACAACTTGTGGATTGCTCCATGTCCGATCTCGCCATCATTGGCGCTGGTATTTGCGGCCTTCGCTGCGCTGAAGTTTTGCGGCCTGCAGGGATCACCGTTGAACTTTTTGATAAGGGCCGCGGCGTCGGTGGCCGTCTTGCAACACGACGCCATGAGCAATGGCGCTTCGATCATGGCGCACCCAGTTTGCACGGCGAGACTGCGCAGTGGTGCGAGAGAATTCATTCATATCACGATTGGGATTGCGACAACAATGCCCGACACTACCTACCGGAACTTGGCGTTAATCAGCTGGCTAAAGAACTTGCTGAGCCGCTGAACATTCAACGCGGCTGTCAGATCCAGTCAATCGAGCGGCGCGCCAGGGGATGGTCCCTCATTGACCAGCATGGCAGCGAGCATGGTCCTTATGCCAAATTAGTTATCACTGCACCATGTCCACAAACTCAAGCCCTTATCAAAACTCTGGATACGCCAATAATAAAGGCATTGGCGGATGTGCACATGACACCGGCATGGGTGATGATGCTGGTCACCGCCTTGCCAATAATCACCACCCAAGAACTGCGCCCGACCCATGATGTGATTCGCCGTGTAAGCGCCGAGCATTCAAAACCAGAGCGCGCACTTGGCCCAGAAGACTACCATTACGTGGTCGAAGCTGCGGTGGCCTGGAGTCAAAAGCATGAGGAGGATAACCCTACCGATGTGCAAGCAGCTTTGATGGCATCATTGCAAGACATCACCACTGATATGGGACAACTCTTACACTGCGCAGTTCATAGGTGGCGATACGCACATACCGGCCGCGCTCTGGGGCGCCCTTACTTGTTTGACTCTGATCTGGGCCTGGCTGTGGCCGGCGATTGGTGTTTAGGGATCGGTGCTGAAGGCGCTTACTTAAGTGGCGAGGCCCTTGCCAAAATGTTGCTAAATTCCGGTCGCCATTAGAGTTTCAATTGACAAGTAACCACACGATTACCCTGAAGGCTCTTTATTGCCGGAAGTCGTCCAAATTACGCTGAAGGCTTCTGTTTCCCGGCTATTGCCCCAGTTGCGCTGAAGGGTCTTTTTCATCGCCAGGTGTAGCCTCTGCGGCCAGCGCTCTTTCAGCATCCGCGATGATCCTTACCATAGTAATGTTGCACACGATTTGCCGCTCTAACTGAGTCACGTCCTCTGCGATCCACCCCATAACGGTGATACAGCCGCGATAGGTGGGCTCGTAATAGCGTTTATCGATCAACACGATTAACCGGTTCAGGTTTAAGCCCAATAGCACCAACAACAAGACGAAAATCGCCAGCACTCGAAACCAACGCGCATCAAGCAATTTCATCGCATATTTCCTCAGCTACCCCAGCTTTCATTATTGGCAAGCCGTAGACCTTGAACCTATACTATCCCGCAACGCTCTGCCACAAAGGCATCTACCATATGAAACTGCTGGGTTTATTGTTCTCGCCACTGGTCTTTGGAATAGCATTTTTAGCGCCCCTAATCGCGCAATCTCTGGTCGCCCTTGGTGTGTCTACAGCCGATATTAACCCGCTGTGGATAGGTATTATCGTCGGCGGCGGTTTGGGATTAGCGGCGCAAATACGTGGCTCTTGGTTTTGGATAAAGCCATGAGCGAAATTGAATACTCCGAAACCAGCGATACCGCCGCTTTGGATGAAGTGGAGCGCCAAATCGCCGCTAAATACATGCGCATAGTGCCTTGGGGCGCAGTGGCCTGGGCGTTCTGCAATTTGGCCGTTTGGTTGTCCCTATGGCCGCTGGTGCTTTTTGACATCATACCTCTGTGGCTCGGCTTCATTATTGCCTCGATTAATGTCGCGCTTTGTTACCTGCCGTCCCACGAAGCCCAGCACAATATCATCGCTCGCCGCGGCCAACCTCTGCGATGGCTAAATGAATTAGTGGGCCATATCTCAGTTATTCCTATGGTGCAGCCCTATCGAGTGCTACGTGATACCCATATGGAGCATCACGCCCATACCAACGATCCGCAGTTGGATCCCGATTATCCAGTGCATGCACCGAGTGATTTCGATTTTTTGGTTAATAGCATCAAAATGCGCCAGCCCGGCTCGAACGCCAGTCAAAGCTATACAGACGCGCTGCAACGCGTGGGTAAGGATAATGAGATCATCGACGCTTTGGTTTATGAGTTAGTGTACCTTGGGTTTTTAATCACCATGGCGTGGAGCGGCTACGCACTGGAAGCCGCCTTGCTGTGGTGGCTGCCAAAACACATTGGAGAAACCTACATTCAATACTATTTGAGCTGGGCGCCGCATCACCCGGGCAACCAGAAGGGGCGCTATAGAGCCACTCGGGCATTTAAAAGTCGACTAGGCAACCTCTTGTCCTTAGGTATGCAGTACCACATCGTGCATCACCTGTACCCACACATTCCCCTGAGTAAGACACCCGCAGCCTATCGAGAGCTAAAACCTATGCTGCAAAAACGCGGCTGCGATCTGGGGAGTTTGTAAAAAACCACGCCTGATAACGACATTTAGGCACTGGCATTCCCACGCGTATCGCATCAATATGAGACCGAGACATCGTTGGGGAGCGAGCATGAATGACCAAAGCACAGCCTGGTTTTTGCGCGGCAATTGGGCGCCGACACAGCAAGAGCACACCAGTGCGGAACTCAAGGTTGAAGGCACGATTCCACCGGAACTAAATGGCGTATATCTGCGCACCGGGCCTAATCCTGCGTCAGGGACTGGCGATCATTGGTTTCTCGGCGATGGCATGGTACACGGCGTTCGACTGCAGAACGGTAATGCCGAATGGTACCGTAACCGCTTTGTGCAGACCCCGGACATTACTGATCCGCTAACCGATCCCATGGGTGGTATCGGCGATCTGCGACGCGGCAAGGGTAATACCCATGTGATGGCCCACAATAAAAAAATCTTGTGTCTCGAAGAGGCTCATTGGCCTTGGGCGATAGATCGCGAACTTAACACCATTGGCTGCGAAAATTTTGATGAGGCTCTGCCCTGCTCGATGACAGCGCACCCTAAGGTCTGTCCGGTTACCGGCGAACTATTAGCTTTCAGTTACTTTTCTTTTGAACAGCCGTTTTTGCAATACATTCGCGTGGGCGCAGACGGCAAGTTAAAGCAATTAGAGGGTATTGAACTACCAGAAATGGTGATGATGCATGACTTCAACATCACCGAAAATTACGTGATTTTCATGGATCTGCCCCTGGCCTTTGATCTGGATCTTCTGGCCAGCGGTATACCCTTTCGCTTCAAGCGCGAAAATCAGGCGCGCCTCGGCGTTATGCCACGTACCGGCAGCGCGAGCGATATTCGTTGGTTTGAAATCAATCCATGCTACGTCTTTCATCAGGTTAATGCCTGGGAACAGGGCGATGTCATTACCCTATTCGTATCCAAGCAAGACTCCGCATTCGGCGCAGACTCAGGCGACTTCTCTGAAGTATCACGCCTACATCGCTGGCAGATAAATCTGGCTACTGGGCAGGTTACTGAGGAAAAAGTTGACGATCGCCCCGGCGACTTTGGCCGAGTCAACGACCGCTTTGTTGGCCAACCCAGCCAATTTGGCTACCTCATGGCGCTGGATGGCGAGGGCAACAGCGAAGAGCCGATCTACGGTCCAAAGCTTTACCAGTATGATTTAGCCAGCGGCCACTGTAACGAGCACCTTTTAGGCGACGGTACTCGCGGCGCTGAACCCGTCTATGCTCAAGTGCCTTCCTCCGAGGCCGAGAACGACGGCTGGGTGCTGTGCCTCGTGCATAACGAGCACAAGAACAAGTCCAAACTCGTCATTATTGATGCCGACAATTTTTCCGCCGCCCCAGTGGCCAGTATCGAACTGCCCTACCCGGTACCCTATGGCGCCCACGGTAACTGGATTGCAGACCAGGATCTGATCTAGTCAGCCGGTTGCGTCACCTAATAAGCCGACCGCATAGTATGAATCCACGGTATCTCTGACTGTGGTTTCTAGATCGAAGGTCTCCAGACCGAGTTCTTGCTTGGCCAACAGACAATAGGCACGCGGCGCGTCGTAGGTTGGCTTGGCTGGAATATCGCCAGCTTCGCCTTGCATCGGCTCACCGCCGATGTCGCCAACCATCGGATACAAGGATTCCAGCAATGCTTGGAGCTGCCAAGTAAATAACTCTCCGCCACGATCTGCGGCGGCCAAAATATAGCGGCTGCCATTGCTGCCAACGGTAGTTTCCATGCATAAACGATGAGCCCGCGCGACGTCTCGCACATCCACACAGTTCCATAACATACGGCCTTCGCGTCCGCCTTTATAAGGTTTGCCCTGCATCATACGTCTGATGTGATTTTGCCAACTCCAGGGTTGGTCGTTATTGCTGGCGATCAATGGCCCTATGACGTGCAAGGGTAAAATCGCCAGTGCCTCAAAACTGCCTGTAGCTTCCGCTTCAGCGTAAATAAGCTTTTCAGTGTTCGCTTTAGCCATGGCGTAGGCAATGTCGCGATCTTTCGCGATTTGCTCCTCGCTCCAACGGCCCTTGTATGCTTCAACGTTGTCGCCACACCAGTCTTTTTCGGTAAAGACATATCCTTCAGGACGCGGATGCCCTACCGCTGCAAAAGAAGAGGTGAAAACGAAGCGTTTGACGCTGCCAGAACGCTTCACCGACTCGATCACATGTGCGTTCTCTTTAAAGCAGCCATCATAGACTTCTTGGGGTGTCTCGCGATTGAAGCCCACCGTTGCTCCTGCGTGAATAACCGCGGCACAGCCACTGAACGCTTCATCGTAGCTGCCAGGCTTAAACAGATCGGCTTCATACAATGACACTTGCCCCCGCATACCGTCATTGTTTAAGTCCAGCAAATGAGCGGTCTTAGCAGGATTACTGGCATCGCGGACACAAGCACGCACCTCGTATCCCTGCTCCATACAATCCTGAACGATCCAAGAACCGATGTAACCGCTCGCACCAGTTACCGCAATCGGCCCATCCGCTGGTGAAACAGCATAGTTAGTTGCAGACATCTTTTTCTCCCCAAGGATATTGATTAAAACGTATTCAACTGCCGGCACCTCTGCGCCAGAGGCTCAAAGCCTGCCGCAAAGCCGCAAAGTAACGGCCATTTAATAGCGCCAGAAGGCAGTCAAGCTGTGCAAAGCTGATCTTGCCACGCTGAAACAGCACGATCGCACGCAAAGGCATATTTTCTGCCATCTCGGTGAACATCTTACGCGTCGTCTGATCGGCTTTTTCCAAGCCCATGCCGCCTAGGAAAGCATCAGTAAGCTTTGTCTGTAGTTTTGCACCCAGCCATGTGGCACCTAATTCGCCCACCGAGGAATTGCGATGGAAAGGGCGTGGGCTCTCGGGTGCCGGAATCGGGGCATTCAGCATTTGCGCAAAGGTTAGGTCTGATACTGCTATACCGACAGGCGTATCAGCGGGCAGAAATTCCGGACCGGGTACGCCGGCGGCCAAATCGCTGGGCACATCAACTGACGCTATATTGAGCATTTTCGTAAGCCGGATATCGCGGCTGGATACACCAATGCGCAACTCTACTGCACCGGCCTCTAACACCCAACTTTGGGTGCCGTGGTCGAAAATTTGAAAACTGTCGGCCAACAATTGAATTTCCACCGACCCCGTAGCACCTGCTTCTAAGTACAGTTTGGCAAAGCCGCAGAGCTCCTGTTCAGGGCGGTGCACAGTGCTGTTCTTACTATGACGATAGACCTGTACGACCTCGGCCCCTGCCATAGTCCCGGTATTTTGCACTTCTACCGTTAACTTAACGCTACCCTGAGCCGTGAGTGTGTCGTTTGACAGAGTCGCCCGAGGGATTTCAAAGCGGCTATAGCTCAGACCGTGGCCGAAGGGAAACAATACCGACCTGCGGGCAGTATCGAAATAGCGATAGCCAATGTATAGACCCTCTCGGTATTGCATTTGCCGGTGGGCACCGGGAAACCAGGGTTGCGACGGAATGTCTGCCAACTGTTCAGCGAAGGTTTCAGCCAACTTGCCACTGGGATTGCGCTTACCCATCAATACATCAGCGATCCCACCCCCAGCAGCTTGCCCGCCAAGATAAGTCTCTAATATTGCACTGACCTGCTCCACCCACGGCATTTCTACCGGCGCGCCATTGGCCAGCACAACTACCGTGCGCGGATTAACCGCCGCCACTGCTTCAATCAATGCATCGTGTTGCGCAGGTAATCGCATATGTTCACGGTCGAAGCCTTCGGATTCGTATATACCGGGTAATCCCGCAAAAACTATGGCCACTTCTGCGGCACTGGCAGCCCGCACTGCTTCGTCGATAAGGTCCTTATCGGGTTCACTATGAATAGGGTCATAACCGGCGGCATAGGTCACCGATTCTGTGTACTCTGCCAAAGCCGCCGCCAAAGTATCAATCTGAGTTGGGCGGACTTGGGAGCTTCCGGCACCCTGAAACCTTGGTTTTTCTGCAAAGGCACCGATCAGCGCAAGCTCTTGTCCAGCCGCCAGCGGCAATATTTGCTCGTTGTTCTTCAACAACACACAGCATTGGGCAGCCGTGTCTCGAGCAAGTTCATGCTGACTTATAGAGTCCGCCGCCATCGATGGCTTTTGTCGGTCTTGCGCGGACAGACTCAAAGCTACATTACGAGCAACTACCTGATCCAATATGGCCTCATCTAACTCCCCTGCCGCCACAGCACCCGCCACCAACTTATCCGTTATGCCGCCGCTGTTGGGCATTTCTAAATCGAGACCACTCTTAACACCAAGCACGCGGTCATTGGCAGCGCCCCAATCAGTCATTACCAACCCATCAAAACCCCACTCTTCACGCAGCACCTGATTCAATAACCAGTCATGTTCACTGCAGTAGACGCCATTCAGACGGTTGTATGCGCACATCACCGTCCATGGCCTCGCGGTCTTTACCGCTATTTCAAAACCCTTTAGATAGATCTCACGCAGGGTTCGATCATCAACCACTGCATCCATATACATGCGCCCACGTTCTTGGTTATTCACAGCAAAGTGCTTGAGGCAGGCACCCACCCCTTGGGACTGAATACCGCGCACCAGACTGCCCGCAATGTGGCCGTTCAGAAACGGGTCTTCTGAGAAGTATTCAAAATTTCGCCCACACAGTGGATTACGCTTGATATTAAGGCCTGGACCCAGCAACACACTGACATCCTCGTCCACACAAGTTTGACCTAATGCCTCGCCAACGCGTTCAACAAGCTCTACATCCCAAGAGCTGGCTAGCGCCGATGCCGTAGGAAAGCATGTAGCTGCAACACTACGATGAGCACCGAGGTGATCCGCCTCCTGCGCCTGTTTTCGCAGCCCATGCGGACCATCAGTAACCATTATTTTATCGATTCCCAAGCGCGGCAAATCGGCCAAGTGCCAAAAATCTTGACCGGAACAAAAATCAGCTTTTTCCGCCAAGGTCATCTGGGCGACCAAAGCCTCGGCCTCCGCTATCGCGCCCGCACTAAAGGGATGATTCATAATCCAAGCACCAACTTGGCCATGATATTTCTCTGTACTTCGTCACTACCGCCCGCGATAGAGATGGCACGAAAATTAAAATAATTAGTGAATGCCATGGCCCCCGGCTCTGGACCAATCATTGGCATATTAGTGCCTACGCTGCGCGCCTCGGGCTGGTGAACACCTGCATAGTGGCCCGTTGCAATGACCGCTAACTCGCTAATCTGCTGCTGCACCTTGGCGGCTAAAGCCTTCATTACAGATGACTCAGGCCCTGGATTCTGGCCTTTCGACAACGATGCCATCAACCTGAATTCTGTGTATTGAATCGCTTCCAACTGCACCTCGGTCTCTTCCAATCGACGCTTGAAGGCTGGATCCTCGGCCACTGTGCCTGCATCTAGCGCAATAGACTCAGCCAGCTTGCGCACCCGCTGCAGCGCCACTTTACGCGCCGCGTTTCCGCCAGTAGAGCCACCACGCTCAAACTCCAACAAGTACTTTGCAACCTGCCAACCCTTGTTCTCTTCACCGACGATATTGCTTTTCGGTACTCGAACGTCATCGAAAAACACCTGATTTACTTCATGGCTTCCAGAGGCAAAGACAATAGGCTCAACTCGAACACCGGGGCTGTCCATATCCATTAACAAAAATGTAATGCCTTCTTGTGGTTTGCCGCTGTCATCACTGCGCACAAGGAGAAACATTTTGTTGGCGTAATGAGCGTGGGATGTCCAGATTTTGCTGCCATTCAAAACAAAATCATCGCCATCTGTGGTCGCGCGCAATTTGAGGCTAGCAAGGTCAGACCCAGAACCGGGCTCGGAATAGCCCTGGCACCAATAATCTTCACCAGAGAGGATGCGCGGTAAATATTCTTGTTGTTGCGCCTTAGTGCCGCAACCAATCAGCATCGGGCCACACATACCCAATCCCATGGGTGCTGTATCCGGTGCGTGGGCCTGAGCTTTCTCGATCGACCATATATAGCGTTGGATCAAATCCCACCCTGTGCCCCCGTATTCCTGAGGCCAGCTGGGCGCAATCCAACCCTGTTTATGCAAAATGCGATGCCAAACAATATTGTGTTCATAGTCTAGGAATATCCCAGGACAGAATCGCTGGGCATCACGGAGGTCATCCGTTAGGTTATCATCAAGAAAGCGCCGAACCTCGTCGCGGAATGTTTCGTAGTGTGGTGCAAACCCAATATCCATTCGCCTCTCCCCTATATTTTTAATGCGCCGATGATTTAACTCCGTCGGCTGCCAACAGCTTGGCGCAGCTTAAGCGGAACCGATACCCCTGATGCAGACATATTTAATTTCCAGACAACCATCGAGCTCATAACGCAAGATCTCGCGGCCATTGCCCAATTCTTTAATTTCTCCAAACCGCGCCATTTCAGTCGACACAATACGTTCGTGCGTACTGACAATACCGTATTCCAGTGCCTCGGCTGCATGCGAGCTGCACCAGTAGTATCAGAATACGCAGCCAAACCGGCTTGGGGCTTAAGCCAATTAGGTAATGCCACCTCAGCCTTATCGCGCACTAGCTCCGGCCCTGCAATATCAACTCAACAAGCTGCTCGCCGTGAGTGTTTTGCGGGAAATGGCCCGCGTCAGGGATGGCATCAAAAGACGCATTCATCTGTCGCGCCCACTCGCGCCCCCAATCCTCCACGAACACATCGTCTGTACACCCCCATATGAAATGGCAGCCTTTGTGCCACTGCAAAAGGGTTTGGTAATGCAGGGTTTGGGCAGCGCCGTTGCCGTTATGATAACTGTCAAAGGGGATCGACAATGGAAAGCGTCGGAAGCCGTTGTATCCTGCATCCGGTAGACCTTTGTAGGGCGCAGAAAAGCCTTGATACATAGTTGCTGCCGCACCGCTCAACTGTGGATCCTGTCCCTGCATAAATGCCGGCACATATTGCTCTCGCGACATTAACCCTGCCGACATAACCATCATCAACCCTAGGTCTGGTTCCGGTCGATCGAAATTACCCCCCGTATGCCAACCCGCATTCCAACGTCGTATGCCCTCGGAGTACTCGTACTCAGCGTGGTGCAGCCAAGTATTCATAATCACTAGATGGTCAAACCGTTCCGGCATCATTGCCGCCTGAGCTAAACCAGTTGGCCCTCCCCAGTCCTGGCACACTAGGGATATGTTGCGAAGATCCAATTCAACAATCAGCGAGGTAAGCACTTCGGTATGGCGCGCGACGGTATACCAATGCAAATCTGTAGGTTTATCGGAACGACCAAAACCTAGGTGGTCTGGCGCTATGCATCGGTAGCCGGCTTTTACTAAGCCAGGAATGACATTGCGATAGAGATAAGACCAGGTTGGCATGCCATGCATGAGCAGCATTACCGGGGCGTCTTTCGGACCCTCGTCGACATAATGCATACGCAAGTCTTGCCACATGTGATAATTGGGCGCGTAGTTAAAGTCCTGCAAGTTCTGAAAATTTTCCTCCGCAGTGCGCACGAATTCTGTCATTACTGTGACCTCCTTGTAGTTTACTGCCACGCCAATCTGGATACGGCGCACGTTATTCCTAACACCAGTCGACAATACCATCTCACTGCGCACTGGTGTTGCCTAAAAAGTTTAGCGCGGTAGGCGGGAAAATCTGCAAGCAGCGGTTCTGGGTAAAACGGCTCTGAATGGCCAATACGTGCCAATTGCTCGAGCTTCACGGAGTTGGTTATGCTGTGGTCACAGGCCTTTATTGCGAATGCGGGGAAGCTATGAATGGATTAACCACTAAACACAAGGTCGCTGACGATGTGCTCGACGCCATTGATTATTGCTACGAGCAAGGTTGGACCGATGGCTTGCCAGTGGTGCCCCCAGAAGCCAGCCGTGTTGCAGCGATGTTGCAAATGGAGGGGCGCCCTGCAGAAACCGTGATCGCCCATCATCCCGCCACGCAAATCGATTTGACCTTGCAGGGGGCTGCAGTTAACGCGGTTATGGCAGGATGTTTACCCGAGTATTTCCCCGTGGTGGTCGCGGCCTTTGAGGCCATGGCAAAAAAGCCCTTTAACTTCCATGGCAGTACTGCCAGCACTGGTGGCTCGGCACCATTACTCGTTGTTAGCGGCCCAATTGTCGATGACATTGGCATGAACGCTGGGGTAAATCTGTTCGGACCCGGCAACCGAGCCAACGCGACCATTGGTCGTGCGGTACGACTGATCATTCTTAATATCTTCCGCATGACACCGGGCATTGCTGATAAGTCCACTCAAGGCAATCCGGGAAAGTACAGCTTTTGCATTGCCGAGCGCGCAGACAAAACACCGTGGCAGTGCCTAAATCAAGAGTTGGGTTATGCCGCAGAGATAAGCAGCGTGACCGTTTTTGCTGGCGGTGGTTTCGTCAATGTCGAAAACCATGGCGGCCAAACAGCCGAAGCTGTGCTGGAAACCATTGCCGATGCCATGGCTAACTGCGGCTGTATCAGCATCGGCCAGAGCGCGGTAATTTTGTCACCAGAACACGCCGAGATTGTCGCTAACAGCAACTTCAGCAAATCCGATACCCGCGAGTTTTTATTCGAGCATGCCTCGCGCAGCGAAGAGACATTACGCCGGATCGGCAAATTCAGCCCCCGGGAATACGCCCTACAAACCCAACAGGATTGTCACCGCGGCTTGAGTGCGGACGACATATTACTAGTGGTCGGTGGCGGCGATGCGGGTGGCCATTCGTCTTTCATTCCTTCATGGAGCCGCACGCGTGCATCGATGATGCAAAGTGAAGCCATCGGCGTTTGCATCGATTGCTGATCGAGAGCCACATTAATCCAACCGAGTACAGGAGTAGCCTATGCAATTAATTGACCCAACCGCACCAAGCCCGACTCAGAACCATGAACTTGCGCCGCGCTTAACCTCGTTGCAGAACATGCGTATCGGATTGCTATGTAATGGTAAAGCCAACGCGCGCGCGCTTTTGTTGCAAACGGCAGACCTTTTCCGTAAGCACGATCAATGCGAAATAGTCGACGACATGGTCTTTAAAACCAATGCCAGTGCACCAGCCGAGGATGGCGTCATCGCCGAGTTGGCAGCACGCAGTGATTTTATGATCACGGCCAATGGCGACTGAGGATCCTGTTCGACGTGCAGTTTGCATGACGGCATTATTTACGAGCAGTTCGGCAAACCGGCTGTGGTTTTGTGCACCACTCCTTTCGAGGTCACTGCGCGAAACATAGCGCGTATGCTTGGCCTGCCCGACTATCCATTCGCGCTGCTACAACATCCTCTGGGCAGTTGTACCGAAGAACAAATTGCTGAGCGCGCGGAGGATGCTTATCAACAAAGTAAGCAGATATTATTGGCAGTTCGTTGACTGGAACTACCACTTAAGATGCAGCTAGAGGCCTGCCTGCAGCCAATTGCGCTCAATCACCGGCTCGAGCATTGGAAACTGTTGTCGATAGGGCTCAGCAATTAGCGCCGGCGTCTGGTTAATACTCAGGGTCGCTTGTTGTTGTCTATATGGCGGCCACCCGTGTCCCGCCACTTGAGGGTTTCCTGACTTAGCGAACGCTACCCAGGCCTTACGCATAAACTCTGCGGTGCCGTCATAGTCCTTAAAACCCGCCAGAAACGGCAAAGCCAGACCGTTACCAAATACCATAAGATCCAACGCGTGGGCAGCGCCGAGCAGCGGCGATGACCACTCAAAAAGATACACATAAGTACCACGCGCCGAATAACGCTGATGCCCGTCGGCAATACGCAAACTCGGCACCCGAAACCACATATCGCCAAGCGCAGCTTTGAAACACTCTGACGCATCCAACTGCGGACGCGATTGTGCATAGCCGGCCATAACATCAGACCAACTTGCGCCCGCGGCAGCTACCACCTGCCGAGCCCGACGCTCAAACTGACTGCCCTCAAGTTCCAAGAATAGCGAAAATAGATTGATCTCATCGCGGCAACTGCCGATCAAATAATCAATGTCCAGTCCTATCCCAACATGCGGCGCATCCACCGGATGAGTGGGCATATGCTTATTGATTACGGGCAGATAAATTTGCGGCTGCGCCCAGTCAGTGCGCGTTTCAAGATCCGGGTATAAGGCAATAAATTGCTGCCATGGCACCTGACGTAGAGCATCCAGATCACCGGCTCGTATGTTCAGTCGTTCTGTCACATGACGTGCTATTGCTGTTGCGGTGGCAGGTCGCTGCACTGCATGGCCACCGCTTTGGAGGATTGCTTTGTGCACCAGGCCCACGCAACCGGGGGTGGTAATGGTCGCTTGAGTTGCCGCAGCACCACCAGATTCACCAAACAACGTGACATTATTCGGATTGCCACCAAAGGCTTGAATATTGTCCGCAACCCATTGCAATACGCATATAAGATCTTGCATCCCGAGGTTGCCAGGACCGATACCATCGCCAAATAACTCCTCCAAATATAGGAATCCTTCGGCACCCAGGCGGCGGTTACAGGTCACCAACACCACGCCCTCACGCGCAAAATGACCGCCATCATAGAGTTCATTAGCGCCGCTACCCGAGATCTGACCGCCGCCATGCGCCCAAACCATAACCGGCAGATCCCGTGCACTGGGATCCGGGGTCCAGATATTCAGATTCAGGCAATCTTCGCCTTCAAGTAAAGAATTAGACAGCAATCCTCCTGTCTGCGGGCAAATCTGACCATAGCCAGTCGCTTGCAGAACACCCGACCACCGTGGGCGTCGCACTGGCGCGCGCCAACGCCGCTCGCCAAAGGGCGGCTGCGCATAGGGAATACCTAAAAAACGCTGCACGCCATCGATCACATGACCTTGCAGGTTTCCCGCTGGTGCAGCGATCACCGACGTCCGGGGTGGTGGCGGTGCAGTGCAGCCACTGCTCAGCAGCAAGGTTGACGCAGCACTGGTAAAGATAAATTCCCGTCGGTTCATACTGACGTCCCTATTGCTCCTAAGAGTACCGGCCAGAGATTAACTCATACGAACAGACGCCTCTGGCGGCCTTGGCGTATTCAAAAAAGTAGCCACAAAGTGCACGAGTATAACCAGCCCGAGGTCTCCTGACTGGGCTAATAATCGGCTCAGGCCTATCCCTCCTAGGGCGGCCACCACGCAATGGCTGAACTTCCAGCGCAACGTGTAGTAATGAATCACTCCGAAAATAAGGTTACTCAGCAATACCCCCGCACCCCAGCCAATGTGCGATTCAAGTACAACCGGCAAATACAATCTAAAAGCGATCTCTTCAACTACCGAGATATACAGCAAATAGCAGATCCACAGCCCTTGTCTGCCCGCAAAAGAGTATCCACGCCATTTCAAGTACCCAGCGAAAGCCGCCAATATCACGAGTATGGCAAGCAGAAACATCTCTGGTCTTTGCCATACGGCAGTCAAAGAGTCCTCTAGAGCTATTCCACCCTGGACCACCACGAGCACCATCGCGGCGCTGCCCATCAGCGCTCCATGCCGATAAAGCACTTGGGCGAAGGTGCTTACTGGCATCGTATTGGGACTGTGATCTCGCTGCAATCGACCCATGCTACTGCGTCTCCAAGTCTGCAAAAATTAGCTGTGCACTGTGTGTAGAGTTTGCAGCGCTATGTTCTCATCCGGCAACCCAGCTGCCGCTTTTTTTACGATCTCTCTACGGGTGAGGCTCAGCAGTAAATCTTAACTGCGAACGCTAATTGAATTCGCTTTTATGTTCTTAGCCCACTTGATCCCTTGACCCGCTTACGAGCACAACCTACATTGCGGCAAGCGTGGCACAGCCCACAGCTATTTCTTTTTGTAGTTTGCGAGGGCTTTAATGACTTTAGGGATTTACTCGCGACTGTTCACAGTCGTGCTCCTTGGCTTTGTTACTCAGGCGCACAGCGCCGACTCGAATTTTGCACCAGAGTTTCCACGCACCATGTCGTGGAGCGCCTACAACCTTGGCACCACCGGTTACAATCAAGCCGTGGGCATCGGCAAGGCCCTGAAAGATAACTACAACGTTAATCTGCGCGTATTACCCGGCAAAAACGACGTTTCGCGTCTATTACCTCTGCAACGCGGGCGGGTGCAATTTTCTGCCAACGGGGTGGCTACCTATTTTGGCCAGGAGGGCGTATTTCAGTTTGCCGGTAAAACCTGGGGGCCGATGCCATTGCGGTTGGTTATAGCGTCCCATGGCGACAGCAACCAAGCGCTAGGGGTTGCAAACGACTTGGGCATGAAGAGCTACGCCGATTTGCGCGGCAAACGAGTCCCTTACGTGCGCGGCGCGCCGGCCCTCAATGTCACTACCGAGGCGTTCCTCGCCTGTGGCGGACTAACCTGGAACGATGTGGAACGGGTGGACTTCCCCGGCTATAACGCGATGTGGACGGGCATTGTAAATGGCCAAGTTGACGCAGCCTATGCCACCACCGTATCGGGCCCAACACGTAAGCTCGAGGCATCGCCGCGCGGCATCTTCTGGCCACCGGCACCACATGATGACGCCGGCTGCTGGCAGCGCATGGACGCTGTAGTGCCGTTCATGCAAAAACATGTGGCCACCCGCGGCGCCGCCATATCCGAAGACAATCCCCATGAGGGCGCGACCTATCCGTATCCAATGCTGATCACACTAGCAAGTCAGGACGAACAACTGGTCCATGACTTAGCCAAGGCTATCCACATTCATTACGAAGAATACAAAAATGCCGACCCTGGCAGCATCGGCTGGGCTATGGACCGACAGAATTTTCAGTGGGTGGTGCCATTTCACGAGGGTGCTGTGCGCTATTTCAAATCAGTTGATGTTTGGAGTGACGCTGACGACGCTCACAATAGCCGCCTGATTCAGCGCCAAAGCGTGTTGGCAACGGCATGGCAAGCACACCAGGCCGAGGATCCAGATGACTTTAGCGCGGCATGGATGGTTCGCCGAGCCGCGGCACTCGACGCCGCAGGCTTTGATCCAATCTGGCGTTAAGCCGCCGGTAACACTTGTTCACATACCAATAATGCAAGCAACACCGCATCCTGCCATCCGCGGCCTAGTGGCCACTCTGGCCACTCTGGCACTACTGCTCGCCATGGATACTTTGCGCCTATTCGGCAATCAGCAATGGCTACAGGGTCTCATCGGTATCGAAACCCAATACTTTTATGCCTTAACCGCACTATTAGCACCCTGGGCTTTTCTCACCTTCCCAAGCAGGCCCTGGATAGACTGGCCAATAATCGCCATCAGTATTGGGATTTTAGGCGGCTTTTTTTTCACCGCCGAGCAAGCCTTGGACGAGGCCTGGGAATTTGCCGCCCCGCAATTCGCTGTCTATGGCGCCATGGCACTGTGGCTCATTATCCTTGAGGCACTAAGACGCGCTGCGGGGTGGCCACTGTGTATTATCGCCGGCGTATTTTCCATACTACCGGTCATCACCGAATATCTGCCGGGACCCTTAAACGGCCTGACTTCAAGCTGGGCAGAGACCGCAGCCTATCACTTCCTTTCAATTGAGAGCGTCTTTGGTCTGCCATTCCGCGCCTTCGCCGAACTGGTGATCGGCTTTGTAGTTTTCGGTGTAGTTCTACAACACAGCGGCGGAGGCCAATTTTTTCTCAACCTAGCCTTCGCTCTGTTGGGGCGACAACGGGGCGGGCCGGCCAAGGTGGCCATCGTTTCTAGCGGCTTGATGGGATCCATGAGCGGTAGCGTTGTCACCAATGTGCTGACCACCGGCCAACTGACGATTCCGGCTATGCGCAAATCTGGCATGGCCCCGCATATTGCAGGCGGCGTGGAGGCCTGCGCCTCTACCGGCGGCGTTTTATTGCCACCAATCATGGGCTCTACCGCTTTCGTTATGGCGACCCTCTTGGATATCGCATACATCGACGTAGCGACCGCCGCGGCATTGCCGGCAATACTCTACTTTGCCAGCCTGTACCTGCAAATCGATGCCTATGCTGGGCGCGAAAATGTCACCGGCTTGGCGCCTGAGGAAACACCAAGCTTGCGCAAAACCCTTGCCGAGGGTTGGTTCTATTTAGGCGCCTTTGCATTGCTGATTTTCTTGTTGATCTTTTTACAGCGCGAGTCCATTGCCCCGTATTACGCTACCGCAGCCTTGCTGGTACTGAATCAATTTTCTCGGGTGCATCGTTTAGACCTTAGCGCCGCTGTGGATCTAATGTATGCCGTGGGCAAATTACTAATTGAACTGGTCGTAGTGTTGGCCGGTGTTGGTTTGATTGTCGGCTCGTTGTCACTGACCGGACTCAGCGGCACCTTAGTCAATGATTTGCTCAGCCTTGCAGGAGACGATATTGGACTGCTGTTATTTATGGGCGCTGCTACCAGTTTCGTACTCGGTATCGGCATGACCGTAACCGCCGCGTATATCTTTTTAGCCGTGGTGTTAGCACCGGCTTTGGTGAGCCAAAACCTCGACCCCTTAAGTGTGCACTTATTTATCTTGTATTGGGCGATGCTGTCTTACATCACACCCCCGGTAGCCCTAGGCGCCTACGCGGCCGCCTCTATTGCCGAATCCAATCCACTGAAAACCGGCTTCGCAGCCATGCGCATGGGCAGCGTTATCTACATTATTCCCTTTATTTTCGTGCTCGATGCCGCCTTTATTTTGCAGGGCCCTTGGCACGTTTCTGTACAAGCCTTCGCAGAGGCATTGCTGGGAGCATGGCTAATCTGCGCCGGACTGCAAGGGTATCTTGCAGGACTGGGCAGCTTGAGTTTTATCTGGACACGTTGGCTTATCGCATTGGGCGGGCTCGCCATCGCCTTACCCGAATTGAATTGGGTACTGGATAACCCGCCATCCAATCTTATGAGCATGGCCATCGGGGCAGCATTAGTAGGCATGGCTCTTATCAGCCATCGCCTCAGTGCCACCACCAACATCCCAAACCCATGACGCTCAGTATCCAGTGAAATTATTTCTTGGCAATGACGGCCAACCGCTATTTTCATCAAAGCGGGTCGTGGCAAATTTCATTGTCCTCGTGCTGTGTTCGCAATTCGCATTTTCTGTACTCGCCATGAAAGGCGCATTGCTGCCGCAGATGTTAGAGCTGTGGCAAATCTCAAAAACCCAATTCGGCCTTTTAATGTCTATCTACGGCATTGTGCACAACATCTTTTATCTGGCTTTGGCTTGGGCGCAAGATCGTTTTTCACCGCGGGTACTGATTCCGGTAAATATGGTGCTAGGTGGCATCACCACCTTCTTTTTAGGTCAAACCGACGACTTTGCCACCCTATGCTTTCTCTTCGTAATGCTGTCGCTATGGTGCGAGGGCGCATTCTGGCCCGCAATATTGACCAGTGTCCGCAGGTCCACGTCAGACAGTAACCAAGGCAAAATCTTTGGCCTGCTAGAAGGCGGCCGCGGCGGCATTGAACTGCTGCAAAATACGCTCACCGTGGGACTCTACGCGTTCCTTGGCTATAGCCTGTTGGGGCTTGAAATTGCCTTTATGGTTAACGCCGGCATAATGATCATTCTTGGCGTCATCGCCTGGTTTATGCTGCCCACAGCAACCTTACTGAAATCCACCAACAACCCCCAAGCCGCCAATCGCGAGGTATTCGCTGGCATGGCCATGACCCTGCGCCTGCCAGAGGTGTGGCTGGCCGGCTTTGCCGGCTTTAGCGTCTATCTCGCTTATACCTCCATGCCGTTCTTTCTCACCTACCTGCAGGATTTACACGCACTGCCGTTATTGGCCATTTCCATTTTTGGCATTGTCTCTACCTCCGGAGGGCGCATCAGCATTGCCTTACCCTCTGGCTTTATTGCCGATCGCTATTTAGGCGGGGCCAGCGGTGGTCTGCGCCTAGGTTTAATGGGGGTAGCAATTCTTGCTGCCGTAACGGTAGCACTGACCCTGATTAACGGCGGCGCTTGGGCAGCGATGGGGCTTATGATTCTGCTCTCAGTACTGTTCTTTTTTATGCGCGCCCTGTATTTCGCGCCGTTTGGTGAAATGGGTCTACCCCAACGCTTTTCTGGCTCAGCCATCGCTGTGGCGGCGTTCATGATTTATTTACCGTCTTCCTTCGCCTATCTGTTGTGGGGCTACATTCTCGACAGTTTCCCCGGCGCTATCGGCTATGCGGTGATGTTTGGCACCTTAGGCACAGTGGCCTTAGTGGGCGCCTGGGTGGCGCATCGATTGCACTCGCGGATTATGGGTGGCACCGCTGCGCGAATTGGCGCTCGACTCAAAGCCCTGGATGCATCCTTAGGTCTGAGCGGTGAAGAGAAAACTCTGAGTGCGCTGGTCGATCGAGAAAAGCCGATCGACAAATAAAACTTTGCCGGTAGCGCGGAACATTTGCGGCCGCCTGAGTGAAGGCCTATCCAAAGCCTAGGGAGCTAATTCCCAATTCTCTCTGACGTCGACTTCATCACGCTTGAGTTTCAAGGTGAAGTAATCACCCGCCAACCATGCTGCATAGTGGTTGGAAGCCATGGGCGAATCTGCACGACCACCGTTACCGCCGGCAATTACAAACTGCGCTTGGCTGGTGTCTGCCAAATCCACCACCAACCGATAGGCCGGTCCATGATAAACCCGACAGGGGATATCATCACTGCCATTGCTTGCAAAGCCAGGACCTTTGCCCATGTGCATGGCCATAGCCAGGGTCGTGGCACTACCGCCGATTTCATCAGGGCCAACACCCATGTCATTCCATGGGCTGTGTTTCTGCAGCCGATGGCCAAAAGTAACTTTATGCAGATTTCCCCAACGCCACTGCTCAGGGTCAGGACCAAGACCCTTCTTCACACGTCTTACGACTTCGGCCATTTCCGCGCAAATTGTTTTAATCAACAGTCCTTCATGAGCTATCCAAGGCGAATCAGCCCGAATAAAAGTGCCAATATCGAATCGGTTAAGCCCTGGAGCGGCTGCCGGCAACAGTTTGAAGAGATCATCCTGTAGCGCTTCACCCATAAATTTACCGGCCCAGAATCGATCTAGGAATGGGTAATAAAGGCATGCCGCTGGGGAATCCACGGTGGCGCGCTGGTCCCATGCCTCGAGAAGTTGCACGGCTAGCTGCACATCGGCCGCGTCGCTGCGACGCAAGATAGCTAACAGGTCAGGGAGCACCTGACCCGCACGCAGGTCAGTAAGGTCAAGTTGCATCTGACAAAAGTCGGTAACGCTAAATTTCGGCTTTTGTGCCAATAGTTCGCGGATCCGGTCTGCTCGCGCACTGTTTGTTGGGAAATTGTGGATATAAAAATCGCCGGCTTCACCCATGGTGTCATTGTTTGCGGTCAGACTGACTCCACTTTCAGGGTTGCGCTCGACAACTAACTGGGCGGCACTGGAGAGATCAAAATCGTGGGCTTGCTGCCAGCCAGCCAAGGGCACCGAACCGGTAACACCGCGGCGCACAGGGGTAGTGGTCGCAATGTAACGCTGCAGGTTATTGGCCTTGTCGACGCAGATGATGTTATTCACCAGTGGGCACACATTATTCTCAAACAATAGTTCGCCAAACTCCTCTGCAGAGCGCGCTGTTGGCAACAATGCTAATGCTCCGGCAGAAGTCGGCACGTCACGCAGCGACCAATACAGACTGGTTTGAAAGTCTGTAGGTGCCTTATCTACCCTACCCAGTTCTTGCATAAGTGGTTCAAGCAATACCCCGTGCTGGGTACTGCGAATGTTCACTTCGCGCTGCTCACCACCTTTCACGCCGATAACCTCGGTTCTCTGTTCGATCGGCTGCCAACCATCAGCTGTGCGGTATTGATTTTGTGCCACCTGTTCGACAAAGACGTCGTAACAATCGATAAAGCCGGTGGTCAGACCCCAAGCTAGTTGGTTGGTAAAACCCATCATGAAATATGGCACGCCCGGAAATGCCGCGCCAAAGGCATCCCAATCTCCAGCATGCAAATGCACGTAGAAAAAAGTGTTAGGGATCGAGTGCGGCTGGTGAGGGTCCGTCGCCAGTATCGGGTAACCGCTGACGGACCTATCTGCCATTACCGCCCAGTTATTGCTGCCAGAGATATCCGGCACTGCAACCTCTGGATAAGCCAGCTCAACAAGACGTGGATCAATATTTTGCAGCGGTTCTTGGAGTAATTGAATCTGTTGCCGGTCTGCATCGGAAAAGTGCAGCACATGATCATGAAAGCATTCCACACCATGAGTGGCCATCAAGCGCCCTAGGAGTATTTTTTCACTCCAGCTTTTGTGCTGGAACCAAGAAGTAAAGCGATACCGGGCGGCAATATCGTCCAGTGTAAATAGCCGCGGTTGCGCACCCGCATGGGCAAATTCCGGCGGTATTTCGTCCAGTGAACTAACATATGCATTCAGTCCGTCTAGATATGCACTAGCCACCCAATCACCCGGGCTTGGAGGTCTTGGCGACAAACCATTTACATTAAAGGCACGCTGCAACGCATCTTGGGTAACAAAACGTTCACCCAACAGCGCCGCAGCCTCACCATTAGCGTAGGCACAGCTCAAATGAATCTGCCACAAACGCTCGTATCCGGCGGCGTAACCCATGCCACGATAAGCATCGGCTATGGTTTGAGCCCAGACATGGGCAACACCTAAGTTATCCCAAGAAATTTCAAATGGCGCATCAGCTCCTGGCACCCTTTTCTGCATCGTAGTCCCCCGGCAAATTTACGGTGTGGCTAATTCACTGACGCAATACCAACGTGCGCAGTTGCGGATCGGCGCTAATTTGCGCATCGGTAAAAGGCAGATCGATCCACTGCCCGGCGGAATACAGTTCGGTTAGATCTTTATAATGCGGCGAATCGGGCTCAGGCGACTGACTATAAGTGAGCATGCCCTGGGCCTTGAGTGCACCCGCAGCATCCCAGCCGACGGTTTGAATGTAGCTGTTGCCATGAAAAATTCGCGCGTAGCCTTTATCCGGCTGCAAGTTGGTGCGAATCATACTGAACATGCCTGCCCAGCCTTCGCCACCGGGGATTGGTATGTTTACGCCATTGCGCTGCGCGTACTGAATCGAACCCAACTCAGCATCCAGGGGGATATTCGCCTCTGCCAGACGTTGAGCAGCCGCCAGCAGAGCCTGTTTCACTTGGGCTTGCACCTCGGCATTTTCAAGATTGATACCGGCTGGCGTACCCACGGGATCGGCAAGGTCAAAATCTTTGGCGTACAGACCATCAATCTCTCGTGCGTCGCGCCAAAATTCGCGCCAAACATGGCCACCCTGGGCACCCACATGCATTGTGCGATCCCAGTTCTGCAGCGCAGCACAGACATCCTGTAATTCTGCATCGCCCTCGCAAACGCGCAATACGTCATCGAGCAGCAGCTCGGCACCATAATTGCGCTGGTTATAAAGCATGCTCTGCAAGTCTTCGAGCGCCAGTTTTTGCTTTTGCCCACGTAATTCCGCCAGCTGGGTCAAGCCCGCTCGGGTGCGCAAACTGCGCGCCGTGCGCTCTGCGCCAATAATCGGCGAATACCCTTCAAGCGGCGCATCTGCATTACTTAACCAATAGCTATCATTGGAATTAGACACATAGTCTGTGCGTGTAACCCGCGGCATTTTCTGCGCCGGCAAAGTCCCCGCCACACGCGAGCTGGGATCTTCATACCATTCACAGCTAGAATCCTCGCCGCGCAACAAAATCAAATAGCTCATAGATTCCGGTAACGGAATCTGACAACGCTGCAGCAGCGCTTCGTCAATATTCGGCGTGCCGCTGATGTCCGCATAAAAGGCATTACCATCCCGGTCCGCTGCGATGGTATTGGTCCAGTAAACACCTTGCTGACTGATCGCTGCTTCTATTTCCGCAGTCGACGTTGCCTTAGCCAATGCATCGTAAGTCTCTGCCGTAAGGTAATTATCGATCACCGCATCACGGATGGCGAAAGCGGCGCCGTCTTTCCAGCCTAGGGCAGCAGATTCCACCACGGGTCCGTAGTGCGTGAAGTAGGTTTGGTGCTGTTCAGTTGTCAGCTGGCCGTCGTCACCACGCACACTGACCGTTACCGAGCGTTTCTCAATTGGCCGATAGTCGCCGTCATAAAGATACTCGTAGGGGTTTTGCGGATTCAGCACGAGGCGGTAAAGGGTAAAGCGCTTGGCTGTGGAGACCGTATGGGTCCAGGCAATATCATTGTTAAATCCAAGCGCCACTCTATTGGTGGTCAATAGACTCGCGCCCATAACATCCAACTCGCCGGGAATGGTGAGATGAATCATGTGGAAGCGCGATGCGCCGTGCCATGGGTAATGCGGGTTACCCAAAAGCAAACCGCGACCACTGGCACTTAAGTCACGCCCAATGGCTACAGCATTGCTACCGATACCTGTCGGCAGCGCCCACTCAGCTCGGGCCAACTCTGCCTGTTGCGTATCCGGAGAGGCCTGGGCAATTTGCTTTTGAAAGCGCCCGAGACCGTAGCGAATACCCACGCCGACAGCGAGGCGCACGAGGTCCTGTTCGGTAATCGGCCGCACCCAATCAGCACCTGCACAACTTTGCGGCAGCGTATCTTTATGATCCTGCAGAAAACGGTTATATCCCGCGGCATAGCCCGCATTCATCTGTTTGGCGCGTGCGCTTTGCTGCGCATCATAGTCAGCAAGTTTTGCGTCAGTGAGAATGGCTTTATGAAAAATATCACTTTGCAGATTGCCACTGTCGCTGCCGAAATGTGCTGATAGATTGCCGTTAACCATCTGCACATCTTTAGCAATGACACATACCGCGTCGGTAGCAGTGGCATAGGCAAAGCCATAACCAAGGCTGGCCCAATCATCCGCCTTTACATGGGGAATGCCAAAGCTAGTCCAGCGCACTTCAACGTCATACTGCAGATCAGCACCATGAGCGTCGCGCTCATTATTGGCATCCGCACAGCCGATTACCGCCGCCACCAAGGTAAGCAGACCCAAAATTCTTAACAACACGCTGTATCTCCCCCACTAAATTCACGACCAAAATTACTCGGTCGATTTCCCAACGCAGCCCCCTGCGCACCTCTCTAAAAGTCTTGCTCACATAGGAGCAAGGGCTCCGTAGCGTTGCTCTTACGCTACGATGCCTTGTTCAGTCATTGCCGAAATACGCTCTTCGGCAACAGCAAATTCCCGCAACACCTCTGCCGTGTGCTCACCATGATCTGGACTCGGGCGCGAGGGTTCAAGGCGTTCACCGGCAAAACGAGCCGGCGACTTAACCACCCGCATGCTGCCCATAATGGGGTGATCAATTACCCCAATCGAATCATTTGCTCCCAACTGCTCCTGGGCCAGTACTTCATCATGATCCAGGCAGCGGGCGCACGGCACATCGGCCGCTTTCAGCTTTTCGATAATTTCGTCAGTCGTGAACTGCAAATAGGCCGAGGCCACCAAGGCTTTAAACTCTTCCAGATTCGCGACCAATTTCTCAAAGGAATTGAAGCGCTCGTCGGCGAGCAAATGCTCCATGCCTATCGCAATGAGTGAGCGCATTTGCATCTCATCGGTGCCTGCAGAAATTGTGACCGCACCATCCTTGGTGAGGGTAAGCTCGTACAATAGATCAATTAGCAACGGTCCCGGTTCATGGTCGGCATCGAGCAGGGTGTGATTTTGAAAGCCATCGGGGAAGACAAAAAACAGCCCGGCGTCGAGCATCGACAGATCAATGTGCTGCCCAACCCCGGTCTTTTCCCGCACATATAATGCGCAGGTAACAGCCTGACATGCTGTGTAGGCGGTAATTTTGTCGCAGATCAGGGTTCTAAAAAATGCTGGCTCGCCGCCCTTACCCTGAGTCGCCGTTAATCCGGCATGGGCTTGAATAATAGGATCATAGGCTGGCGCTCGGCCTAGCGGACCCTCTTTGCCGAACCCAGAGATCGCCGCATAAATTAACCGAGGATTCAATTCCCGCAGTGCGTCACTGCCAAGATTTAACTTATCCATAACACCAGGCCTAAAGTTATGAATAAAAACATCGACCTCAGCCACCAACTCGCGAATAAGTTCCTGGCCCGCCTGCTCTTTCAGATTGACGCGAATGGACTGTTTGCCACGATTGCAGTTGGCAAATAGCGACGATATGCCGCCTTTGTTGGCGCCGATATAGCGCATCGGGTCGCCGACATTCATCGGCTCTACTTTAATTACCCGCGCACCCTGTTCAGCCATCATCATGGCCGCAAAGGACGCTGTGATCATGGTGGAAAATTCTAATACTGTGATCCCCTCTAATGGCTTCATACCGCTCCTCCTGCGTAGTCACTACCAAACCGTTATCGAGCTATGCTGCTTCCGCCTGCAAGGCCGTTACCGTACATAGCTATAAAGACGCAATATGTGCTCTCCCTGTATGCACCGTAAAGCTATATTCCTCTAAACCCAGCATCGATCAGAACACGTTTTGCGTTTAAACAAAACAATCTGGGGCGCCAAAGTCGAAGGCAACCACGAGCCGACGCTCGGAACCAGTGAACGGACGGGTCCCGTGCCAAAAGTAACTTGGAAACAGAACAAGCTTGCCCACTTCCGGCAGAACTTGCGCTTCAGCTGTCAATTTGTCCTTAGTCTCGAAAGGCGGCTCACCGAACACTAACTGACCATCGGCGCTGTCATTTGACAGCGCCGATGGAACGTCTAGATAACACGTGCCGCTGAACCAGCCCTTGGAGTGCACATGGGACTCATGGTAAGTCGCCGCTGCAGCCTGAATCGACCAACTGGCGTGCATCATCGGTCGTTGCGGACGGAACATACGCAGCGGATGCTCTTGGGGCTGATTCAGTTCACTCACCTGAGCAAAAACCCGCTGTGCCTGACGCTCAATCAAACGGCCCAGCTGCACAATTGCGCCCTGCCGATTTGCGGTAAACAAATTCCCAGGCGATTGGGTACCAGACCTAACTGATTGCAGCATGGGCGAGTCCTGCATCTTATGCAGAGCCGCCACCTCTCCGGCCAGTGCAGTCCAATCAATCGCGCCACCAGCTACAGCATCCAAATCGTTTAAATCCACCTCATACAGCATGGCATCGTAGTTCACTAGCTGGCCGTAGCGCGGATCGTCAAGGCAGCGTAAGGCGGTCAGCAACATAGCAATAAAATACTGATCACTAGGGAACTGATTATTCAACGCCATCGCATCGCTCAGAGCTTTATCGTAACTCCCAAGCGCAAAGTGGGCTAAGCAAGAGGATTCGTGGTGTAACTCAGACATATTCGATGCCCCAGCAAGATCGACAATCCCTTGGTGATCACCGGTTAGGCGTAGCCAATTCATCTGCCCCCACTCCCACAGGCCATCACGACGGTGCGCAGCCGCATATTCGTCGAGTAATACCCGAACGCCCTCGATGTCCCGTCGAGCTATCAGTCGAGCCATATACGCGCGATAAACTGCAGGATCATGGCGATGTACCCACGCGCGCTGCCAATACTCAAAGACGTCACCCAAGCCCATTTCGTGAACGTAGTCACCAGCAATCGCAAGCGTCTCAACATCGTTGGCACGTTCAGGCAACTGCTTAATCGTCGCCTGTGCCTGGGCAGTTTTGCCGCTGTATATATGACTTAACAACATGGCTTGATGAGCGGGTTCGGAATTTGGCTGCTTACGCAGGAAGGCCGCTAGCAATTTTTCTGCCTTTGCATAATCACCCCGATGCAACGCGAGCCGCGCCAGCCGATACTGGGCCACATCTTTCAACTGGCCGTTCTTTTGCAACTTCTCAAGCTGCACTTGCGCCTGATCGAAATGACCGAGCGCAGCTTCACAGCGCGCCTTTAGCAGCTTAGCTTGAGTCCGTGTCTGCGCGGCCTTGGCGCGCAGCGCTGGCTCTAAGGCCCCTACAGCAGGTTCAACTGCCCCAGCACCAAACAGTGCTTGGGCCAGTTTGTAGTGCAAGGCATCGTCGTTTTGGCCGCGTTGTAACAATTCACTGTAGATTGCCGCAGCGTCGCGATTGCGGCCCATTTGTACGCAAATATCAGCGCGCAGATTCAACGATTCCGCATCCGGTTGTTGCCCAGCATCCAGTCTCTGCAACATACCCAGGGCCTCGGCAAAGCGCGATCCAGACGCAAAGGCTACCGCAGCAGCGAACAGTGACTTCCGCGTCCGCAACAACGGCGCAATGCTAGCAAACAACTGACAGGCTTCGGCAATACGTCCCTGCTGCAGCGCCTGCAAGGCGCGCTGTTCTGCCGAATTGCTCATAACCACCGACAGCCGACGCCAAATAAACAGCCTTTAAAGATATTGGACACGACACACTCCCAAAACCACTTTGATATAACAGATACTAAAAGTTTACGCTTTTCTTTGGTGTTCGGGAAAATCGCGCTTAAGCTAAATGAACGGCAGCATGAGATTCTGCCGGCACAGCGAACTGAGTGGGGATGCGACCAAAATGATTTTACTGTTGCTTGCACTGATCGCATGGGAAGCTTACTGGACCTATAAAGCCTGCTGGTTGGCAGCCCAATCAAAAGAGAAAGGTTGGTTCATCGTTTTTTTACTGATCAATCTGCTGGGCATTCCTGAGATGGTTTACCTAGCTTGGAAGCGACGCCAAGGAGCAATGACATAAGCGCAGCTCAGTCTGTTTATGCGCGCTTTATTACCAAATTAAATTGGCCTTAAATGGCTCATCATTAATAGGGGAGATCATCATGCCACCAATTCCAAAGGGCAGTACCGTCGCCGTTACCGGCAGCGCAGGATTCATTGGCGGCTGGGTCGTGCGCGGATTACTCGACAAAGGCTATCGTGTGCGCGCGTGCGTTCGCGACATCAACGACGCCAGCAAAACAGACTTCTTAAAAGCCATGCCAGGATTTGCCTCCGGGCGTCTGACCTTACATTCCGCTGATCTGGATCAAGCTGGCTGTTTCGACGCAGTATTCGCCGGTTGCCAAGGCGTTTGCCATGTTTCTCATGTCTCCGACTACGACGATGACGAGTATATGCGCGGTGTCTGCGCCCATGTTATTGACAGTGTTAATCGATCCAATTCGGTTAATCGCGTCATCGTGACCTCGAGCATTGCCGCGATCATCTCTGAGGCTGACCTCAAAGAGCTAGTACGCCGCCCGGTATTTTATGAGGACCGATATCCAGACGAAGCAAGTCCAAAACGAACACCTGAAAGGGGACAAGGCTACTCCATCGGTAAAGTCACGCTGGAGCGAATGTTCACCGAAGCTGCGGCGGCTAGTGGCAGTTGGGACTGCATTCGTATTTGCCCCGCAGACAACGTTGGGCCCATTCTTTCGGCCCACCAAAAGGAGAAAGGACCTTGGCAGCACAACATCGAAATGATGTTGTTAGGGCAATATTACCAAACCGGCGCCTATCGCCCGTGGATGACCGTAGACGTACGCGATGACGCCGAATGTCATATCCGGTTACTGGAAAACGTAGACATTGAAAACGGCGATCGGTTTATTGCCTGGTCTACAGACACGCGAAATGTCGAAGATGTCTGCGCATCCATTGACCGGCTTTTACCGGAACTAGGCCACGCCACACCTGAGGTGACCGACCCGTTTCCCGAGCGCATTCAGGCACGGGAACAGGAGATGCGCGAGATCTGGGCGCAATGCGAGTTACGCAACGATCGTATTCGCAATGCTATTGGAATCGAGTTTCGACCTTTAGACGAGTCGATAAGAGATTGCGTCGAATCCTTGCTACAGGTGGCGGGGGTTAAACCAGTGTTACGCGAGGAATTTGCGGCGCCTGAATAGGCGTCTGCTTCACAGCGGTAATAGTTGATTATCCAGCGTTACCGAGCTGACGTTTGCGGAAGACGCAGCGACGCCACCATACCTATAAGGCTGACGGCGCCAGAGAGCAGAAATACATAAAAAAATGTACCGCTTTGATCGGCAATAAAGCCGCCGATCGGCGGCGCAATAGTCTGAGCAATGCCGAAGCTCAGAGTCGCCGCGGCAAAGCTCGGCCCGTAGTCTTGGGCGGTGGTATTTTGTACAACAAAGAGCGTGACTAATGTCGGCAGTGCCGCAAACAGTAAGCCCAAAGCAAAGCAGGCGGCTAAGGTCAAAGCTGGGTAACCCGTAAGTACTACTGCAATCAGCACCGGCCACAGACCAAAAGCCAGAGCCAAAGTTAGCCGTACACCCAGACGTTGAGCTAATGCCGTAAGCAAGGGTCCACCAAAAATCATGGCAAAGCCCATTAACGAAAAAGCCAGAGAAGCATCGTCTGTAGACCAACCGTTGTCGTCTTCCAACCTAGTGGTCAAAAACCCCATTACCAGCAGATACATAAAGCCAAATACCGAGTAGGCCACGAGTAACGGTAACCAGCCCGGCATCCGCTGCAGCGCCCCAAAACCCCCAATACCACTGCCACCGCTTGGAGCCGCTTGCTGATGGCGAACCAACAATAGGGTCAGCAGCAATAACACCATGCCGATAACAAATTGAATCTGATACACGCTAGACCAGGCACCGTCGCCCTGAGCGGCGCGTAAATTACCGCTGAGCACACTGACAAATACGACACCGAGGCCGATGCCCGAACTCATCAGAGCCACTGCCACAGGGCGCCGATGAGCCGGCATGGCGTCAGCTGCAATCACTGGCGCCGGAATCCATAAAAACGCACCGCCTATACCTGCAATACATAATCCCAAGGCCAAGACCCATGCGCCCTTGGTCGCGCCGGCAATCAACAAACCCAGGGTTGCGAGCACCAGACCCGTACGCAGCACATTAATCAGCCGGTAGCGACTGGTGGCCCAAGCAACGATCAATGTACCCAGTAGATAGGCGCCGACGTTGGTGGCCCCCAGAATGCCGGCCAACGTATTAGTGATGCCTAGATCATCGCGGATAGCAGGCAACAACACGCCAAAACTAAACCGGCCAAAGGACTGTCCGACCGCCGCCGCTAACGCGACGATGATCACAACTACCCAACCGCTGCGAACTACTGCGGATTTCGTTATTTTTTTTGTTTGCTCAGTCATGAGTTTCGCTGTATCGCAAAAGTTATCGGATTAGCCGACCGTGTAAAACGCCAGCGCTGCATCATACGCACTGAAATTAATTTTGAACCCCGCTTTACGCTATTAATCTATTTCATTAGATTTTGGATCTGTGGCTACAACAGAGAATGTTCCATGAGGACACTTAAACGGCTCGGCGCAGCGCTCGGAATTTATATCGCCTTCGTAGTGGTTTTCGAGACCGGCTATCTAGGCCTATATCAACCATCCTTTGAAGAATCGGGCATCCCAATGCTGTTACTAACGACCACGGATGCCGATGGAGAAGCAGACAGCCGAATGCTGGCGCGCTTCGAAACCAACGGCAAAATATATGTATCTGCGCACCATTGGACCCGTGGCTGGTACCACCGAGCACGCAGTAATCCTGAGGTTACAGCACGCGTAGACGACAGTGAGGCCGCCTACATCGCCGTACCGATCACTGGCGATGAATTTGACCAAGTGGCAGCCGAGCACCCCTTACGATTCCCCGTGCGCTTCTTGATGGGCTTTCCACCGCCACGGGATATTTTGCGTCTTGATCCTATTTGAGCGCGATTACGCCTTGGAGGTCGCTATCGCTTTCGCGAGGTGAATAACCCAATCACCCTAGCGTCACGTCTCGTGCAAAATCTTGCAGCGCCTTAACCACCTGTTGGGTTGCCTCGCGGATAACAAAGTGCCCAGCGTTGGCGATATCTAGCCTGCGAACATCTGCCAACCGACTCTGCAAATCATCTGCGTTTTCCGGCGTTCCAAACTGATCCTGTAAACCGTAAATTAACAACGTCGGCAGCAGCGCCGACCCCCAATAACTGGCGCTGGGTGCGATGCGCGGATCCCATTGTGCAGAGCGCCTGCTGGGCGGCCACATAGTGCTAAGTAGACCTGCAAACTCATCAGGCTGACGCGCCGCAAAGCCCGGAGCGCAATAAATTTGTTCGATGAGTCGCGACCATGTGTCTTTATCTCCCGCACGCCCAGCTTCCCGCATCTCGACCAACGACTCATCAGACACTGTAGCCGGCACATGACCACCAGTACCACAAACGACCAGCCCATCACATAAGTGCGGATAATCCCGGGCAAATACCTGAGCCACACGACCACCCCAAGCATGACCGACCACAAAAGCTGACTGTATTCCCAAATGCTCTAGCACAGCCGCAGCGTCAGCAGCTGTATCAAGCAAAGAGAAAGGTCCCTGTGCCCGAGTAGCACCAGCATTGCGTTGATCGAACCGCACCACAGTATCTTGTGCAGCCAGCACCCGGACCACCGGATCCCAAAACTCCAGAGGCAAAGTTGCGCCATTAAATAACAGCCACGTGGCCCCAGCGGCGCCATCGACCTTATCAACCTTATAGTTAATGCCTAAATCCTGCCCTCGTTCGAGCGTTGCCATGCCTTCCTCCAATCAAACTAAAGGCGCAAGCCAAACAATACCCTAGTCAGCTCGCTTAGAGCGCGCGTAAACTGGTCTTTTACCGCTCTAAAGCAACTTATGAGTTCAACAAAAAATCTGTCCATAGTTGTGGATTGGGGTACCAGCAATTTTCGCGCCTACCTCGTAGATCCAAATGGCCAATGTCTTGAGCGTATCGACAGTGCCGATGGCTTAAACAATATCGAGCGCCCCTTTGCCGACGTGCTGATTGGACATATCGAGCATTGGCTGCAACAACATGGCACATTGACCACGTTGATGAGCGGCATGTTAGGTAGCCCCAGCGGCTGGCAACATGTACCCCATCTGCCCGGCCCAACATCCATAGCTCAGCTCGCCCAACACAGCCAACTGGTTACTGAATTTAAACCTTGTCCGGCCTGGATTGTTCCGGGTGTTTCCGGAACCGGTATAGCGGGTAGTTTTGATGTGATGCGCGGCGAAGAAGTCCAGTACTTTGGAGCCCAACAGTGGCTAAAACAGCACCGCATGGAACCCGAGCTATTGTGTTTTCCTGGCACACATAATAAGTGGCTGCCGTTCATACCAGAAGAATTGGGCCAATTCTCCACCACAATGAGTGGCGAATTATTTGAGCTGTTGAGCAAACAATCTATTCTTGCTCACTCCATCGACCCTGAAGCGAATTGGAGCGACACCGCATTTCTCGCTGGCATCGACCATGCAACAAGGCCAGGAGGGCTTTTACACCATCTATTTAGCGTGCGCTCGCGCAATCTCAGCGGCGAGCATACGGGTGCAGCAGGCGAGAGCTATTTATCCGGCCTGATCATCGGCCACGAACTCTCAAAAATGGCCACGGCACCCGCCAGTAGCATCGGTATTATTGGTTCACACTCATTAGCGCAAAGATATCAGTCGGCGTTGCGCCATCGCGGCTTTGATGCCATCTGTATCGATAGCGAGGCGGCGACAATACTTGGCGCATTGGCCATTATGCAACGCCTACCAGATTAGGAATCCGACGTGCATCCACTACTGCAATCATATCTAGAAGAAATGCCACTTATCGCAATACTTCGCGGCATCACCTTGGCTGAGGCTACAGATGTTGTAGACGTGCTGTATCAGGCGGGCTTTCGTATTGTCGAGGTACCACTGAACTCGCCGGATCCCATACGCAGCATCGAGCACATCGCATCAACCTTCGGTGATCGGATGTTGGTAGGTGCCGGAACTGTTTTGGACCCAGCTGAGGTGGAGGCGGTCTGCGACGCCGGTGGCCAGATTATCGTGTCGCCGAACACCGACCCAGACGTCGTTCGCGCCAGTGTTGCTAGAGATGCAGTGAGCCTGCCGGGTGCCGCAACCCCAAGCGAGGTATTTACCGCGCTCAAAGCAGGTGCTCACGGGGTAAAAGCGTTCCCCGCGGAAATGCTTACCCCCCGGTGATCAAAAGCTGGAAGTCCGTACTGCCTACTGAGTTGCCAGTTCTAGCCGTTGGCGGCATCACTACCGCTAACGCTCAGACTTACTGGCAAGCTGGGGTCAATGGATTTGGCCTCGGCGGCTCCCTCTATAAGGCAGGCAAATCGATAGACGCCATTGCCCATGACGCAGCGCAATTTGTGTCATTAATGCAGAATCTGCGAACCTAGAGCAGCACTAGCACTGAATCCGTCAGCTCGCATTATCCTTGGGAACACGAGTGCGCGTTGCCGCCTCGCGCCAACTAAGGCCCATGGCTAGCAACCCTAGCAACAACGCCACCACTAAACGCGGGTCACCCAGCTGCAACCATGGATCTATAGGAAATGCTATGGTTTTGCGCAATGCCGCCACCTTAAAATCGTGGGAGCCGGAAAAGGCTGGGTTGGAGGTAATGTCGAAAAAATCCCGGCGGCTGCGGTAGCGCATCATCGCCCCTTGGGTCCAATGCTCCATTCCCGGTGCATTCATTAAGTCTATGGCAGTATTCGCCGCCTCACCAAAGATTACTGGATGGCTCGCCCGCGCAAATAAGGCGGGGTACATAAACTCCATATATTTATCGAGAACATCACTGCTACTGTCGTCGGGTTGAACCCCCTCAATCTGCAGTGGCGTTTCGTACAAATCAATCGCATTGAGCACAACAAAGTCGTCACCAGTATCAGCGCGCATAAAGCGCTCAAGCATAATCCGCTGCTCTGGCTGCACACCGCGCTGATCAAAGTGCTCGAGATACTTGCCGATTTCCTCCTCAGTCAGCGGCCCGCCAAAAGACGTATACCAACTGAAAAATAGTACATACAGCAGCCCACTACTTAACCAGATCCATCGCATGCGTGTCATAAGCCCTCCAATCGCCATAACCTAATGGAGAGCATTAATTTATGCAACGACTAGTCCGCGTAGGCTGGCGAAGAGGCCTTCATACAACGCGACTGCATCAACAAGGTCGCGACCTTCGCACCCTGTGGGTCAAACGCTTCCGTTTCATACCAGACATATTCTGTTTGCGGACTTTGACCCACACACAACACCTTACTAACAAGATGATAATCACGGTTCATAAGCAGCGGGCCGTTATGGAAAGCAATCTCCATGGCACCGAATAGGCCAACCATTTCGCCTAGATAGGGTCGCATACCCTGCATGGGGTAGGCCCACAAAAACTCCAGCACGGTCGCTGGCGCGGCGACCGGTTCACCCCAAGGCGATTCGTGACGATACCAGTCCAATGGATCACTGATGAGGTTTGCATCAAAGCGCTCAAACTGTCTTGTCGGAGCGGTATGCACATCGTATTCACCCAGCGATAACCCCGCATGCAAACGATGCAATATGCGCAGTTCCGATGGGTCACAGGGCCGATAGTCTTTGTTGCGCAATTCCGTACTGACATGCTCTCCAAGGGAGGCGGTGCCCGTAGCAACTAACATACCGTCTTCGCGCTCCATCCACACTTTCGTCGATGCAGCACCAGATGCAGGTTGTTCTACGAACACTTGGACTTTTTCTAAATCGACGGTGGCGTTTTTGAAGTTGAGGGATAAATTACCGCGCTCAAACCATTCGTTGCCAAAGATTTTCACCAACACCGGGGGGAATTGATTCATATGAATATCCCCAGCTACGGTGCCACCACGAAACCCCAGCTTTGCAGCCGTAGCATCGTCGTGAATGCTGCCCTCGCCTTCATCCGCCGACCAATTTCGTGCGGCCCAAATCGGCCCTGTAATTACTTCTGTCATCCCCTTACTCCTGCAACTATGAAACGCTGTGCTCAGCTAGTCAGGTAATCCTAGAACCCGCTTCGCAATAATATTTAGTTGTACTTCGTTGGACCCACCGGCGATTGAAATTGACTTCGCTTCCAACCACAAACGGCACATTGAAATTTCCTCGTCAGTAAAGGCCTCACCCTGCCAACCCACCCCCTGGGTGCCGCGCACCCGTAGCTGCGCTTCGAGCTGAGCTTTTACATAATTCGCTTCGACATATTTAAAAATCGAAGTGGCTGCCCCGGGCGTATCTGCCTCGGCTTCAGCTACCGCACGCTGCTGTGTCAACACAAAGCTACGTCGCAACATTTCGATATCGATCAAGTCACGGCGCAGCCTAGCATCACCCTGCCCTGCCTCTTGGCTATACTGTTGGAGCATTTGCGCCATTGGCAACGCGGGTTTAATGCGCTGCATGGGACCTGCTGTATCTGCACTGGCTAAAGCCGCGAGTCCAGAGCGTTCGTGCTGTAACAAACGCTTGCCAACAGTCCAACCCTTATTCAGTTTGCCAATCAGATTCGTTTTCGGAATGCGCACATTGTCGAAAAACGTCTGACAAAACGGCGAGCCACCGTTAATCATTTCAATTGGCCGGGTGCTCACACCCGCGCTGTCCATTGAAAACACCACAAAACTGATGCCCTCGTGTTTCGGCGCATCACGGTCGGTACGGACCAAACAAAACATCCAATCGGCATAATTCGCACCAGAGGTCCAAATCTTCGCGCCATTTAAAACAAAGTGGTCGCCCTGATCTTCAGCATAACTCTGCAATCCCGCGAGATCAGAACCGGCACCTGGCTCACTGTAGCCTTGGCACCATGCCACCTCACCTCGGGCAATAGCCGGCAAGTGCTCGAGCTTCTGTTCCTCAGTGCCATATTCCAGCAAGGTCGGCCCAATCATGGACACGCCCATCCCACCCAGCGGCGGTCGTGCCTGAATACGCTGCAACTCGTCCAGTAACACCACAAACTCTTCTTTGCTTAGGCCAGCGCCACCGTATTCCTGGGGCCAGGTCGGCACCGTCCAACCCCTAGCAGCCATACGTTCCAACCATAAATAGGCTTCTGGATTAGAACTGCGGCGCTTGCTGCCACCGCCAACATCCTCGCCCGCAACCATGCGCGTGCGCATGGATGGCGGACAATTTTCGTCCAGCCAAGCTCTAGTGTCCGCACGAAACTGCTGCAAATCCGTCATCCTTTGCTCTCTCCCAAAATAAAAAAATGGCCCCCTGCCAAGGGCTGTCATAAGTTATACCATAGACCAAGTGACGGCGTTCGCCAGACCTACCGGAGCGATCTAGAATGAGCCATAGACGGCGGAGAGGGTCTATGAAATCGACTGAACAAAGCCGTATTGACCGGCGAAAATTCTTACGAGCCACCAGTGTCAGCTCATTTAGCGCACTACTGGGCATGCGCATTCCTTATCTATCCTTGCTGCCTGCCGGCATGGCACCGGTGGCACTTGCCAACCCAGCCGCGGGGTCAGTAATTCCCCACAAACCTGGGCTAGTAGTGCTCAACAACCGCCCCATCAACGCGGAAACTCCAGCACACCTGCTAGACGATGCCATAACCCCCGCGGCAAAAATGTTTGTCCGCAACAATGGCATACCACCACAACTGACAGCCGAACAGGTCGCTAACTGGACGTTGCGCATCGGAGGCGAATCCTGCGCACGACCCGGAGTATTCTCGCTGGGTGACTTGCAGAAAAAGTTCCAACACCATACCTACCAATTACAGTTGGAATGCGGCGGCAATGGCCGCAGTGAATTCTTTCCGCCCGCACGGGGCAATCAATGGAGCACTGGGGCAGTAAGCTGCGCGCAGTGGACCGGCGTGCGCCTGCGCGATGTGCTGCAATACTGCGGCATCAAAGACGACGCCGTCTATATTGGGTACAACAGTGCCGACAGCCATCTCAGCGGCGACCCAAAGCTACGACCGATCTCCCGCGGGGTACCTATGCATAAGGCACTGGAGGACGAAACTCTGATCGCCTGGGCGCTAAATAGTGTAGATATCCCGCCGCTGCACGGCTATCCATTACGTCTCGTCTGCGGCGGCTGGCCGGCCTCCGCATCTGGCAAATGGCTGAACGAAATTCTCATTCGTGACCGCATCCACGACGGCGCCAAAATGACCGGCAGCGCTTATCGGGTGCCCTGCGCACCTGTAGCACCAGGCACCGAGGTACCCGACGCGCAAATGTGTATTATTCAGTCTATGCCAGTGAAGTCGTTAATCACCTTCCCCAAGTCAGGCATTCAACACAAAGTTACAGAACCATTGAATTTACGCGGACATGCTTGGGCCGGTGATCGCGAGGTCAGCGCTATGGCAATTTCCATCGACTTTGGGGCCACTTGGCAGCCCTGCAACTTGCAGCCACCAGCTAATCGCTTGGCCTGGCAACAGTGGTCAACCAAAGTAAGCTTTCCACAATCAGGCTACTTCGAAATTTGGGCACGGGCTACCGACGATCAGGGCCACAGCCAGCCAATAGTGGTGCCAGGCTGGAACCCTAAAGGCTACCTAAACAATGCCAGCCACCGCATTGCAGTGGCAGTGGTCTGAACGTGCGGCGGTCTATTACTGCTTTATTAATGTTTTGCGCCATGCCGGCAGCCGTCGCAGCTGTGGATGAGCAGACTGGCTTAATCAAAAAGGGCGCTTGGCAACTAGTGGCCGCGCATTGCGGTGGCTGCCATTCCTTGCAATTGGTCACCAGCAATCGCGGAGACCGACAAATCTGGCTTGAAACGATACGTTGGATGCAGGAGCGGCAAAATCTTTGGCAACTGGATCCGCAAACGGAAGATCAAATTCTTACTTATCTGGCCGACAACTATCCGGCTAGCGCGCCAAGACGGCGCAAACCATTGGCAGCACACTTACTGCCGACGAATTAATCCATACAAAAGATTCCACAGGGTTGGGGCTTAAAGTACCATCGCCGCCGTCTGTCTTCACCAGCGCGCAAACAATTAGGATAAGCGAATGAGCAAATATGCCCTAGCAAAAGAGCTGTTAAAAAGCGGATACGAACAAGGTAAGGCGCGGCTTACGCCAAGGATTTTTTGCGCTACGAAACGGATTCGGTCTCAGACAAAGGCGTATTCGAAATTCAACGTCGATAGCCGCTCGCGTTAAGAATCTCCAAGATACTTCTCTCCGAATTTTCGAACCTCTCGCAACAGCGGCTTCAGTTCCTTGCCTTGGGGCGTTGGCACATATTCAAAACGCGGCGGGTGGGGTTGGTACATTTTGTCACCGACAGAAGTCATACCTACCCCTAGATCTTGTTAGCCCTACGCCATGCCCCAGCCCTGATCGCAACAACAATTACCACAGCATAGGTCAGCATTGCCCCTGCCGCCGCGATGTAGATACCGGATAAACCAAAACCGAACACGAACGCTAGCGCATAGGCGCCGAGGGCAGCGACAACAACACGCAGCACCGTGGCCCATACTGGCCACGACATAGCGCTCGCCCCTTGAGATGCAAAGTACAGAGACAATCCTAAGCCATGGAAAAAGAAAAATGGCCCAACAATTTGAATATAGCCCTTGGCCGCCGCATGCACCGCAGGCACATCAGTAAACGCACCGATCCAAGCATCTGGGAATAACGCTAAAACAATACCGACGAGGCCGGCTACGAGTCCTGCGCTGAGCCCCCCGACACGGCCCAACCGTTCGGCCCGGCCTAAGTCTCCGGCACCCACACTAACCCCAACCGCCGAGGTCATTGCCGCACCCAAACCAAATACCAAGGGAATAATTAAGAACTCAATTCGCGAGCCAATGCCATAACCGGCTAATGCTGCCTCGCCAAAAGTGGCGACAAAAGCCGTGAGCACCAATACCGTAGCGATCGTCAACAGCGGCGACAGCGAACCCGGCAACGCCACTTGCAAGATATCGTTGAAATCCGATTTTGAAAACCTCATCGCCGACCGGCGCAAATGTACCGGAAAATTACTTTTCACAAGCCTGAGGAATAACGGCACACACAAGATTGCCGCCGATACGACGGCAGAAATCGCGGCGCCACTGATCCCCAGTGCGGGCAGACCCATCCAACCTAGAATCAAGCATCCAGACAAAGGAATCTGAATCAGCGCGTTGAATATCATCACCGCTGCAGGAAACTGCATTTCCCCCATGCCCCGGTAGATCGCCGACACCGTGCCGATCAACCAAAGAAAAACGCCGCCCGCCAATAAAAGCATCGCGTACGAATGAGATTGCACCAGCACCTCGCCTTCGCCACCCAGAAAACGCAAAAATGCTTTACCTCCGAGAAGAAAAATCACCAGCAAAACAGCCGCACCCGCCACAGCCAACACTAACGCGTGCCAGACCAAACGCTCAGCTTTGGCGACATCACCTGCACCCAATGCGCGCGCCACAGAGGCTGCAACCGCACCCCCCATAGCACCTCCCGAAAGAGTTTGGGTCAGCATCAACAATGGAAACGCCAACGCAATAGCCGCCAGCGAAATCTCCCCCAACTGACCAACAAACCACACCTCGGCCAAGCTCACACTTCCCTGAATAAAAAATGCCACGGTGCTTGGTGCAGCCATACGCGCCAAGAGCGGTAGCGCCGGTGCCGAGAGCATTTGTTGAGTGCGGGCGTCCATAGTCGGCTCCTTGGAGGTATGCCCTCATTTTGGTGACTTGCATTTTTAAAGTCACAGATTCTATCGCTCTATGGGTATGTTTAATGAATTTAATGCAACTGTATAACGGGCATAGCCCTGCCAAATGAAATCACTCAAATCTGGCGAGATGACCTGAATTTCCGGTAGTGTCTCAATCCACGTCCAAGCAGCAGCGCGCATTTTATGGCTATTCAAGAAATACCCTTTTCTTTCCAAACCCAGAGTAACGCCGGGATGATCGATGCCAGCGCTCAGTTCTACAACACCATGCGCACACGCCGCAGCGTGCGCCACTTCAGCAAACAACCGGTACCAGAACAGGTCATTCGCAATGCGCTGCTCGCCGCAGGCACGGCGCCCAGCGGCGCTAATTTGCAGCCCTGGCACTTCGTAATGACCACCGATCCTGAGGTTAAAGGACGTTTGCGCGCCCTCGCCGAAGAAGAAGAGCGCAACTTTTACACCCGTCGTGCCAGCGACGAGTGGCTACAGGCATTAGCACCCTTGGGCACCGACGCGGACAAGCCGTTTTTGGAAATTGCACCGGTGTTAATTGGAGTGTTTCAGCAGAAGTTTCACTTTGATTCTGCCGGCAACAAACACAAGCATTACTACCCTGCAGAATCCACAGGACTGGCCTGCGGCCTGTTAATTAGCGCGCTGCATCAATCTGGCTTGGCAACACTTACCCACACGCCAAGCCCAATGAAATTTATGAACGATATCTTTCAACGACCAGACAATGAAAAAGCATTCCTATTGCTGGTCGTCGGTTACCCGGCAGCCGACTGCCAGGTGCCGGACATCAAAAGAAAGTCGCTAGACGAATTTACCAGTACCGTTGGCGCCGTCACACCAGCGCTGAGCTAAACCATGTCTGGGTGTATGTAGGCAGATGTATTCGAGGTTGTTACAGTTAAATTCCAAGCGAGAGAGTTCATGAGCAAAACCCTAATTACCGTAACAACCCTGTTGATTTGCTCATTAGGTTGGGCCGATCAGAACGCTGAGCTCTCAGCCAAAGCTAGCGTCTTGCATGAGCGCATACTGACTATAGACGCCCATGCAGATATTGAGATTCCTGGACGACCATCGGCTTATGTTGGTACTGACGGTCTGTCAAAAGTCGCCCCCGAGAAAATGCGCGCCGGTAGTCTCGACGCTGTGGTAATGGCGGCAGCGGTAGGACCCAAGCCACGCACAGCTGCCGGCTATGCCGAGGCCCGCGCTATTGCCGAAAGCGAACTGAGTGCCATGGTGGATTTAGCGGCTGACCCAGCCAATCAGGTCACTTTGGCGACTACCACCAAAGCGCTGCTCGAGGCACATAGGGCCGGCCGGCACGGGGTGATTCTAGGCCTGCAAAACGCCTTAATTCTTGGTACCGAAGTAAGCGCTGTCGACCACTTCTTCGCAGCAGGCGTGCGAGTTTTTGCCCTGACTCATATGGGCCACAACTTATTTGCTGATTCATCTCGCCCCCTTTTCGACGCAAAACTTGGCAGCCGCGAACCAGATGCCGAACACGGCGGACTATCGAATCTCGGTCGCAGCGCTATTCAGCGCATCAACGCTCTCGGTGGCATTGTCGATATCTCGCAACTGTCAAAGCAGGCGGCTCTGCAGGCTATGACAGTCTCAAAAACACCGGTTATCGCCAGTCACTCCAACGCATGGGCGTTAACCAACGTCAGCCGAAACCTATCTGATGAGGAACTTGATGCCATCGCAGCGACGGGCGGCGTGGTGCATATTGCCCCCTTCGCTGGCTATCTCTTCGATTCGTCAGATCCAGAGTTAGACGCAGCAATACGCGCTGTGCGGCGCAAAGCGGGCATTGACGAGAACTACCTATACCCTTTCGAGCTGTATTGGGAAATCAACGACCCAGCAATTAAAGCCGAGTTTTTAACCGCAGTCCGCAGCCTGCTAGGACCAATCAACTTAGACACCATGCTCAACCATCTGGACTATGTGGCTGAACGCATCGGGGTTGATCACGTCGGCATCGGTACAGACTTTAACCACGGCAGCGGCATCGACGGCTATCAGGATGCAAGCGACGCGCTAAACGTTACCGTAGGCCTGATCCAACGGGGCTACAGTGATGACGACATCGAAAAAATTTGGGGCGGTAATTTTATCCGGGTCTGGCGGCAAGCAGAGCAGGCCCGACAGAAGCCCAATACGTAAGCCCAAGCGGTAAGGATAATCACCATGCGCATCCCACTACTGTGGTTGGTCAGCTGTTTTGTTATGGCAATCAGCGCGCCGTCGCTCAATGCAGCAACTGAACAAGACACAGCAAGCCAAACCCAGCGGCCGAATATCGTATTGCTGCTGGCTGATGATCTGGGCTTCAGCGACTTGGCCAGTTACGGCAGCGAGATCAGCACACCCGCGTTGGACACCCTAGCTCGCCGCGGTGTCCGCTTCAGCAACTTCCATGTGGCCGCTAACTGCGCGCCCACTCGGGCTATGCTAATGACCGGAGTTAACAATCATCGTGCGGGTGTGGGCAATATCATCGAAATGATTCCCGATGAGTTTCGCGAATCACCGGCATACCAGGGTACGTTGAGCACCGATACGGTTACCATCGCCACATTACTCCGCGATGCTGGCTACCACACCTACATGGCCGGCAAATGGCACTTAGGCCATAGCCCAGAAACTCTGCCCAGCGCCCGTGGTTTTGATCGCACTACTGCATTGGCGGATTCAGGCGCAGATAACTGGGAACAGAAACCCTATCTGCCAATATACGAGCAAGCAAACTGGTTCGCCGACGGCGAGCGTTTTAACTTGCCTGACGATTTCTATTCATCGCGATTCTTGGTCGACAAAATTATAGAATTTATCGACAGCAACCCAAGCTCCGAGGCACCATTTTTTGCCTACCTCCCCTTTCAAGCCGTACACATTCCAGTACAGGCACCCCAGTCATTTATCGACCGCTACAAAGGGGTATATGACGACGGCTGGGAAGTGCTACGCACTAAACGATATGAAGCCGCACAAGCATTGGGACTAGTGCCTGAGAATAGCGCCATGGAACCCATGGCCAGCACCGAATCATGGCAAAACCTTGAACCGGAGACCAAGCGTTACCAAGCCAAACGTATGGAGGTCTATGCCGCCATGGTAGAAGCCATGGACTTTCACACCGGCCGGTTAATCCAGCACCTGAAGAACACCGGCCATTATGAGAATACCATTTTCATTTTTGCATCCGACAATGGCAGCGAGGGCAGCGGTGCAGGCGTGGAGCCAGCTCCGGCCAATAACCTTATGCTCAGCCTGATGGACTATAACGACGATTATGAAACTCTAGGGTTAAAGGGCAGCTATGGCACCATAGGTCCGAACTTCGCGAGCGCTGCGGCATCACCCCTAGGCTATTACAAATTTTATGTCGGCGAAGGCGGTCTACGGGTCCCTCTTATAATCGCTGGTGAGCCGCTAAACTTATCCGACCCCAACAGCATTATCGATGCTTTTAGTTACGCGACCGACATCGTTCCCACAATTTTACAGTTGACTGGCGTCCCCCAGCCAAACGGGCGCTACAACAGTAGAGAGGTGGAGCCGATCGTTGGGCGCAGTATGGTGCCGCTGTTACAGGGTCAGGCCGAGCGTATCTACGGCGACGATGACGCCATAGGCTATGAACTGAACGGCCACCGAGCGCTGTTTTTGGGTGATCATAAGATTGTCTATAACCGCCCACCCATCGGCGACGGCATATGGCATCTCTATAACATCGCCACCGACCCTGGCGAAACTCAGGATCTCAGGGAACAACAGCCTCAGCGCTTCGCGCGCATGCAAGCACTATACGAACAATTCGTTGTGGAACATGGCGTGCTGCCCGTGGCAGAGGATTTCGATCCGCAGCAAGTGATGTTAGCGCGCCTAGTGCGGGACCGCTTTGGCGGCTATCTGATCGCCTTGGTTTGCGTTGTGGTGGCGCTTGTGGCCTTTGGTTTTTATCGCAGGCGACGCCTTAGAACGCGCTAAGCTAACTGGCACCTAAGCAACTCGGCAAGATTAGTCGATACGAATTTCTGTGCTATCGGACGGCAACCAGAAACGCATGCCGTCGAAGGTCATGACCACGTCGGTTTCAATGTCCCGGGTAAAAATCTTTTCCATTAGCGTGTTACGCGTCGGCGGCACCAGATGGTAGAGCGCCACCTGCCGAATGTTCGCGCGTTTCGCCATACCATCAAGATTGCGGGTGTCCACGTGATAGTCGAGCACATCACGCAGCACTTGCGCTTGCTTGTCGGCGCCTGCCGCCGCCGCGGCCTTTGCTAAACTATGAATGAGCTTGTGCGACAGGGCATCTGTCAGCAACAAGTCTACATTGGTGGCCGCTTGTTCAAGCCCCTTGGTCACAATAGTGTCGCCGCTCACCACCACGGAACGGCCCATATAATCGAAGCGATAGCCGAATGCCGGCTTAATCGGCGAATGGTCAACTTCAAATGCGGTAATCGTTAAACCATCCTCATCATGTATCACACCGGGTTGAATCGTACGCGCGGCGATAAGCCCAAGAGCCGCGGGCATAAGTTCTTCGCCATGATGCAAGGTGCGGTAGCCGCGATCGAGCTCAAACGCCATGTTGTAACCCGCAACCACCTGTTCAACACCCTGAGGTCCGATCACCAGCATGGGCTCCGGTCGCCCGGCAACCCAAGACGCTAGGTTCATATCGCCGATGCCGGAAATGTGATCCGAGTGAAAATGTGTCAGCAGCAGCCCACGCATCAATCGATAGGGTGCGCCATTCGCTTGCATTACGGTGTTTGAGCCGGACCCAGAATCAACCACGAACATCTGGTTGCCCGCGCGCACCATAATGCACGCCTGGGCACGGGTCGGGTCGGGTAACGGCGATGAACTGCCGCACACCATGACCTCTAGGCCCTCAAAGTCATAGGGTTTGAGCGTGCTGGCCATCTGCGCCTGGAGCGCCTGCTCCAGCAAAAAGTCTTGGCCCCCGCGTAAATTAGTCAATCCGGCATAAGCACCTGCGCCTACGACGATGACAACCGCCAAAGTTATGAGTAATTTTTTCATTACCTTGCCTCTCGCTCGCCTTAGATTTTTAATGTATGCCATTAATTCTAAGCTGGCAGACCCTTCTGGGCAAGCAGACGCTTGGAGGCTATTCGGCTACCACACAGGTTTCTAACAGCAGTACCGGATTGCAGCGGATACCGCCCTCAATGACAACGCGATAGTCGTTACCAAAATGCGTCGCTGGCAGATAATAGTCGGTGCTAATGGCTTGGGCGCCGCTGGCAAAGGCTTGCTCACGTCGTCGAGTGTCGTTCACGCGGGCCTCAAACGTATTGGCATCGGCACGGGTACGCACCAAATATCCTGCCCGGACCAGTCTTTGAATGCGTGCGAAGTCCTCTATCGGATCATTGATAATCATTACCCCAGCTGCCGGATGCCCTTCTGGCGCGTTGGTAAACATAGGCCGGTTTTGCCAATTATCGTAATACCAATCGCGCTTGCTACCGCCCTCATCAAGAATCAACAACAGCTTACCGCGCGCTTGCTCCAGTGTTGGCCAATCCAGCCCCTGCACATCTGCAGGCTGGATTAACCGAGTCGCTAATGCTCCACGTAATTGCTCATCGAGTAGATCAAGTGCCCCAGGGGTGAACGGCTCGGGGTCGGGCAAACCCGTAATAACTTGGTCTTTCAAATTAAAACTGATCCAAATAGGTGTATGCCGCGGATTTTTTTCCGACCAGGCGCGAACCTGTCGCAAACACTGCAGAAGTGTGTGGCAGTGACTGTTCATATCAATGACTTGAGCATGGCCTACGGGAAAAGACCGCTCTTCAGGATCATAGAACAGGTCGATCTCGAGCTTACGTAGGCCAAGATCCAACTGCTCCGCCAACGGTACGTGCCAGTACTCTAGGCTTTCCGCCGTCTTGGCATCCAGTAGATGCAAGGCCTTAAAAATGAGCGGCGACATGGCCTGCTTATAGCTGTTGTGGCTGCCGACAAATTGAATCTGATTTATCTTCAATGGTGCGCTGTCAGCTATTCCGTATTGCGCCGCGCAAAGCAGGCACAAGCCCAGCACACTAGGCCTAATCATTCGATGTCTTCGTCACTGAGCTTATGACCCCAATCGCGCTTAGCATTCAGATAACGTTTATTCCAATCACTGACCCCAATAACGTGCTTAACCGCTTCAACCCGGGTGAGGCCAAGCTCCGCAAGATCATTTATTTTTTTCGGATTATTGGTAAGTAAGCGGAACCCTGCGTCGCCGACAAAATACTTGAGTAAAATTCCTGCGTCGGTGAAATCCCGAGAGTCATCCGGCAAACCCAGCGAGCGATTAGCCTGATAGGTATCCTCGCCAGCATCCTGCAAAAGATAGGTTGCCGCTTTGGCCCAGAGACCAATACCACGGCCCTCATGACCCGCCATATAAACCAGATAACCCCCTGCAGAATCTTCGCTGATGCGCGCAATAGCCGAACTAAGTTGCGGCCCGCATTCACAGCGCTCGGAGCCAAACACATCACCGGTTAAACAATTTGAATGCACCCGTACCAGCGGATTAGCGCTCGGTTCACCGACCACCAAAACGCTGTTAACCGCCAACGGCGATACCAGATGGGAAAATAAGTGTTGGCCACCTCGAGCATTTAAATCAGCAGCCAAGGACTCGACCTGTTTGAGTTCGGTACTGCGTACAGCGGCATACCATTGCACCGTGGTTTTTACCCCCGGCAGGCTCATCGGCAAAGGAATTGGCCCCAATAGATTGATCGCCAGTTCACCGGGTGATTCAGGCGTCGCCACATCGATCAGCTGGCCCTCGGAGTTCACACGCACCAATTTACCGTCAGCTATAAGACGTTTGCGGACATCAGGATTTAGATAAGTAAACATGTTTTCCGGCGGTTACCTTGGCACTGTAATGTTCTGCAGCCAACTCGGGGTCTGGCGTGCAGCGGGCGCCTATTCTGCATCAAAACTGCGGCCAATGATCCGCAATTATAAATTTCCAATAATCTCTGAACCAACCTGCTCCAAAACGTCGAAGCGGGTGTCAAAATTCGGCAATATCATCACCTGATCTAATCCTGCATCTGCAAGCTGCTGGAGCTGTTCCAGCAACTCATCCCGCGTACCAATCATACTAGCTGCAGAGAGCACTTCAGGTGTTAAGAACCGCTCTTCTTCCTCGACCACCCAACAATTATGCCCTGCATGGATCCGCTGGTGACGTCGCTCCGGCGGATAACTCTCCATTAACGCGATGTAATCCTCCCAGATGCCGCTGGCAAAGTGCGGCGGCTGATGACCGAAATTACGAAATTGATCGTAGGCATAGTGCACAGACGCCATTGCCATGGCACCACATTGAGCTTTAACCCGGGGCGAATCTACCGCCTCTCCGGGCTCCAGCAGCACCATGGTGGTCAACGCCGTGGTGTAAAAGTCTTCCCCGCTTGGGTTGTCCGGCGAGCGCAGATCGCGCCCCGCAGCACGTGCGCCCTCAGCCAGCATATGCCAAGTACCCAGCATGGCACTGGGATTTGCCGCGCCTAGCACAGCACCGTGACCATAGCGTCCTGCCAGTGCCAGAGATTTAGGCCCAAAACCCGACACGTACAGCGGGATTTCATCTGCAAAGTTGACAAACCCGCGATCCGGCATGATGTGCCGAATCGGCAAATTCTGATCAGCATATTGGTACCAGGCTTCTTCGCCTTTGAGCAAAGGTGCGAGGGTCTGCAGATAGGTCTCGAATTCCGCAATACGCTGAGGCGGTAACCCCATAACCCGCATCGCGGTATTACCTGCGCCAACGCCAAAAAAAGTTCGCCCGGGCGCCAGCGCGTTTATGGTGGCAATGCCCGCAGCATTTACCGGCGCTGGACGAGTGCCAGAGATCGCCACACCGGTACCAATATTTATGCGCGACGTTCGATCCGCCACCAACGCAAGGGTGGCAAAACAATCGGACCAAAGCATCTGGGAATCCGCCATCCACGCATGGCTATAGCCCAATTCTTCGGCCCGAACCACATAACCCACGTCGTTAATGTGGGACGCAACGCAAACCCCTATATGCATAACCACCTCAGTTCTAGGGCCGATTTAAAAAACGATGCGCAGCACGCTCTCCGCTACGCACGCCGGCTTGTCAGTGCCGTCGATCTCCACGGTCATTTCGTTGATGACTTCGAGCATGCCGCCCTTTTCTTCAACGCTAACCAGTTTGCCGCGGGTGCGAATTTTTGCGCCAACCTGCACCGGCGACATAAATCGAACTTTATTCCAGCCGTAGTTGATACCCATCTTCATGCCGTCAAGCACCGGCAAACCAACGCCTTCACCACCCGGTAAAAAACTCATCAGCGACATGGTCAGCTGACCATGGGCAATCGGTGCACCAAAGGGTCCAGCTTTAGCACGCTCTGGGTCAGTGTGAATCCACTGTTGGTCCAAGGTTGCATCGGCAAAGCCATTAACCCGATCCTGAGTGATTTCAAACCAGTCCGTAGGTTCAGAGGGCTGACCAATTTTGGCATTCAGTGTAGTAATCGCATTTTCCAGTGCAGGGTTAGACATGGAGAGCTCCTGTTATAGATAAAAACTGGGGCCTAACCCTATGGAAGCTGCAACGGTTGTTCAAGACTTGACCAAGGACTCAGCGCCAATAAACCCGTCAGCGCACGACAGCAATACATCGATCGCTGCATGCAAAGAGGCCTCAACGGCCGCTGGTTCTGCAGCAAGCTCAACCGCCGTGGAGGCGGCCAAGTTAGCCGCTAGCATCGGCTCTTGCACACGCGAAGACCATAACTGCATGGCGTCACCGGGTGTATCAGCCAGTTCGCGCAGCATCTCGGGCGATACCGCACCGACCGCCCGAGCGAGTTCAAAGTCCACCGTATTGTGCAGATGACTCAGTAACTTAGGCCCCATCATCTGGGGCGCTATGTGCTGGGGATCCGCGCGCCGCATAAGTCGTTGAATTACCTCAATTAAAAACGGCAAGATCGGACAATCTTGGCGAAATGCTGCCACCGCATTGTGCACATTACCGCGCACCTCAAAACCGGTTTTGCCGCGCTTGCGTTGCACCCAATATTCATAACCGAAAAGACAAGTCGTCCGGGGAGCTATACGCAAGTGTGGGGCGAATACCAATACATCCGCATCCAACCAGATAACACAGTCCGCTGCCTTCTCTCGCAACAATTGCTGCATCCACAGTAGCCGCGCCAGATCTGTTGCTACCGGTAACTTTTCGCCGCATTTATCCAGATACCAAGCAGGAACGAACTCAAACAAGTCATCGCCCAAAAAAAGGTATTCGTAATGGGCTACTGCCGCCCAACTTTGCACACTGGCGAGACAGCGCTGCATCCATTCGGGTCGTTGATCTGCAGCACTTTGTAGCACTAGAGTTTTCATAGGGTTGCGCCTTACTTACCAGATGGTTCGCTGAACCGAACTTGTAGCAACTTCACAGAAATCCTTCAGCGCCGGCGTGGTAGCCTGTGACTTTCTATGTTGCACACTGCACAGGGGAGATGCCGGTGAAGCACCGCCACTTTAGTCTTTTAGCCATGCTAATGCTCGCAGCAGGCGCTGCCCAGGCCAAAGTCGACCCAACCAATCGAGCGTTAACCCTCGCTGCCGACTTACCCGCCGGCGCTCTCAAAGACCAGTTGCAAAACTGTGCCAGCGGGCCGTTCTACCCAACCGAGTTTGCCATCGCTCATCGCGGCGCTCCATTGGGCTACCCTGAGCACAGTCGCGAGGGCTATATCGCAGCCGCCAACATGGGCGCAGGTATTATTGAGTGCGACGTTACCTTTACTAAAGACCTAGAGTTGGTATGCAGACACTCCCAATGCGATTTGGCCAGTTCGACCAATATTCTGCAAACTGAGCTGGCCAACACCTGCAGACAGCCATTCACTCCAGCCCAACAGGGCGAACCAGCCAGCGCCCAATGCTGTACCAGCGACATCACGCTGGCGGAGTTTAAAACCCTGTGCGCGCGCCCTGACGTTAAGAACAGTCAAGCGACCAGTGTTGACGATTTTCTGGCCCCATTAGACAGCCCAGTAATTGATCAACCGAATCAATGCGGCATGGTAATGAGTCATCGCGACAGCATCGAACTGATCCGCGATCTCGGTGCGGCCTTTACGCCGGAACTGAAGCGCCCAGAAGTACCCATGCCATTCAATGGCTTCAGCCAGCAGGACTACGCCAAAAAATTACTGACCGAATATCAGCAGGCAGACGTACCGATAAATCAGGTCTACCCCCAGTCCTTCAACATCGACGACATTAGATACTGGATCGAAAACCACCCGCAATACGCTCAGCAAATAATTTGGCTAGTGCCGCGACAACGACAGCTTGTGCCACTCTCTTTGGCAGAGCTACAGTCTCTGCAAGCAGAAGGCTTACATATAATTGCACCGCCCATACCTATGTTGGTGCAACAAAACTCGAATGGGCAAATAGAACCCACCGCTTTCGCCAAAGCCGCGAAGGCGTCGGGACTGAAAATAATCACCTGGACGTTTGAATCGGCACGAGCCACCAAAGCGGTTTATGGCGACACTCCCGGGCTAATGCTTGAAACCTTAGAGGTACTCGCCCAGGAGATTGGGGTAAGCGGCGTATTCTCTGATTGGCCGGGCACAGTAACCTATTACGCGAATTGCATAATGAACTGAGCCTCGTTCAGCAGATTTGCTCATTTGTCAGGGCGAAATAAGCAGCACATCAAAACCTGCGTTTTGATCGCCTGAAATTGCTCGCGCTGAGGCTGACCAGATGAGGCGATAGAATCATTAATTGGCACATAGTTATAAATGGCCGTGGCATCAGTCATCACTTTCTTCGTTCGGCTGAGCCAGCAAAAAATCGCGTATTTCTTCGCTGCGCGCGGCAGTATCTTGTTCGCCCAACAGCATCAATAAGCGTAAATATTCAGGCTCAAACATCACCATACTTAGCGCATCCGCGCTGGGCTCACGTTTATTGCCTAGGCCCTGACCAAAAAAACGAAATGCTTTTGGCAACTCCAACTCATGGGCACGAGCCAGCTCACCCAGATCTTCTTTGGGGCGCAGCACCAACACATCTACAGGCCTAAACCCGTCCCACTGGGCAGATGGGATTTGTGCCAGTAGGTCATTAATACGCTGCATCTGCAGCGCGTCGAAGTCTAGTAAATCGAGAAATACTGAATTCAACAACACCCCGGCAATTTGCGCGGGCGACGGATACGGTTCACTCACCGAGTCGCTCTGACCACCCTCAGCGGCACGGGGCGATACCGCGAGAATACGCTCGGCGCCCAAATGCATAGCCGGCGATAATGGCGCGCTCAAGCGAATACCACCGTCGCCGTGCCATTGCCCATTCAGAGATATCGCCGGGAAGAACATAGGTAGCGCCGCTGAGGCAAGAATGTGCGGCACCGTAAGTTCCGCCGACTTGCTGGTTAGTTGGCCCTTTTGCCAGAGATTTTCGTTAACGCTCTGTACCCACGCCTCGGAACGGCCGCTGGCATAATTTGTGGTAATAATCGCCACTGCATCAATCACTGCTTCCTGCAGATTTTCGTTTATACCCACAATGCAGCCGTCTTCTTCTAACAGATGGGTATGCAAAAATTGCTGCAGCGGCGCGCTGTCCACCATACCGCGCACGTCTCCCCGGCCCAGCCGACCGCCACTGAGTACGCGCAGCCCCCAATGCAATACCCGCCGCGATACGTGTCGAAAATCAGCGTGGTAGACCTTATTAGTCTCCAGGCTCAGCCACAGCTCGCTCAATCGCTCCACTGCATCCGACCAATCACCTCGATACGCCGCCAGCTGCGCCGCATTAATAGCCCCAGCAGATACCCCGGTAAGAATTTTCGGCCGATACTCTGGAATGGCTTTGGCAATATGACGTAGGCATCCAACTTGGTAGGCCGCACGGGCGCCACCACCAGACAACACCAGAGCCTGGCGCACGCTATTGGGGGTTGGAACGGGTGGGTATTTCATTTTTTCATGGCGCGTTAGGGCAACAACTCCCGTCACTATAACAGCGGCGCGGCGCATAACGTATGATGCGGCGATGCTGCAAAAACTATCGACGGTTAAACCCAGGATGAATGCCCTGTTTCGTCCCAATGGCAAGGTGTTCTACGGCTGGTGGATCGTACTGGCCTGCGCCGGCGTACAATGGCTTGCGGCCATGACCTGGATGCACTCCTACGGCGCATATACCCTGCATCTGCAGGATGAATTCGGCTGGAGCATGTCGATACTGTCCCTAGCATTTGCCCTAACGCGGTTGGAAAGTGGCCTGCTCGGACCCCTCCAGGGCTGGCTCGTAGACCGCTACGGCCCGCGCTTAATTCTTATCATTGGCACCGTAATTTTTGGTCTGGGTTTCTTCTTATTCAGCCAAGTGCAGAGCATTACCAGCTACTTTATCGCCTTCATTCTCATCGCTCTGGGTTCGAGTCTTGGCGGTTTTGCGACCCTGATGGTGGCGATCGTCAGCTGGTTCGACCAACACCGCGCCAAAGCCATCGCCTGGTCACAATTCGGTTTCTCGATCGGTGGTTTGTGCGTGCCACTGGTCGTACTGGGTTTAGAGTTTTTTGGTTGGCGCGCCATGGCACTGTATTCTGGCATTGCCGTGTTGGCGTTGGGCTTGCCCATGGTGGCATTAATTCGCCACCGACCTGAAGACTATGGCGAGGTACCGGACGGCATCAGCAATAGCACTGATAACGCGGCCGCCGAAACCACAACAGGGTTTGTGCCACAAGTTAGTCTGTCTTGGCGCCAAGCCGTGCGAGAGCCTTCTTTTTGGCTGATTTCCATTGGCCACGGCCTGTCGCTGCTGACCGTATCGTCCATGCTGGCTCACTTAATTCCACACCTAACTAATGGCTTAGGTTATACGCCGGTGCAGGCCGGCCTGGCGTTTGCACTAATGACCGGCATACAAATGGGCGGCTTGCTGCTGGGCGGCATTCTTGGCGACCGCTATGAGAAAAGTTTTATTTGCGTGCTCTGCATGGCCGGTCATTGCGTCGGCTTGCTCATGGTGACCTACGCCAGCAGCCCCATTTGGATTCTTGGCTTTGCCTTATTCCATGGCTTTGCTTGGGGCATTCGCGGGCCTTTGATGGTGGCTCTGCGCGCCGACTATTTCGGCCCCAAGTCGTTTGGCACCATCATGGGCATCTCGTCACTGATCGTCATGATCGGCATGACCATAGGACCCATTGCTTGCGGAGTATTATACGACCTCTATGGCAATTACGAGCTGGCCTTCACCATTATGGCGCTGTGTTCTTTAGCCGGCGGACTATGCTTTTGGTTTGCAAAGCCACCGACCATCCTTTCAAAGCAGCCAAGCTAAGTTTCGCCACCGCAATCCCCGGTTTGCACGATTATGCGGCTTTTTCTTTTCAGTGCAGCAAAGCATAGGCACACTGCGCTGCACTAGACCCAAACACAGAGAGACAGACGTGGCTAAAACCGGTTGTACGCTAAAGTACCTGGCACGGGGGGTCATCCCCAGCCGCGACAGTAAGAGCGCCTTACTCGCAGAGTTACAAGAAGTCATTCCTCAAAGCACCGTCACGGTGTTACCGGTAAATCAGGGCTATTCCATTGAACTGGAATTTACCGATATCGCACCATTCAACCGCAGTAGTTTCGAGCCCTATATCGCAGAGCAGGTATTGAGCGAGGCGTTAAATTTACGCTGCCAGTTCAGCGGTTCATTGCAGTTGGATCTGTTGAAAACATACTTTTACTGAGCCGCAACCGCTTTCGGGGCCGCGCGATAAAATGAGATCGCCACAGCCGACCCAACGTAGAGACACAAAAACACCATAAAGGCGGGGTCATAAGAACTATAAACATCGTAGACCCAGCCAGCGAAAGGCACCCCTATGATTTGAATTGGAAACATTGCCGGTCGCATCAAGCCTAGCACCGCGCCAAAACGTTCACGACCAAAGGTCGCGCCAACAATGGCGCCTTGCATGGGAATAACACCACCAACGCCCAAACCAAAAATCGCGGCGCCAACGGTGAAGAACAACAACCCGTCATTGGTAAACATCAAAAACTGGCCTAGGAACTGAAGAATAATTACCAGCACCACCACCCTACGCACCGGCTGCCGATCGGCAATCCAGCCAAAGCCAAGCTTGCCAAAGACACCAATACCCGCGCACACCGACATAACCTTAGCGGCGTCTGCAAGACTGATCCCGAGGTCAACCAAACGCGGAATCATATGGGTCAACGTTGCGCTCATAGAGCAAAATAGCAAAGAGAACGCGGCCACAATGACCCAGAAATTCCGTTCTCTGATCACATCACGCATACCAATGCGCGGTGCTGGCATAACCGGACTCCCCGCGGGCAGCGGCAACGCACCGTCTGGCCGCAAGCCCACATCCTCAGGCCGAGAAATAACCAGCCGTAAGACCAAAGGCACAACGATGAACATGGTGAACAACCCAAAAACCAGAAAGCCCGTTCGCCAATCAAAGCCCTCGACCAAGTAGGCACTGACATTAGGCATCACTACTCCAGACAGCGAAACACCGGCTGCGGCGATACCCAACGCCATACCACGACGTTTATCGAACCAATTAGCGACCAACTTACTGGTGGCTAGGTGGCCCATACTGCTGGCACCAAAACCAATGAACACGCCAATGACCAAGTAGAATTGCAGCAGTGAATTCACTTGGGAAAGCAGCAAAAAACCTGAGGACATGGATAAAGCACCGGCTGCCATGACTCGTCGCAATGGGAAACGATCTAGCGCGCGGCCCACTAGGGGTGCGGCAACGGCTCCAACCGCATGGGTTATAGTCAAGCCCAGTGACGCACCAAGATGCGAACCCAGCGTAGCACCCAGGTCTGAGTCGCCAAATTCTTTGGCAATCGCATTAAAGAAAACACCGTAGGAATAGAAGAAAAAGCCGACCGCTACAAAGTCCACCGAAAACGCGACCAGAACCATTCTCCAGCCCAGAAACCGCTTCGGCTTTTGCACCTGGTAACCTAGAAGAGTAAAAACCCATATTAACACAGAGCCCGTAACACCGGCGCAGCCATCAGCATATTGTTGAACTGACGTCAGCGTGCTGACCGTTTCACCCCAAATCCTTGCCCTCAGCGCTGTTTAAGGCGCGCTCCACAACACACAAGACTTGCGTATCCGTCACGCCTTGGTTGTAATCCAAGTCCGCGAATTTTGGGGAATGGAGAATGGCCGCACCGCTCGACGACGTTGTTGTTTTGGAAATAGATAACTGGATGGCTGCGCCCAGCGCCGCTGCCGTGCTGGCTGATATGGGCGCCACTGTAATCAAGATCGAACCGTTGACCGGCGATCCCATGCGCGACATGGGTCGACCAGTAAAAAATCCGGATCTCAGTGAAGACCTAAAAAATTACGACTTCCAATTCGACGTCGATAATCGCGGCAAGCAATCTATAGCCGTGGCGTTAGACCAACCCGAGGGTGCAGATCTGGTGCGTAAATTGGTCGCCAAAGCCGATATTTTTATGTGCAATCTGTTAACCGCACGACAACAGAAATTTGGTCTGGAACCCGAGACTCTGTTCAAAATCAATCCCAAGCTGGTGCACGCCACCCTCACCGGCTACGGCACCAGTGGCCCGGATGCATGGCGCCCGGGCTATGACGTTACAGCCTTCTTTGGCCGCTCCGGGCTATATGATGCATCCCGCGAAGGCGATGACGGTGTAGTTCCCATGGCCCGCCCAGCGCAAGGCGATCACACCACAGGCTTAGCCATGGTGGGGGCGATTCTCGGCGCGTTGCGCATGGCGGAAAAAACCGGCCAAGGCCAGGCAGTGGAAACCTCGTTGTATGAAACAGCGGTATGGACTCAAGCGACTGATTATTCAGTTACCGCAATGGATCACGCCCCGGTAAGACGCCGGCCACGCCACCAGATGCTGGCAATCTGCGCCAATCGCTTTCCCTGTGGCGACGGCAAGTGGGTGGTCTTCAATATGATGCCAGACGCCGCCTACTGGCCACGTTTGGTCAAATGTTTAGGCTGCGAAGAATTAATGGACGACCCGCGCTTTGTTGATCCATCGGCGCGCTACAAAAATATGGGCGAGCTGATTGATTTAATCGACAATGCTCTGGCAGCAAAGAGTCGCGACGAATGGGGCAAAATTTTTGACGACGCCGGCCTGATCTGGGGTCCGGTTATGGGCCTACACGAAGTACCCCAAGACCAACACGCTCAAGAGTTGGGTATGTTCCCGACCATTAGCCATCCGCAACTGGGCGACTACACCACAGTAAATATCCCTATGCGCTTCTCCACTGCCGATGTGAAGCCACAAGGTCCCTCGCCATTACTGGGTGAACACACGCAACAAGTCCTGGAAAACGCGGGTTTCGGTGCAGAAGAAATCGCTGAGCTGCGCAGTCAGGGCATCGTCAACGACGCCTAAGCGGAACGAGCAGCCACAGTAATGAGCATCGACAGCATCCTCAACCAATTACAAAGCGGTGATCTGTCGATTGCCGAGGCCGAAGCACAAATTCGCGAACATTACTTCAGCGACCTCGGTCATACCGTGGTGGACAATCATCGCGAGCAACGCACGGGCAGCGCCGAGGTGATTTACGCCGCTGGTAAAACGCCAGAACAAATCGCCGAGATCTTTGCGCATATGCGCGCCCGGGGCAGCAGCGTTTTAGCCACTCGCCTCAGCGCCGATGCCTATGCCGCCCTGACCAATCTACCCGCAGATGCGCAATACCACAGCCACGCGCAGTTGCTGACCTGGCACGCCACAGCACCGGAGCCGCAAACTTCCACCATAGCGGTCGTTACTGCGGGCACATCGGATATGGCAGTGGCTGAGGAAGCGGCACTCACCGCCGAGTTTTATGGCAATCCAGTTATGCGCATCAACGATGTGGGAGTGGCTGGATTACACCGGCTGCTGGCACGGATTGATGAACTGCGTACCGCTAAAGTGCTGATCGTGGTGGCGGGCATGGAAGGAGCACTGCCCAGCGTCGTTGGTGGCTTAGTAGACAAACCGGTCATCGCGGTACCCACCAGTGTCGGCTACGGTGCGGCGTTTGACGGTGTTGCCGCGCTGCTGGGTATGCTTACCAGTTGCGCATCCGGCATTTCGGTTGTAAACATTGATAATGGCTTTGGTGCCGGCTTTTTAGCCAACCGCATCAACCGACTGGAATAAAGCATGACCCCAGAACTGAACCATAAGTACCAACATCTGCAGGACATTATTGCCAGCTACGAAACGGTCATTGTGGCTTTCTCTGGCGGCATAGACAGTTCGTTGGTAGCCTATGTGGCCGGGCAAGTTTTGGGTACCAAGGCACTCGCGGTTACCTCAGGTTCCGCCAGTCTTAAACGTACCGACTTGGAACTTTCCAGACGCCTGAGCGACGATTGGGGCATCGCCCATGAGGTCATAGTCACCGACGAGCTAAACAAAGCAGATTATCGTGCCAACCCAACCAATCGCTGCTTTCACTGCAAAACCTCGCTATATACTGAACTGCAGCAAATCGCCGAGGCTCGGGGCATGGCGGTCATTGCTAACGGCACCAATCTAGATGACCTCGGCGACCACCGCCCCGGACTGGTGGCCGCAGAGAACCACAACGTGCGCTCGCCCTTGGTCGAAAGCGGCTTTCACAAAGCTGATATCCGTGCCCTGGCCACAGCCCTTGGGCTAGAAAATGCCGACAAACCCCAGGCCGCTTGCTTGTCCAGCCGCTTTCCCTACGGCACCGCGATCAATCAAGAATTGTTAGCTCAGGTTGAGGCCGCCGAAGACATTCTGGCAGAACTCGGCTTTTCTCAGTTTCGGGTGCGCCATCATGGCGATGTGGCCCGCCTCGAGGTGCTGCCTGCCGAATTCGCGCTTGCAGCAGAGCATCACGCTACGCTCGAGCAGCGCATCAAAGCACTGGGCTATCGTTTCGTCACGCTAGATCTGGGCGGTTTCCGCTCAGGATCACTGAACGAAGGTTTGCA